>JAGKSX010000096.1 GCA_018993155.1 Hydrogenophaga sp.
GGAGGGGGTCATGGGTCTCTCGGCAGGCTGGGTCGGGGGAGGCGTGGCTCGGCCGCCATTGTGCGTGCCCGCCTCCGGGAAAAAGATTCCGCCGGTTGATGCCGCTCTAATTCGACTTATGAAGTAAGAAAAACGACTTCACAAAACCCCGCCGGAGGCGAGAATCCGCGCACCCAAAGGAGGACCGCCCATGAGCCGCACCTTGAACGCCCTGCAGGTCGCCGCGCTGCTCGTCTCCGCGAGCTACGGCATCGGATTCCTGTTCGGTTCCGGCGAAATGGCGATGACCCACGGCATGGCGGGGAGCATCTACGGCCTGGCGACGGCCCTGGGCATGCTGCTGCTGGCGCTCTTCGCGGCACGGGTGTGGCGATCGGGCATGGCCATCTGGGACGTCTTCGGGGCGGCCTTCGGGGAGCGCACCGGAAAGGCCGTCGCGCTCCTGTCGGTGATCTGGATGGCCGGCGTGCTGGCCGCGCAGATCCACGGCGGCGTGGCCACGGTCCGGCTGCTGGGGCTGCCCACCCTGGGCGCCTACGCGCTCGTGCTGACCAGCATCCTGCTGGCATCCCGGCTGCGGCTCGGCGCCGCGTCCACCCTCTTCTCCTTCTTCCTGATCGCCAGCGGCGTGGTGCTGGTCCTGGCCTTGATCCACGGCGGCGGCGGAGCCATCTACCTCGAGAGCCCCCAACGCTTCACGGCCGACGCACCGTCCCTGGGCATCGGCGCCATGCTGTCCCTGTCGATCGCGGTGGCGGCCCTGGTCTGCACCGGCGCCGACTACCACCAGTTCCTGCTGGCGGCGAGGCGCGCCTCGGGCGCGGTGATGGGCTGCCTGATCGCCAGCGCGTGTCTGGTCGCCGTCAGCTTCCTGCCCCCTTCCGTGGTGCTCGGCTTCAAGGCAACCGGCAGTCTGGCGAGCCTTCACGACGTCAAGCAGATCATCCCGTTCATCCTCGCCCGGGAAGTCGGCCATTTCGGTGCGGCGGTCAGCGCGCTGGTGCTGGTCGGCCTCTCGGCGGCCGCGCTCGGTTCGGGTGCCGCCATCACCCGCGCCATGGCCGATGCGCTGCGCTCTGCGGCCGGCGGCACCCAGGCCGCCGACCCCGCCTGGATGGGCATCGTGGCCCTGGGCATCGCCACCGCACTGACCGCCCGAGGGCAAGGCATCGTCGCCACGATGGTGTCGGTGAATGTGATCTACATCGGCAGCATCGCGGTGGCCTTCGCGGCCCTGCTGGCGGGCTGGCGCCTCACCCCCTCAGCAGCCTCCTGGGTGATGGGGGCCGGGTTCGTGGCATCGCTGGGCGTCTACCTGGCCCATTGGGCGGGTGTGCCTTTCGGCGATGGCGACCTCGCCTCGCTGATGGCGGGGCTGCTGGCATCGGGGGCGGTTTTTCTGGCGCTGACCGTTCTGGGAAGAGGCCGCAAACAGATGGTCAGGCCGGCGCCCAGAACACACTGAACCACCCATTGGCGTCCGTCCAGTGCCGGGGCGCGCCGAAGCCGGCTTCGCGCAGCAGGGTCTCGAAGTCTTCGGGCGCCCACTTGTACGAGTTCTCGGTGTGCAGGCGCTCACCGTCGGCGAAGCGGCGCTCACCGCCGGGCCAGCGCACGGTCTGCTCACCGATGGCCTGCAGGTGCATCTCGATGCGCGATTCGTCGGCGTTGTACAGCCCCACGTGTTGCCACGCGGCGGGTGCGAAGTCGGCGCCGAGCAGGCGGTTCACGTGCCGCAGCAGGTTGCGGTTGAAGGCCGCCGTCACGCCCAGCGCGTCGTCGTAGGCGGGCTCGAGCACGGCGCGCGGTTTGACGCGGTCCACGCCGATCAGCAGCCCGCCGCCGGTGCCGCCGGCTTCGCACACCGCGTGCGCCTGGCACAGCAGGGCCAGGGCCTCGTCGGGCAGGAAGTTGCCGATGCTGGAACCAGGGTAGAAGACCACGCGCGGTTGCTGCGCCAAGGCGCGCTCGCTGAGCCAGTTGGTGGTGTCGGCGCCCAGCGCGAAGCGCGTGGAGAAGTCCATGCCCAGGCCGAGCATGGGCAGGTCGGCATGGCGCTGCTGCAGGGCGGCCAGCGTATCGCGCAGGTAGTCCACCGAGATGTCCACCGGCACATAGGCCGAGGGCTGCAGCACAGGAAAGAGGCGCGCGGCCTTGGCGCAACTGCCCGCGCCCAGGTCCACCATGACCGCACCTTCAGGCACGTGGCGCGCCATGTCCGCCCCGTGTTGCGCGAACACGGCCGCCTCGGTGCGCGTGGGGTAGTACTCGGGCAATTCGGTGATGGCGTCGAACAGCCTCGAACCCAGCGCGTCATAGAAGAACTTCGGTGCGATGCGCGCCGGCGTGTCCATGAGGCCGGCGATCAGTTCCGGGTGCGCAGCGCCGGGGCGTGGGTGGTGCAGCTGGACGAAATGCGGGGCCTGGTCGATGTATCGCATGAGGGTCTCCTAAGCGCTTCGCGCCAGCCGCAGGCCGCTGAACTGCCAGCGCGCGTCGGTGGGGAAAAAGTTGCGGTAGCTGGCGCGCAGCTGCGACGCCGGCGTGGCGCACGAGCCGCCGCGCAGCACGTACTGGTTGATCATGAATTTGCCGTTGTACTCGCCGACCGCGCCTTCGGCGGGCTGGTAGCCGGGGTAGGCGTGGTAGCCGCTGCTGGTCCATTCCCAGACATCACCGTACATCTGCAGCAGGCCATCGCCTGCGGCGCGCGCGGGCAGCGGGTGCAGCGCGTGGCCTTCCTGCAGGTTACCCTGCACGGGCAACTCGGCCGCGGCCGCTTCCCACTCGGCCTCGGTGGGCAGGCGCGCGCCGCGCCAGTCGGCGTGCGTGGCGGCAGCCCAGCGCGCGAAGGCGTCGGCTTCGAAGTGGCTGATGTGCGTGACCGGGGTGTGCGGGTCCAGCGGCGCTTCACCGTGCAGGGTGAACACGGTGGGCAAGGTGGCCGAGGCCTCCGGCGGCAGCGTCCAGTACAGCGGTGCGCGCAGGCCTTGCGCGCGCACCCAGTCCCAGCCGGCGGCGAGCCACCAGCGCGGCTCGGTGTAGCCACCGTCCTGCACGAAGGCCCACCACTCGCCGTGCGTGACCAGCCGGTTCATGAGGGCGTAAGGCTCCAGCCACTGGCGATGGCGCGGCAGCTCGTTGTCGAATGCGAAGCCTTCGCCCGCGTGGCCGATCTCGACCAGGCCACCGGGTTGCTCAACCCAGCGCGGCGCCACCGTGGTCACGGACACCAACGGCCAGTGGCGCTGGTAGACCGGGCGCAAGGGGTTGATGGACAGCAGGTGCTTCACGTCGGTGAGCAGCAGTTCCTGGTGCTGCTGCTCGTGGTGCAGGCCGAGTTCGATCAGGCGCAGCGCATCCGCGCTGTCGGTGTGTCCGATCAGATGGGCGATGCGCGCGTCCACCTGCTCGCGCCACTGCCACACGGTGGCGAGGTCGGGCCGCGTGAGCAGGCCGCGTTGCGGTCGCGAGAAGGGCTCGCCAACGCCCTGGTAGTAGCTGTTGAAGAGCACGCGGAACGCGGGGTCGAACGGCTTGAAGCCGTGCTCGAAGCGTTCGAGCACGAAGGTCTCGAAGAACCAGGTGACGTGCGCGAGGTGCCATTTGGTCGGGCTGGCATCGGGCATGGACTGGGCCTGGCAGTCCTCGGGCGAGAGCGGCGCGGCCAGCGCGCGGCTGCGTTCGCGCACCGCCGTGTAGTGGCGCGCGAGCCCCGCGCGGTTGGGCAATGCGTCCGAAAAAGAGCGCTGTGGGTCAACCGGTCGGGGCGTGGAGTTCATGGTGTCAGCTTCCGGGCTTGAGCCGCAACAGCTGGCCGTCGCGGTCGTCGGTGAGGAGGTAGATGAAGCCGTCCGGGCCCTGGCGCACGTCGCGCACGCGCTGGGCCAGTTGGGGCAGCAGTTTTTCTTCGCGCACCACGCGGTCGCCGTCCATCACGAGGCGCACGAGGTACTGGAACTTGAGCGAGCCCACCAGCAGGTTGCCCTGCCAGTCCTTGCCATAGGGGCCGCCTTTCACGAAGGCCATGCCCGAGGGCGCGATGGAAGGTTTCCAGTACAGCAGCGGCTGCTCCAGGCCATCCTTGCTGGTGAGGCCGTCGCCGATCTGGCCGCCGCCGTAGTTCTCGCCGTAGGTGATGACGGGCCAGCCGTAGTTCTTGCCGGCGTCGGTGCGGTTGAGCTCGTCACCGCCCTGCGGGCCGTGTTCGATGGTCCAGAGGCGGCCATCGGGGCCGATCGCCGCACCCTGCACGTTGCGATGGCCCAGGCTCCAGATCTCGGGCAGGGCGCCGGCGCGGCCAATGAAGGGATTGTCGGGGTGCGCGCGGCCATCGGGGCGCACGCGCACCACCTTGCCATGGTGGTTGTCCAGCGTCTGCGCATCGGCCATGCGCTGGAACCGGTCACCAAGGGCCAGGAACAGGCTGCCGTCCTCGGCCTGCGCGATGCGGCAACCGAAGTGCAGCCGGCTGCTCACCTTGGGTTGCTGGCTGAAGATGACCCTGACGTTTTCCAGCGACCGGGCATCGGCCGAGAGGCGCGCCGAGGCCAGCGCGGTGGAGTTGCGCATGCCCATCGCGCCGGGCTCGGCGTAACAGAAGTGCACCGTGCGGTTGCGCGCGAAGTCGCGGTCCGTCACCAGATCGAGCAGGCCGCCCTGCCCCACCGCGTCCACGTCGGGCACGCCCTTCAGGGGCTCACCCACGCGGCCGTCGGTGCCGATCACGCGCATGCGGCCGGGCCGCTCGGCCACCAGCATGCGGCCCTCGCCAATGAAGGCCACCGCCCAGGGGTTGTGCAGGCCGCGAGCGACGACTTCGGTGGTGACAGCGGGGACTTGCGCATGCGCGGCAGGGGCAAACAGCGTGCCCAGGAGGACCAACAGAGGCAGCAAGGGGGCGGTGAAGGGACGGGTCATGGTGGTGTGGAAGGGATTGCGGAAAAAGAGGCGGCAAGGCGGTTGGTGCGCGCGAACCGCTCAGGGTTCCCCTCAGCCGCCCATGGGGCGCACGCCGAACAGCCAGGCGTGGGCCCAGTACACGAAGAGCAGGTAGACCGCCAACCCGCCGACCAGCGCGATCGCGTCGTTGGCCGTGCTGCCGGGCAACGCGGGCGGGCTGCGCAGCAGGCCGGCGGCTGCGCGGCGCTTGACCGAGATGCGGTCGGCCACGGCCCAGGCCAGAAAGCCGCCAAACAGCAGCACATCGGCCAGCGTGCCATTGGCCAGCAGGTGGGCCAGCGCCCAGCACTTCACGGCCAGCAGCATGGGGTGTTTCGCCACACGCTGAATGCGCCCGGGCAGGTAGGCCGCGAACAGCAGCACGAACACCGGCAGCATGAGCAGCAGCGCCAGGTGGCGCAGGCCGGTGGGCGGTGTGTAAAGCAGCACCGGGGCCTGGCGCGCGAGGCTGTAGCCCCAGACGATCAGCGCCAGACCGACGAAGGAGACCAGCGCGTACGCGCCCTTGTAGCCGCCTTCGCCCATGCGCCCGGCCAGCGCGTGGCGGCCTTGCGGCGAAACGATGGACACCGAGTGCACACCCAGGAACAACACCAGACCGACGATCAACCACGTCATGACAACCCCTTTGGCTGGTGCGCCGCCGGGTGCACCGGCAACGCGTTGGCGAAAGGGCACTGTAGCGCCGCTGGCGGCGCGGTCAACCCGCCGGATTGGCCGCGCTGGGCGGCGGGCGCCGGTCGGTGGTGACGAGCCAGATGCCGCCGCACACCAGCAGCAGGGCCACGGCGTTGCGCCAGGCCAGGATCTGCTCGCCCAGGAACAGCGCGGAGAGCAGCGCACCGAACACCGGAATCAGGAAGTTGAACACCGAGACCATGCCGACGCGGTTGTATTTCAGCAGCGCGGCCCACAGCGCGAAGGCCGCCGCCGAGAGCACGGCCATGTAGAGCAGCAGCACGGCCGGCGCGAGCGACATGCCGTGCAGCGCACCGCCGAAGGCGTGGCCCGCCAGCAGCAGCGCCAGGCCGCCAATGGCCAGCTGGCAGCCGGTCATGACCATGGCGTCGATCCGCTGCGACAGCCGCTTGCCGTAGATGCTCGCGGCCGAGAGCACGAAGGCCGCGATGACGATGAAGCCCTCGCCCAGCAGCGTGAAGCCCGCGTCCAGCCCCTGGTCGCCGCTGCGCAGGTTCACCGCCATCACGCCCGCGAAGCCCACCAGGCAGCCCAGTGCCTTGCGGTGATCCAGCCGGTCGTTGTGGTAGATGAAGTGCGCCAGCAGCACGCTGAAGAAGGTGCCGGTGGCGTTGAGGATGGAGGCCTTGACGCCGGTGGTGTGGGCCAGGCCGACGTAGAAGAACACGTATTGCAGCGAGGTCTGCGCCAGCCCGAGCAAGGCGATGCGGCCGATGCTGGCGCGCGGCAGCGCGAACACCGGCCGCCCGATGGCGCGCGCGATGCCCAGCAGCAGCACACCCGCGAGCAGGAAGCGCCAGCCCGCGAACACGAGTTGCGAGGCCGTGTCGTCTCGGCCGATGGACAGCAGCGCATAGCCGCTCTTGATGGCCGGGTAGGCGCTGCCCCAGAGCAGACAGCACAGGGTGGCGAGCAGCACCACGTTGCGCGGCCGGCTGAAGAAGGCCGCGCCGCCGAGGCGGTCCGTCATGCGGGGCTGTCGGGTTGGGCGCGGCGCAGGCGTTCGCGGCTGTTGGAGAGGTGCAGGCGCATGGCCTGGCGAGCGGCCTCGGGCTCACGCAGGCGGATCGCGTTGTAGATGCTCTGGTGCTCGCCGTGCACGCGCCGCAGGTAGGCCAGGCGGCCTTCGGGCGCGCTGCTGGCCGTGTTGAGGCGGGTGCGCGGAATGATCATCGTGCCCAGGTAGGTCATGAGGTCGGCGAAGTGGCGGTTGCCCGGGGCGCGCGCCCCCCCCCCGTGGGAACGGGAAGGCGGGGGGGCCGGGGCGGGGGCACCCTCGCTGGGGGGCCCCCACGGCCCGCGCGCGGGCGCCCCGGTCTGCCCGGGGGGGTCATTTCGGCGCGCCCCCGCCCCGCCCCCGGGCCCCCCCCCCCCGCGCAGGCGCGCCGCCCCCCCCCCGGGGGCCC
>JAGKSX010000097.1 GCA_018993155.1 Hydrogenophaga sp.
CTCCTCCTTTACCCCGCTGCGCAGAGCGCCGACCACTCCCGCGCCAGAAGCGATGCAGGCGCCCCACGCGACTGACCGCACAGGTGCCAACGAGGTCGTCGAGGGTGGGGGTGGCCGGCGCAGCGAAGTAAAGGGGGAGAACCGGCGCAGCCGGTTCGGAGGACATGAGCGGAGCCGGCCACCCCCACCCTCGACGACCGGATCAGCCGGAGAAAGAACTCAGGTGGTTTCCCGCTCGACGATGGAAAACCCCACATCCACCACCCGCTGGGCCACCTCCCGCCCCTCGGCCCGGTCGATCAGACACCGCCCCGCCATGCGCCCGATGTCCGCGCCGTTGATGTGCACCGTGCTCAGTGCCGGCACCATGTCCGCCACGAAAGGCACGTCGCCGAAACCCACGATGGCCAGACGGCCCGGGATGTCGATGCCGCGCACCCGCGCCTCCGTCACCACCCCTGAAGCCAGCAGGTCCGAACTGCAGAACACCGCGTCCACCTCGGGCTCGATCTCCAACAGGCGGGCCAATGCATCCCGCCCACTCTTGATCGTGCGCGAAGCCCCCACGTCCACCACCTCCACCTTCGCCTCGGCCAGCCCGCTGCGCGCCACCTCGGCCGCAAACGCCTTGGCACGCCGGTCCGCGCGCTCGTCGTCCGCGCGGATCATCGCCAGGCGCCGCCGTCCCTTGCCGATCAGGAACTTCGCCACCTCGCGGCCGATGTCGGCGTGCGAGAAACCCACCAACATGTCGATCGGCGCCGGCGTCAGGTCCCAGGTCTCCACCACCGGAATGCCCGACGCCAGCAGGCGCGTGCGGCCCTTGCCCGAGTGCAGCACACCGGTGAGAAAGATGCCATCCGGCCGGCGGCCGATGATGGCCTCCAGCAGCGACTCCTCGCGGCTGGCCGAGTAGCTCGACTGGCCCAGCATCAGCTGGTAACCCGCATCGAACAAGGTGCCATTGAGCGACTCGATGGTCTCCATGAACACCGACATCACCGTGCTGGGCACCACCGCCGCGATCAGCCGGCTGCGCGAGGACGCCAGTCCGCCCGCCATGCGGTTGGGCACGTAACCCGTCTTCTGCACCGCGTCCAGCACCTTCTTGCGAACGTCCACCGACACCTGCTCCGGCGTGTTGAGCACGCGCGAGGCGGTGATGGGCGCCACGCCCGCGAGCCTGGCCACGTCGCGCAGGGTGATGGCCCCGCTGCCACGGCGCGAACGCCGGGTGTTGTCGGTTTCTTTCATTTGCGGCTTAAAATGGTACCGGTACCAAATTGATCACATCGTAGCCTCAAACGGCCAGCGATGCGCGCTGAATCATAGGAGATGCGCATGCCCGAAACCCTGGCTTCCCCCCCGGCCGCAGCGCCGCTGACCATCCGCATGCACGCCGCCGACAACGTGGCGATCGTGGCCAACGACGGCGGCCTGCCGGCCGGCACCGCCCTGCCCGGCGGTGCCGTGGTGCTGCGCGACCGGGTGCCGCAAGGGCACAAGGTGGCGCTGGTGGATCTGGCGCGCGGCGCGGCGGTGCTGCGCTACGGCGTGCCCATCGGCCATGCGCTGGACCCCATCCCGGCCGGCAGCTGGGTGCACGAGCGCCTGCTGCAGATGCCCGAGGCGCGCGGCCTGGAGAACCTGCCCATGGCCACGGTAAAGCCCGAGCCACAGCCCCCGCTGGAGGGCTACACCTTCGAGGGTTACCGAAACCCGGACGGCTCGGTCGGCACGCGCAACATCCTGGCGATCACGCAGACGGTGCAGTGCGTGGCCGGCGTCACCGACTTCGCAGTGAAGCGCATCAAGGCCGAGCTGCTGCCCAAGTACCCGCACGTGGACGATGTGGTCGCGCTGGAACACGGCTACGGCTGCGGCGTGGCCATCGACGCGCCCGACGCGGTCATTCCCATCCGCACGCTGCGCCACATCAGCCTGAACCCCAACTTCGGCGGCGAGGTGATGGTGGTCAGCCTGGGCTGCGAGAAGCTGCAGCCCGAGCGCCTGTTTCCCTCGGACGCGATCCCGATCCAGAACGCCCGTGGAACCGGCTTCGCCGGGCCACAGGGTGTGCCCCCCCTCCCAGGGGGGGAGCCGCGCAGCGGCGCGGGGGGGTTAGACACCGTTTGCCTGCAGGACGACGCGCACGTGGGCTTCATGTCCATGGTCGAGTCCATCCTGCGCCAGGCCGAAGAACACCTGAAGCGCCTGAACGCGCGCCAGCGCGTGACCGTGCCGGCCAGCGAACTCGTGGTGGGCGTGCAGTGCGGCGGCAGCGACGCGTTTTCCGGCGTCACGGCCAACCCGGCGGTGGGCTTCTGCACCGACCTGCTGGTGCGTGCCGGCGCGAGCGTGATGTTCTCCGAGACCACCGAGGTGCGCGACGGCATCGCCCAGCTCACCGCGCGCGCCACCACGCCCGAGGTGGCCCAGGCCATGGTGCGCGAGATGGCCTGGTACGACGCCTACCTGAAACGCGGCAGCGTGGACCGCAGCGCCAACACCACGCCGGGCAACAAGAAAGGCGGCCTGTCCAACATCGTGGAGAAGGCCATGGGCTCGATCGTGAAGTCGGGCAGCGCGCCGATCAGCAACGTGCTCTCACCCGGCGAGAAGCTCAAGGCCAAAGGCCTGACCTACGCCGCCACGCCCGCGAGCGACTTCATCTGCGGCACGCTGCAGCTGGCCGCGGGCATGAACCTGCACGTGTTCACCACCGGGCGCGGCACGCCTTACGGGCTGGCACCGGTGCCGGTGATCAAGGTCGCCACCCGCAGCGACCTGGCGCGGCGCTGGCACGACCTGATGGACCTCAACGCCGGCACGATCGCCGACGGCACGGCCAGCATCGAGGACGTGGGCTGGGCGCTGTTCCACCTCATGCTCGACGTGGCCAGCGGCCGCCGGCAGACCTGGGCCGAGCGCTGGAAGCTGCACAACGCGCTGGTGCTGTTCAACCCGGCGCCGGTGACTTGACTCAAGAGCGGACCGCGCGTCAAAGGGTCTTGATGACTCGTACGCAGCGGGCACTGAACGAAGAGCCCTTGGGTTCCGATCGCTGACTCGACGTGCCACCTGTCGCGAATTGGTGTTGGATACTTTGCGTCACGGGCTGTGCCAGTGATTCGGTGGAACTCCAATGCCATGTGACCGGACCCGTCAGCGTGCCGTTGGTGTCGACCAGGTTGGTCTGCATGTTGGGTTGGCCCGGCGTGCAGCCAGCGGCAGCCGAACTCATCTCGCAAATGGCGGGCAAGTACCAGGGGTTCTGGCCATTGCTAGGTAGTGCAGTGCAGGCGCCCGCCGCGTAGTCGGCGCGCGAGACGGAAAGGGCATCGTAGATGGTCACGATGGCCTGTGTGTTGGCCATTCCATCGTTCAGGCTGGCTGCATTGATCAGCGCTGACGTGGTGCTCCAGGGGAGGGCCGAAGCCAGGTCATTCAGCGCCGCAACCTTGCCACCCACGCTGGTGGCATTGGACGTGGTGTCATCCAGCGCGAACACATAACCATTTTGAAAAACGCTGCCGTAGTCCAGTACATGCAACGCGGTCGTCGAAAGGTTGGTGTTGACGCCACCCACGTTCATTGTGATGGGCGTCGGGTTGGTGATGCCTGGCGCCGCCGTCGCCGAGGCGCCGGGCGTGATGGTGATCTGGCAGGAGGCACCAGGAGCCAGCGTACTGCAACTCGACACCGTGTTGACAGCCACTGGCGTTGCTGGCGTCAAGGAGTAAATGACGGACAACGCAGGCGCTGAGCCAGTGTTGGTCACCGTGACAATGCGCGCCTTGCCCGATACCGCGAGGGCCAGCTCAGGAACGCTCAGGCTGATCGTCGTTGAAGGGGCGGGCCCCGTGGGCGCGCCAGCCCCTCCCCCGCTTCCGCCACAAGCCGCCAACAGCACAGCGGAACACAAGGACATCCAACGGGCGGCAGAAAGGTGATGCAACATGATGAACACTCAACAAAATGTCAATGCGTTGAACATACCATTCGTTACAACTCGCCTGCACACCATGCCCGCCGCCGTTCACAACAAAGTCACAAAAGAGGTTCGAAGCATGTTGCACCAGCCCCACGGATCATGGCGAAGGGCCCAGGGCCTGACGGCGGGTCTGCTGCTCGCATTCGGCCTGGTCGGCTGCAAAAGCCTGCCGCGGGTGGTGCCGGATCTGGACCGGCGCCCGCCGCCCGTTCGCCTCGAAGGCTCCCAAGGCCCGCTGTCGGCCGAGCGCAGCCGCGCCATCCTGGAGCGCCTGCGCGCGGGTGGCCAGGGCAGCGACGTGCTCTCGCGGCACCTCGCGCTGGAAGAGGCCATCGTCGGCAGCCCGTTGACCGCCGGCAACAAGGTCGATCTGCTGGAGGACGGCCCGGCCACCTACAAGGCCATGCTCGCGGCCATCGACACGGCCAAGGACCACATCCACCTGGAGACCTACATCCTCGACGACGACGAGGTGGGGCAGCAGTTCGCGGCCGCGCTGATGGCCAAACAGTTGCAGGGCGTACAGGTGCACCTGATCCACGACAGCGTGGGCACCCTCGGCACACCCGACGAGTTCTTCAAGCGCCTGGCCGATACCGGCATCAAGGTCGTCGAGTTCAATCCGATCAATCCCGCGCAGGCGCGCAAGGAATGGGAACTCAATGAGCGCGACCACCGCAAACTGCTGATCGTGGATGGCCGCATCGCCTTCCTGGGCGGCATCAACATCAGCGGCGTGTACTCCAGCGGCTCCCTGTCGATGGGGTCGGGCAGCAGCGGCAAGACGGATGGGAAAAAGAGCGACATCGACGGCATCCCCTGGCGCGACACGCATGTGCAGCTGCAGGGCCCGGTGGTGGCGGAGTTCCAGAAACTGTTCCTGGAGGCCTGGGCGGCACAGAAGGGCGAGCCCATGGTCGCGCGCAACTACTACCCCACCCCGGTGCGCGCCGGCTCGGACGTGGTGCGCGCCATCGGCAGCTCACCCAAGGACAGCTACAGCGCGATCTACGCCACGCTGCTCTCCGCCATTGGCAGCGCGGAAACCACCGTGTACCTCACCAATGCCTACTTCGCGCCCGACCCGCAACTGCTGACGGCACTGGAAGACGCGGCGCGGCGCGGTGTGGACGTGAAGCTCATCCTGCCGGGCAAGACCGACTCGTGGCTGATCTTCCACGCCGGGCGCAACTACTACACGCAGCTGCTCAAGGCCGGCGTGAAGATCTACGAGCGCCAGGGCGTGATCCTGCACGCCAAGACGGGGTCGGTCGATGGCGTGTGGTCCACCATCGGATCCACCAACCTGGACTGGCGCAGCTTCCTGCACAACTACGAACTCAACGCCGTGGTGCTGGGCGCGGAATTCAACGCCCAGTTGCAGAAGCTGTTCGACGCCGATCTCGCGGCGTCGAAACAGGTCACGCTCGAAGAATGGAAGCGGCGCGGCCTGAACCTGCGCTTCAAGGAATTCTTCGCGCGGATGTGGGAGTACTGGCTCTGACCTGAACCTTAGCGCGACGGCAGCGGGGCCGTTGGTGGCAGCGGCGCGGGCGTCGGGTTCATCGAAGGCGGTGGCGAGAGCGACGGTGGTGGGGACATGGGCGCCGGCTGCAGCGGCGGCGACAACACGGGCGCCTGGGGCGGCGGCGGTGGTGGTGGGGGCACCGGCAGGGTCTCCTGCGTCACCAACTCGCGAATGGTGCCGCCGCCCTGAACGGAGCCGGACACCGAGCCTTCGCCGCGCGCCATGCGCTCGCAGATCGTGCGTTGTTCGCCGGTGTGCCGCTGGCAGCGTTGCAGCGCGTTGCGTTCAAGGTCTTGCGGCGACGTGCCGCCCCGGATGCCGGAGCGCAGGGCCTGCGCGCGGTGCGCGCCCGCATCGCGCAGGCAGCTGGTGCGGTCCTGCGTGGGGCTGAGGGCCTGGCAGGCGGCGCGATCGCGCTGGTAGGCGGCTTCGATCGCGGCCTTGTCGGGGCCGGCGGCCCAGGCCGCAGGCAGGCAGACGGCGAGTGCCGCTGCGGCCACCCAGCCGCGGGGGTGGTGACAAATGGATGCAAACATGGTGTGAACCTCCTGAGAGCGAGGCGGCGCGGGGGGCACCGCCCCTGGATTCACCATGCTAGGAAGGGGTAGCGGAAGCGTCTGTAGGCCCAGTCCGACCCAGGCCTCGGACATTCACTCCCAATGCAGTTCGATCAGCTTCCACTCGCTGCCGTCCAGCCGCCATTGCAGCTGGACGGCATAGGGTTCGGCGCGCTCGGGAATGAGCCCCTGCGCGCCCGTCACCACCACCTTGGCGTCGGTGTGGCCCACCTGCGAACTGCCACTGTCGATGCGGCTGCTGCGTGTGACGGCGATGATCTTGATGTTGGCATAGCGCATGAACATGAGCGCCATCGTGCGCTTGGCCCACTCGCGGTCCATGCCCTCGCCCGCCTGGAAACTCGGGTGCAGCTGGTCCATCACGGCCCCGGTCTTTTTCGCCTCCAGGCTGTCCTGCAGCTTCTGCACCGCCGCTTCGAGCGCGGCCTGAGGATCGGTCTTGCCGCAGCCCACCAGCAGGAGGGGCACCAGCAGCAAGGTCCAGACAAGTCGGCGGGCCAGCATCGAACATCCTTTCAGCGTTGAAGAAAAACGCGCGACCATAACATCGGTGCGCGACACCCGAACAAGAGCCCGCGCTGAGCGGGCTTTCTCACGCGACGCGCGCACGCCGTTGCCCGACTCACGTGAGTGCCATCCCATGGATCAACGGGACTACCATCGGTTGCCCTGTCAACTCACCGCGAATTCATTCCACCGCCCGGAGTCCCATGACCTTTGACACGCCCACCCTCGACCTCCTCGAACGTGTTCGCACCGCCGGCCGCAAGCCCTTCTCGGCCTGCACCGCGGTGGAGGCGCGTGCCTTCCCCACCCTGATGAAAAGCCTGTTCGGCGAGGGCCTGCCGGTGGCCCGGGTGCAAGACCTCGCCCTGCCCACGCCCGAGGGCCACCCGCTGCCCGCGCGCCTTTACGTGCCCGAAGCCTGCAACGGCGACCTGATCGTCTACTTCCATGGCGGCGGCTGGGTGCTGGGCTCGGTGGCCGACCACGACCCGTTCACCGCCACGCTGGCGGCCCGCACCCACGCGGCCGTGTTGTCGGTGGACTACCGCCTGGCCCCGGAGAGCCCCCACCCCGGCCCGGTGGACGACGCCATCGCCGCGTTGCTGCAAGGCGGCCAGGCCGGTGCGACCTGGCTGCGCCAACCCCTGCGGCGCCTGATCGCGATGGGCGACAGCGCCGGCGCCACCCTGGCCACCGTGGCCACACGGCGCCTGCGCGAGCTGCCCGGGGCGCGGCCGGTGGACTTGCAGGTGCTGGTGTACCCGGTGACCGACGCCGGCTTCGACACCGCCAGCTACCGCGACTTCGCGCAGGGCCACTTGCTGAGCGCGGACGACATGCGCTGGTTCTGGGACCACTACTGCCCCGACACGGCGGCGCGCCGCCACCCCGACGCCTCACCGCTGCAGGCCACCGACCTCGCCGGCTTGCCGCCCGCGCGCATCTTCACCGCCGAGTGCGACCCGCTGCGCGACGAGGGCGAAGCCTACGGCGAACGCCTGACGGCGGCGGGCGTGGACTGCGAAACCGTGCGCTGCCCGGGCCTGCTGCACGCCTTCCTCTCCATGATCCACGGTTCTCCGAACGCCGCCCGGGCCTTCGAGGGCATCGTGCAAAGCCTGGCGATGCAAGACGGCGAGCAGCGCGCCTGAAGCCGCTTTCTCAACCCTGGGGGGCAGCCGTCACCGGCAGGGTCCACCAGAAGGCCGCGCCCTCGCCGGGCGAGGACCACGCGCCAACCGTGCCGCCGTGCCGCTCCACCGCGCGCTTGACCACCGTGAGCCCCAGGCCCGTGCCGCCGGCCTGGCGCTCGTCCAGCCGGGAAAACGGCTTGAACAGCTCCCCGCTCTTGTCGGGATCGAAGCCCGGCCCGTTGTCCGCCACCGAGAAGCGCCAGAAACCGCCTTCCTCGCGGGCGTCGAGCGCGATGTGCAGGTCGCGCCGCTCGGCACCGAACTTCAGCGCATTGCCCAGCAGGTTCATCAGCACGTGGCGCATCAGGCCCGCATCGGCCTGCACCACCGGCAGGGGCGCGGCCTGCACCGCCTCGGGCGCCTGCGGGAACTGCACGGCCAGCGACTGCAGGCATTCGCGCAGCAGGGCCTGCATGTCCACCGCCTCGGGGCTGGGCGGCCCCTGGTCCACCTTGGCCAGCGTGAGCAGGTCGCTCACCATGTCGGTGGCGCGCCGCGCCTCGCGGCGGATCAGCTCCAGCGAGCGCTCCGCCCCGGCGGTGTTGCCCGCGCGGTAGTCCTCCAGCGCCAGATCGGCCAGGCCGGCGGTGTTGCGCAAGGGGCCACGCAGGTCGTGCGAGACCATGCCCGCGAACGAGCGCAGACCCTGGATGATCTCTTCGAGCTGGCGCGTGCGGCTGCGCACGATCTCTTCCAGCGAATCGGTGAGCTGCTGCAGGGCCTGCTCGGCCCGCACGCGCTCGCGCAGCTCGCGCGCGAGGATCAGCGAGTCGCGCTGCAGGATCAGGGTCATCACGAACACGTAGGCGATGCTCACCGGCAACGGCGTGACCTGGCGGAACTGCAGCAGGCTCATGTCGGAGAGCATGGCGACCACGAACAGCACGGGGTAGCCCAGGCACAACACGGCCAGCACCAGCTGCCCGCCCCAGCCGTCGCGCGTCCACAGCCAGGCCAGCCAGCAGGCGGTTGCCGTGAAGATGAGGGCGATCGCCGCCGGCCCGGCGAAGGCCCAACCGTCCATCAGGCCGCTCATCGCCACCACCAGCACCGGGGCGCCCACCAGCACGGCGGCGAACACGCGCGAGGGCGGTGTGCCACCCGGGGTGAAGCAGGCCTGCAGGCCCGCCAGCAGGGCGGCCAGGGCGCCCAGGCCCATCGCGGAGCCCACCGGGCCGGCGACCTCGCCCGAGATCCAGCCCAGCGCGTCCGCCGACACCAGCAGCCCCTGCGTGACCCCAAACACCAGCGCCGAACCCGCCAGCCATTTCACGTACGGCCATGAGCGGGCGCTGGCGTGCGCCAGAAAGGTCATGCCCAGCATCGCGATCAGGATGGCGGACAGGATGCGGATGTCGCTGAAGAAACTCAGGACCGGGTGGGTCACGACGGCCTCCTCCGTGATGCGCTTGGGCTCGGCAAGCTTGCGCCCAAGTCTGCCGGGCGCCATTTGCGCAGTGTAGGGCAGCCGACCCGACAGCGCGAGACCCCCATTCGGCGCCTCTCGGGCGGGATCAGCCGGTGCATGATGGTCAGGCTTCGGGGGTTGAAGGGAAGCAGGTGATCGCAGCGCCATGACCTCCCGCGTCATGGATTTCATGTCGCCCCTCCGTCACAGTGAAGCCAGTCCAAACAGAAAGGAGTTTCACATGTCAGACCTCAGCCAGCTCCCCCTCGCCGTCGGCCACATGATCGGCCTGGGCGCCCTCGGTTCCTGCATCGGCATCGGCGTGATGGCCAGCAAGTACCTGGAGGCCTCGGCCCGCCAGCCCGAGATGATGGAAGCCCTGCAGCCCAAGGTCTTCCTGCTCGCCGGCCTGCTGGACGGCGCCTTCATCATCTCGGTGGCGCTGGGCGTGTGGTTCGCCCTGGCAGCGCCGTTTGCCTGATGCGGCCCGCCCTGCCCGAGCGGCACGTGGTGGTGATCGGCGCGGGCGGCGGTGCCGGCGGCGCCGCCTTGCACGCCGCGCTGGGCGACGCCCGCTACGACCAGGTCACGGTGCTGACCACGCGGCGCTTTCTGCGCATGCCACCGCGCCTGGCCGATGCGGTGGTGACAGCAGACGACTGGGTCGCCGCGCTGCCCGTGGCGGGCCACGCCGTGATCGTGTTCGACACGGTGCGGCGAGCGCGCGAGCGGGTCTACTGGCCACCTGCGCGGGCCGACCTGGTGCCGCTGGCCACGGCGCTGCGCGCCCAGGGCGTTCGCACATTGGAGGTGGTGATCGCCGACAGCCCGGACCCGAGCCCGGCCGAGCGCCAGGCGCTGGCGTCCCTGGGCTGGGACCGGCTGGACATGCACGCGGCCTCGGTGGCCGCGCCGCCGCCCGCCCCCACTGGGCCCTGGCTCGAGCGGCTGGCGCTGTGGCTGATCCGCACCCTCGTGGCCACGCTGCTCATGGCGCAGACCGCGTACGGCCGCCGCCCACCGCGGTGAGCGGCGCGCGGGCCCTGATCTCTACGCCGGCACCGCTTCCTTCGCGATGTGTTCATCGATCACGCGCCGCGCCTGCACGCCGCCCGCGTCGATGTTGAGCTTGAGCAGCTTGCGCTGCGCGAAGGCGTCCAGGTTCTGCTGCTGGCGCTCCAGCACTTCGAGGTCTTCCGAGAAGATGCCGTGCTGCCCGGCGCGGATGCGGTCGGTCAGCGCCGCGTCCTGCGGCCGGAAGCGGCGCGCCATGCCCCAGAAATACCACATGGAGCCATCGACCTCGGGCGTGATGAAGTCGGTGACCACGCTGTAGACCTTCTTGTCGTCGGGCGCGTCGTAGCCGCCCTGGCCGGCCAGGGCCACGCCGACCTCGATCAGCACATGGCTGGGCGGCGAGAAGCGGCACACCTGCCAGCGGTCCACCCTGGGGTTGCCCTCCACGCCGATGGCGCGCAGCGCATCAAGCCAGAACGGTGGCGCCTCGATGTTCTCCATGAAGCGGCTGGTCACCACCGTGGTGCCCTCTCGGCGCGTGGTGCAAGGCGTCTCGTCGATCTCCTGCTGGCCGATGCTGGTCGAGTGCACGTAGGTCTCGTGCGTGAGGTCCATCAGGTTGTCGATCATCAGTCGGTAGTCGGCCTTGATGTGGAACAGGCCGCCGCCGTAGGCCCAGGCCGGGTTGTCGTGCCATTCGAGCACCGGAATGGTCGAGGGATCGGCCTGGTCGGCCTCGCCCGCCCAGACCCAGATGAAACCGTAACGCTCTTCCACCGCGAAGCGCTGGATGCGCGGGAACGCCGCCACGCGCTGGCCGGGCATCGAGCGGGTCACGCCGTCGCCGCCCATGACCAAGCCGTGGTAGCCGCACACCAGCTCACCCTTGCACACGCGGCCCAGCGACAGCGCCGCGCCCCGGTGCGGGCAGAAATCCTCCACCGCCTGCACGCGGCCTTCCGCGTCGCGGAAAAAAGCCATGCGGGCGCCCAACAGGCGCCGGCCCAAGGGGGCATCGCCCACCTCCACCGAGGTGGCACCCACATACCAGGCATTGCGCATCCAGCTCATGTCGTCTCCTTCATTCAGTACACTGAATCAAATGGTAGCCCAAGCCGGGGCCGGTCGTCAACCGGGTTCAGGCGGGGGTTTTGCCGAGCAGCTTGTGCATCAGGCCCATGAGCACCTCGCGCTCACCGGCGTCCAGTGTGGCGAGGATGCGGTCGGCCAGCACGGCTTCGGACTGGAGCATCTCGTTGAGCACCCGCTGGCCCTCGGCCGTGAGCTCCAGCCGGCGCTGGCGCCGCGCGCCCAGCTCGCGCACGATCCAGCCGTCGCGCTCCAGGCGCACCGCGATCTCGGCCGTGGTGGAGGTGTCCAGCGCGATGGCCGCGGCCAGCGTGACCTGGTCGATGCCCGGGTGCTCCTGCAGCACGCGCAGCGCGGCGTACTGCAGCGGCGTGACGGCCCGCCCGAACACCGCGTTGAAGCACGACACCGAATGCTGGTGGGCGCGCCGGAACAGGTGGCCGGGCTCGTGCAGGCCCAGCATGGCTTGCGATGGGCCATCGGCGGCGGCAGAGGCCAGGGTGCGAGGGGTGCGGGACGAAGCGGGCATGGTGAAACAGGGGTGGAGCGGCCGGTCGGGTGGACGCACCGCCGATTGTCACTCCGACTGCGACCGCTCATTCCGCCGCCGCCCCGCTTCGTGCCACCTGCGGAGCACTTGAAGCATGTGGTGATCGGCATACCCCCCACGGTACGAAGATGGCACCGTCCCACACCGGAGTGAGCACCATGCAGCAGACAGCGGCCCTGTACCGATCCGACATGCGCACCCTGCTGGCCGAATTCTCG
Source organism: Hydrogenophaga sp. (assembly GCA_018993155.1). Lineage (GTDB taxonomy): Bacteria > Pseudomonadota > Gammaproteobacteria > Burkholderiales > Burkholderiaceae_C > Hydrogenophaga. The sequence goes on from JAGKSX010000097.1 coordinate 12,083, forward strand.
ACCCACGATGCGCCCCTGCTGGTCAGCGAATACCTGCGGAAGGTCTTGCTGTTCGTCCACGCGAACACCGAGTCGCGCACCAAGGACCTGCCCATCGAACGCTCACTGGCGCTGCGACTGCTCATGCGCCACGGGCAGATCGCTGGCCGCTTCGTGACCCTGTTTCGCAACGAACTGCAAGGCCCTCTCTCATCGCCCGTGCGCTCCAACAACGTGCACCGCCTGTCCAAGCGCATCGGCGCCAACACACGCGACGAGTCGGCGGCCCTGGAGCGCATCCTGCAACAGGAGCGCCTCGACTTCGACCTTGCCGCCAGCGCGTTCGACGCGGTGCGCTACGCCCATTGCCTCGAAGGTGCGCTGCAGGACGCGATCGAACTCGCCCCGCTGGAAAAGGACATCGTCTTTCGCGGCTGGTCGGGCCTGTACGCAGAAACGGTGCGCGAGTCCTACGTCAAGTACATCCAGGTGTTGCTCAGCAACAGCGAGCTCGCGCCCAAAGTCCAGCAGGACTTCGTGGACACCATCCCCTTCTCGCTCCAAACCCGCCCCGGCCCGGCACCCGCTGATGGGGCCCGCCTGCCGCTGCGGCTCAGCCCAGCGTGAAGGACTCGCTGATCGAGGTGGGCGCGGCCAGCGCGGCGTCCCTCAACCCAGGAAGAAATCCAGCGGAATCAGCTCGACGCCCCACCCGCCCGCCTCACCCAGGGTGGCGGCGGGGTGCATGCTCGCCAGGCGCAGGGCCTCGTCGCGGCTGTCCGCCTCGATGATGAACATCCCGCCCACCATCTCCTTGGCCTCGGTGTAGGGGCCATCGGTCATCTGCGGCTTGCCGCCGCGCGGGCGCAGCGAGACCCAGTCTTTCGGCTCGGCGAGCGATGCGGACACGAGCATCTTGCCGGTGGCCTGCATCTTCTCGTCCAGCGGCGGGCATTGGCTGACCAGGGCCTGCACGTCCTCGGGCGCCATGGCGGCGAATTTCTCGGGGTTCCAATACGCAAGACCGAGGTACTTCATGGGTGGCTCCTTGGGGTGGGTGATGCCTGTACGACGAAGCAGGAGCACAGGAATCGACAAGATTAGTGACATTCCGGCGCAAGGTCCTCTCTTGACTGCCCCCTTCAATTCGACTATTGTTGAAATATGGAATTAAAAGAAGTCGTTCAAGCACTGGCGGCGCTGGCTCACCCGTTGCGCCTGGAAGTTTTCCGGGCCTTGGTGGTGGCTGGACAAAGCGGGCTCACGCCCGGTGTCATTCAGGACGCCTTGGGCGTCCCCCCCGCCACGCTCTCTTTCCATCTGAAAGAGCTGGCCAACTCGGGTCTGGTGACCCAGGAGCGCGCCAGCCGCCACCTCATCTACAGAGCGGCCTACGACAACATGAACGCACTGGTCGGCTACCTCACCGACAACTGCTGTCAGGGTGCCGCCTGCGTGGTGGAAGCCACCGGCGACGCTTGCAACTGCTGACCCCTCGGCGAGAAACGTGAACGACATCTCCAGGAAGTTGTTGGCGGAAGCGCTCGGCACAGCGCTTCTGCTCACCGTGGTCATCGGCTCCGGCATCATGGCCGAGCGACTGGCCGGCGGCAACATGGCCATCGCCTTGCTCGCCAACACCCTGGCCACGGTCGGCGGTCTGTACATCCTCATCGAGGTATTCGGACCAGTGAGCGGCGCGCATTTCAACCCGGCCGTGTCGCTCGTCATGGCAGCCCGCGGCACCATGCCGCGCGCGCTGGCGGCGCCTTACGTCGTCGCCCAGTTGGGCGGTGCCATGCTGGGTGCCTGGCTCGCGCATGCGATGTTCGATGCCACCCTCTTTCAGTTCTCCACGAAGCTTCGCAGCGGCGCAGGCCAGTGGCTGGCCGAGGCCGTCGCGACGGCGGGCTTGATGCTGGTGATTCTGCGCGCCCCGCCGGGCAGGGTGGCTGCCATGGTGGCCTGCTACATCGGTGCGGCCTACTGGTTCACGGCGTCGACGTCCTTTGCCAACCCCGCTGCGGCATTTGGCCGGATGTTCAGCGACAGTTTCGCGGGCATTGCCCCGTCCGGCGTGCCGGGCTTCGTGGCCGCGCAGCTCATCGGCGCAGGCATCGGCGCTGCCATTCACGACGCGCTGACGCCAGGCGCCACCTCTAACCATGACTGACATCACCATCTACCACAACCCCGACTGCGGAACCTCTCGCAATACCCTGGCATTGATCCGGCACAGCGGCGTGGAGCCGCGCGTCATCGAGTACCTCAAGACGCCCCCTTCGAAGGCGCAGCTGAAGCACCTCATCGACGCGATGGGCGTGCCGGTTCGCGACGCCATCCGCCAGAAGGGAACGCCCTATGCCGAGCTGAAACTCGATGACCTCAAGTGGTCGGACGATGAGCTGCTCGACTTCATGGTGGCGCATCCCATCCTCATCAATCGACCCATCGTGGTCACGGCGTTGGGAACCCGGCTGTGCCGCCCTTCGGAGGCAGTCCTCGAGATCCTGCCCTCCCAGAAGCTCCCGCCTTTCACCAAGGAAGATGGGGAACGGGTGGTCGACGATGGGGTGCGCCGTGTTTGAGAACCCGCCCAGCTTCCCGGCGCTCAACGCCGACCTGGTCGAGGTGCCGACGCACGAGCGGCTCGTGGCGCGTGAGCCATCCCCGCACCGGCCACGCTTCCTGATGCTCTATGGCTCGCTGCGCGAGCGCTCCTACAGCCGGCTCCTGACGCTCGAAGCCGCGCGGCTTCTCGAGGCCATGGGGGGCGAAGTGAAAGTGTTCGATCCGGCCGGGCTTCCCCTTCCCGACGGCGCACCGGACATCGACCCGAAGGTTCAGGAGCTGCGCCAGCTGGCCGAGTGGTCTGAAGGCATGGTGTGGACCTCTCCCGAACGGCACGGTGCCATGACCGGCATCATGAAGGCGCAGATTGACTGGATTCCCCTGGCCGTGGGCGCCGTGAGGCCCACGCAAGGCAAGACGCTGGCGGTGATGGAGGTGTCTGGCGGCTCGCAGTCGTTCAACGCCGTCAACCAGATGCGTGTGCTCGGCCGATGGATGCGGATGCTGACCATCCCGAACCAGTCATCCGTCGCCAAGGCTTTCCTCGAGTTCGACGAGGCCGGACGGATGAAGCCTTCAGCGTACTACGACCGGGTGGTCGACGTCATGGAAGAGCTGTTCAAGTTCACGCTGCTGACGCGCGATGCCGTACCGTACCTTGTCGACCGATACAGCGAACGCAAGGAAAGCGCGGCCGAACTCTCGAAGCGGGTCAACCAGAAGGCCCTATGAGGGTCAGCGCGCAGGCCGGCGTTGTCACCGCCCTGGGCGCGGCGCAGACGCTGGCCTGGGCGTCGTCCTACTACCTGCCCGCCATGCTGGCAGGTCCGATGGCGCGGGATCTCGATGTGCCGGTGTCGACGGTCTTCGCCGCCTTCTCCTTCGCCCTCGTGGTTTCCGCGTTGCTCGGGCCCTATGCCGGCCGGGCCATCGACCGGTGGGGCGGCCGGCCTGTCTTGATGGGCACCAACCTCGTGTTCGCCACTGGTCTGGTGGTGCTCGGCGCGGCGAAAGGTGCCGCCGGCCTCTTTGCCGCCTGGATGCTCATCGGCATCGGGATGGGGGGCTGACTGTACGAGGCGGCGTTCTCGGCCTTGGTGCGGCTCTACGGTCGAGACTCGCGCAGCGCCATCACCGGGATCACGTTGCTGGCGGGCTTCGCCAGCACGGTCGGCTGGCCGCTGTCGACGCTCCTCGAAGCGCAGTTCGGATGGCGCGGTGCGTGCTTAATGTGGGCGGCGTTGCATCTCGTGCTCGGGGCGCCACTCAACGCCTGCGTGCCGCAAGTCGCCCGACCCGGCATCCCACCCATCGAACCCGATGCGCCAACCAACGTTGCTGCAAGTGGCGGCGGTGCAACCTCGAACGCGCGATTCGCCAGCTGGCTGCTGGCCTCCGTGTTCGCCGCGACGTGGTGCATCAGCACAGCCATGGCAGCGCACCTGCCACACCTCCTCCAAGCCAGCGGTGCCAGCCTGGGTGCGGCCGTCGCGATCGGTGCACTCGTCGGCCCAGCCCAGGTTGCCGGGCGCCTCCTGGAGTTCGGATTCCTGCGTCGAGTCCATCCACTGTTGTCTGCGCGACTGGCAGCGCTCTTGCACCCGGTGGGCGCCGCGGTACTGCTGATGGCAGGCGCCCCGGTGGCCGCCCTCTTCGCCGTGCTGCACGGCGCCGGCAACGGCATCCTGACGATCGCCAAGGGCACCTTGCCCCTCGTCCTGTTCGGTCCGCAGGGCTATGGGGCCCGGCAAGGGCTGCTGATGGTGCCCGCCCGTATGGCGCAATGCTGTTCGGGCTCTGCCTGGACCGGTGGGGCGCGGGCGCCCTGTGGCTGTCGGCCGCGCTCGGGATGCTCGCGTTCGCGGCTTTGCTGATGACCGGGTTCGTCGTCGGTCGACCGCGGCCAGGTCGGTCTACAGAAAGATGAAGTGGTTGCAAGCCGACACGAAAGCGGGTGACGCATCGGGCCGGCCGAAGCCGTAGACCGCGATGTCGGCTTCGCGGATGCGCCCGGCGATGCCGGTGAAGTCGCTGTCGCACGAGGCGATGCAGATGCCGTCGAGCCGGGGGCTTTGGGTCTTGAGTTCCATGGCGTCCATGATGAGCGCGGCGTCCGAGGCGTTCTTGTGGTGGGCGTAGTGGAACTGCTGGATGGGGCGGATGCCCTGCACGTGCAGGATCTTGCGCCAGGTCAGTTGCCGGGGACTGGTCCAGTCCGCGTAGGCGCGGCGGATGATGGCGTCGCCCCGGTCGGCGACGTGGGACATGAGCCGCAGGGCCTTGCGGGCGCTGAAGTTCTCGGCGTCGATGAGCAGGGCCAGGCGGGGTCGCCGTGTGGCCACGAAAGGAGCGTGTTGCATGTGCCTTCCTGTTGCTGACTGGTGATGTCACCGCCACCCTTGTGAGGTGGCGGTGGCCCAAGCAGGTTGGCGTACCGGCCCTGAAAGTCAACTCCGGCGAGACTTGCGTCTCCCCGCCCGGGCCACCATAAAAGTGACACAGACAAGAAGAAGGAAGTGGCTGCAACGCACTTGTTGCAGCCACTTCGTCAATTTTCAGGGTTCGGGACGCCAATCCCGGTTGCACATATTTTGTACAACAAAAGAAGTATACACAGACGTCAATGAACGGTCGGGTCAATGCCCAACGCCTCTCGCACGATGCGCTTGCAAGCGGCTTCCTCGTCACCACGGAAGTTGGGAACCGCAGTGAGGTGGTTGTTCGCACGCTGGCGGGTCTTGCCTTTGACAGCGCCTTCCGTCTCCAGAAGTGCGATCACCTTGCAATCGACCTTCTTGTTTTCGGCATACGACTGCAAGAGCAACGCTTCCATCACATGCGAATCGTCGATACCAAAAAAGACCGCCACCGGTGGTCGGTTGGGAGCGAGGATCGCAAGCTCTGCGGAAACATCCGAGATCAGTGGACTGACGACGTAGTTCTCGATGATCTCAGCTCGATCGCCTGCGATCTGGCGAATCAGAACCGATGCGTCCTCTCGAAATGTGCTGAGCGTGCGTTCCTGCGTCGTCAGCAACAGATCCTGCACCCGCAACATGAAGGCGATAAAACGCATGGCGACGCGCCCGACTTCCTGCTGATCGATGTGGTCCGTCTTCAACTCCCCGGACTCCTGATCGAAAAGGACCGCGTATTGCTCTCGCAATTCAGAAAGCATCGCACTGCGCGACTTGTTGGTGAGGTCAACGCCAGATGCTTCCAGCGTGGCCATCGTGAGGCCGTCGTCCTGAACCACGTATCGACCAGCGATGTCAGGTCCAATCACGTAGAAGCCGATGTGATCTCCATTCATGCCCTCATGACCGGTGCCTACGGCATAACCGGCCGGTATCTCATGGACCGACAGCATCCCGCAGAACGCCTGGCACAGTTCTTCTTTGATCATGCTTGCCATGGTTGACCCTCCAACTCGTAGGGCGGGGTTTTGGACAGCCGGAACACCCGGTCCGCACGCTTGTAAGCATCCTCGGCGCGTGTGATGCCCAGTGTCAACTCCCGATGAAACGAAGCCCAGTGAGGCAGACGCTTGTCATCGCAGGTCAACCGCCCGGAGGTTTTGTCCTTGTCATCACAGATGCAGTGCATGTGCCACCCCGGCTCGTCTGCGTGGAACTCATATCGGCAGAGAACCAGCATCTCAGACACGACCTCCTTGCCCAGGTAGAACATCGCACGCTGCAAGTCCAGCCGATACGCCATCAGAAGGCGAAACGACTCGCCTTCGCACAGGAATCGAACGATACGCCATGTGTACTTGCCCGGCACCTTGAACCCCGCTCCGCGCACGGGGAACGCGGTCCTGGGCATCTTTTCGCCTGTTTTCCACGATCCCACGTCTTTGATGGTTTTCTCGCCATTGATGACACGTCGCAGTTTCACGAGCCCCTCCATGATGGTCGGTTTCAGGGACGGCCAGCTATGAAACAAGGCAGTGCAACGCGCCGAACGGCCTCCCCACTGATGGTGAGCCTGCAACGCCCACTTAAATGTAAACCGAAATCAGTATATCCACAGCGCTAAGCGCCGCGCACCCGATCAATCAAGGCCAGGGGATCGGCCGGCAGTTCATCCCCGCGCCAGGCCACATGCTGGTCCGGCCGGGACAGCACCCAGCGGTGGCGGTAGACGCCAGCGGCGTCGGCCGAAGCCAGGTCCACCACGCGCAGCGGCAGGCCGCGCTGCTTCGCGGCGTCGAGCAAAGGGCCCGCATTCGCCTGGGGGTCGGTGCTCAGCAGCGCAAACCCATCACCCATCGCGTCGTAGAGTGAGCGCCCATCATCCAGCCACACATGCGGCGTGCGGCAGCCCGGCACGGTGGAGGGCGTGAACGTGTCCATGGTGTAGCCGGGCGGGCTTTCACCGTCGGGCGCGATCAAGGGTGAGGTGTCGTAGAAGTAGCCGAAGTTCAGGCCCGCGCAGCAGTACTGCTTCACGTTGAGGTCGTACAGGGTCTTGCCGGCGGCGGCGCGCAGAGCCACACCTGTCGGGCCTTCGGCTTCCAGGTCGGGTGGCACGCTCTCGCGCTCCTTCTGCAGCGCAATGGCATGGTTCATGGCGAAGCGCGACACCTGTTCGGTGATGGGCAGGCGCTCGGCTTCGTAGGCATCGAGGGCGCGCGGTCCGGCCCAGCCCTGCAGGTGGCCCGCGAGCAGCCACGAGAGGTTCATGGCGTCGGCGATGCCGGCGTTCATGCCGTAGCCGGCCATGGGCACCCAGAGGTGCGCGGCGTCGCCGCAGATAAAGATGCGCCGCTCGCGCAGCTTGTCGGCCACGAGGCGGCGGCCGATCCAGTCTTCCTTCGAGATCACGTCGTAGCGGAAGTCGGCGCCCACGCCGAGGATGGTGCGGATGCAGGCGTCGCGGTCCACCGACTCGAAGTCGGTCTCGCCGGGGCGCAGGTAGTTGTGCACCACGAAGGTCTCGATGCCGTCGATGGCGTACACGTTGCCGCTGCGGCGCGGGTTGTACGAGAAGGTGGCCCAGGCCGGTGGGTGCTTGGCGCGTTGCAGCAGGTCGGGCGCGCGCAGGAAGGTGGACTGCACGCGCTGCACCACTTCCACCCCGTGCAGCGCGGCCCCGATCTTCTTGCGCACGAGAGAACGACCGCCATCGCAGCCAATGAGGTAGTCGGCGCGCAGCATCACCGTGCCGCCGCTGGCGATGTCCACGGCCTGGGCGCTCACGCCCGTGTCGTCCTGCGCGAGGTCTTCAATGCGGGTGTGCGTGAGGATGCGCAGGCCGGGCGTGGCCAGCGCGTGGTCGAACAGCACCGGCTCCAGGTAGATCTGGTTGATGCGGTGCGGCGGCTCGGGCGTGGGCCAGCCGGTGTCGGGGCCTTGCGTGGCGGTGTAGCGGTCGCGCCGCGAGGGGATGGGGATGCGCGAGAGTTCGTCGCCGGTGAAGGTGGTGCGGTAGGCCACGTCGGCGGGGTGGTCGGCCGGCAGACCGGTGTCGCGCAAGGCCTTGGCCACGCCGAGGCGGCGAAAGATCTCCATGGAGCGCGCCGAGACGTGGTTGCACTTGGCCTCGGGCCGTTCGCCGCGCGGGCGCTGCTCGACCAGCAGCACGTCGATGCCACGTTGTGCGAGGTCGATGGCGAGCGTGAGGCCGACCGGGCCGCCGCCCACGATCAGGACCTGGGCCGAATGGGTGGTGGTGCTCATGACAGGCGAAGGTGGGAAGGCCGAAGTTCGTCGATGCGGGTGCAGCCCAGCAGGGCCAGGCTGGTCTTGATCTCGCTCTGCAGGATGCCGATCGCCTGCTCGACCCCGGCCTGCCCGCCGACGGTGGCGGCGTACAGCATGGGGCGGCCCACGAAGACCAGGCGCGCGCCGAGCGCGAGGGCCTTGAGCGCATCGGTGCCGCGCCGGATGCCGCCATCCAGGCACACCGGCAGCTCGCCCGCCGCGTCCAGCACCTCGGGCAGCACGTCCAGCGGCGCGGCCGCGCCATCGAGCTGGCGCCCGCCATGGTTGGAGACGATGAGGCCGTCCACGCCGGCTTCGCGCGCCAGCCGCGCGTCGTCGGCGCTGAGCACGCCCTTGATGAGCAGCGCCCCGCCCCACTGGCGGCGGATGAAGGCCACGTGGGCCCAGGTGAAGCGGTCGCGGTCCGAGCGGGCGGCGGCCGTGGGCGTGGCGATGATGGGCCGGCCCGTGGCCTCGCCGCCGAAGTTGGGCAGGCGCGGAATGCCGTCGGCCAGCAGGGTGCGCGCGAAGGTGCCGCACAGCCAGCGCGGGTGCAGCACGCCGTCCACGGCGAGCGAGAGGCGCGGCTTGAGCGGGATGGTGAAGCCCAGGCGCCGGTCGCGGTCGCGGTTGGAGGCAATGGGCACGTCCACCGTAACGACGAGCACGTCCACCTTGGCGCTGCGCAGCCGCGTCAGCAAGGCGGTGATGCGCGCCTCGTCACCGGGCACGTAGCCCTGGTACCAGCTGCCGGGCGCGGCTTCCATCACCTGCTCCAGCGGCACGCTGGAGGCGGCGCTGAGCACGAAGGGCACGCCGCCGGCGCGCGCGCCCAGCGCGAGCGCGAGGTCCGCGCGGTGCGCGAACAGCGCGCAGCCGCCCATGGGCGCGATGCCGAAGGGCGAGGCGTAAGTGGTGCCGAACAGCGTGGTGTCCTGCTTCACGGAGGCCACGTCCACCAGCGTGCGCGGCACGAAGGCCCAGCGCTCGAACGCGCGCGCGTTGGCCTGCACCGAAGCGCCGCGCTCCGAGCCGTTGGCCGCGAAGCCGTAGAGCGCGCGCGGCAGGCGCGATCGCGCGGCGGCCTCGAAGTCGTCGACGTTCAGGATCACGGCGTCAGGCCCGCAGCGCCTGCACGGCGCCGGGGATCAGGGCGAAGCCCAGGCCCGGCGCTTCCGACATGGTGATGCGCCCACCCACGGGCTCGGGGAAGCCCTGGTAGAGGTGCTTCATCATGGCCACCACCGGCAGGTGCCACTCGACCTTGGTGCCGTTGCCCACGCCGGCCTGCAGGTGCATGTTGTGCAGCGGGTAGGCGCCGCCGCTGGTGATGGAGACGTTGAAGGCGTTGGCCAGCGCGGCGATGCGCACGCACTGCGTGAAGCCGCCGGTGATGACCACGTTGGGTTGCACGAAGTCCACGCTGCGCGCCATGAGCCAGTCGCGGAAGCGGTAGGCCAGGCCTTCGTTCTGGCCGCAGGTCAGCGGCATGCCGGTGCGCGCGCGCAGGTCGGCCATGGCGAGCACGTCGTTCTGCGTGATCGGCTCTTCGAAGAAGCCGAGGTTGCAGTCGGCGGTCAGGCGGATCAGGCGCTCGGCGTGGTACGCGTCCAGGCCGCAGTTGGCGTCCATGTAGAGCGAGACCTCGTCGCCCGCGGCCTCGCGCACCGCGCGCACGCGCCGGGCGTCTTCCTGGATCACGGACATCAGGCTGCGGCTCTCGCGGCGCGGCAGCGCGCGAAAGCCCACCACCATCTTCAGGTGCTCCACGCCTTCGGTGGACAGCGACTTGACCGCGCTTCGCAGGCCGTCGATGTCGAGGAACTCGAAACCGAAGGTGGCATAGATGTCGAGCTCCTTGCGCGCCGCGCCGAGCAACCGCCAGATCGGCTGCTTCAGCGCCTTGCCCTTGATGTCCCACAGCGCCACGTCGATGGCGGCGATGGCGTGCTGCGCATAGCCGGTCTGCCCGCGCGAGGCGGTGAGCCAGTACATCTGCTCCCAGCGCGCTTCGTGCGCCAGCGGGTCGGTGCCGATGAGGGCGGGCGCGAGCACGTGGGTGATGATGGACTCGGCCACCTTCTCCTGCGTGATCGCCGTCAGGCCGTGGCCGATCAGGCCTTCGTCGGTCTCTACTTCGACCACGCAGCAGCCAAGCGCTTCCTTGTGCTGGCCGCCGCCGGGCACGTCGAGCGTGAAGGGGATGTGGAGCGCGGTGGCGGTGATGCGGGTGATTTTCATGGTCGAAGTGTGGAGTTCAGGCCAGGGTGAACAGGCGGCCGCCGGCGGTGCGACTGCGCGGGTCTTGGCCCGCCGCGCGCACCACGTCCCAGAAGCCGCTGGGCGAGCTGCCAATGGCGGGAAGGCCGAGCTGCTCTTCCAGCGTGGCGATGGCGTCGAGCGTGAGCAGGCCGCCGCAGGACATGAAGATGGCCTGCGCGCCAGGCGCCTGGGCATGCACCTTCCGGCTCAGCGCAACCAGGCGTTCGGTGGAGACCTCGGCCGCACCACCGACCGGCTCGATGCCCAGGCCTTCGATGGCGGTGACTTCGAAGCCCAGGGCGCCGAGGTAAGCGACCAGGCGCGTATTGAGTTCGTCGATGTACGAGGTGGCCACCGCGACGCGCTGCACGCCCAGGGCCTGCAGGGCCGAGACGACGGCGTGGCTCATGGTGGTGCAGGGCACGCCCGTGGCCTGCTGCATGGCGTCGCGCAGCTGGTCGGTGAAGGCCGGGCCCTGGTAGAAGCTGAGCGAGGTGCCCATGAGCGAGATCGCCTGCGCGCCGTCCGCGTGCAGGGCGCGGGCGTGGTCCACGATCTGGTTCACCACCGGCGCGAAGCCGCGCGGCGACACGCCGTCGATGCCGAGGCCGCGCGCGATGAAGTCGAAGCGATCGCCGTACAGCAGGGGCGCATCGGGCGGCACGCGCCCATGGGCCGGCGGCACGATCAGGCCGATGCGGGGGCGCGGCGCGCTCATTCGGCCGAGATGCCCTGGGCCTTGATGACCCGGCCCCACTCCGCGTACTCGCGCTTCACGTCGGCCGCCAGCGGGCCCGGCGCCATGTAGGCGGTGGTGACGCCTTGCGCGGCGGCGGCGCTGACCGCTTCGGGCGCGGCAAGCAGCTCGCCCACGGCCGCGCTCAGGCGGTCGATGATGGCCTGCGGCGTGCCGGCCGGTGCCAGCAGCATCTGGCGGGGGGCGACGTGAAAGCCCGGCACCACCTCGGCCAGGGTGCCGATGTCGTCCGCGCCGGCCAGGCGGGTCGAGCTGAACATGGCGACGGCCTTCACGCGCCCGCTGCGCACCTGCGGCACGCCGGCCGCGGCGCTCACCACACCGAACTGCAGCTGGCCGTTGATCACGTCGGTGACGAGCTGCGACGCACCCCGGTAGGGAATGTGCAGCAGGTGCGTCCTGGTGCGCGACTTGAACAGCTCCACGCCCAGGTGGTGCACCGTGCCGATGCCGGAGGTGCCGTAGGTGAAGCGGCCCGGATTGGCCTTGACCAGCGCAAGGAATTCGGCCGGGTTGCTGGCCTTCACGTCGTTGTTCGCCACCAGCAGCAGGCGCGACTGGAACAGGCCCGCGACGGGCACGAGCGCCTTGATCGGGTCCAGCGAGGAGGTCTGGTTCTGCAGCTGCGGCGCGATCAGCAGCGCGCTTTCGCCGTGCAGCAGCGTGTAGCCATCGGCGGGTGACTTGGCCACGGTGTCGGCGGCCAGCAACCCGGCCGAGCCGGCGCGGTTTTCGACGATGACGGACTGGCCCAGCGCGGTGGTGAGGCGTTGCGCGACGATGCGCGCCATGGTGTCCACCGCGCCGCCGGCGGCGTAGCCCACGAAGATGCGGATCGGCCGGTTGGGGTAGGGGCCGGCCTGGGCGAAGGCCAGGGGCGCGGCGCCCGCGGCGAGGGCTGCGCCCACGAAGCTTCGTCGGCGGAGGTTGGGGTTCATCGTCTTGTCTCCTGGTTGTGGTTGTTCAGGCGACCCGCACTTCCACGAGCGAGGGGCCTCTCGAGGCGAGGGACGCTTTCAAGGCCGCGTGCAACTGGCCGGCGTCCTCCACGCGCTCGCCGGGCACACCATGCCCTTGCGCCAGCGCCACGAAGTCGATGCCGGGCAGGTCGGTGCCCGGCAGCACGGCGCCGGCCGGGAAACCGAGCACGCCGCCGAAGCGCTTCATCGCGCCGTAGCGGCGGTTGTTGACCACGACGAAGCTGATGTTCAGGCCGAGCTGCGCGGCGGTCCACAGCGTCTGGATCGAGTACATGCTGGAGCCGTCGCCGATGATGGCGATCACGCGGCGCTCGCGCCAGGCCAGCGCGATGCCGGCGGCCGCCGGCATGCTGTGGCCCAGGCCACCGCTGGCCATGGTGAAGAAGCTGCTCGGCTTCAGGATGGGCAGGTGCTGGTGCATCACCACGCGGGCGGTGGGGGCCTCTTCCACGATCACGTCGTCGGGCGAGCGCAGTTCGGCGATGGTCTGCAGGAGGTAGGCCACCTGGATCGGCGCGCCCGGCTCGGCGCGCGCTTCGCGCACCCAGGCCGGCGGCGCGGTGCGCGGGCGCTGCGGCTGCGCGCCTTGCAGCGCCTGCAGCGCCAGGGCCACGTCGCCCACCACCGAGGTGCCCACCGGCGTGCGCGCGGCGGCGTCGGGGTCCTCGGTGAGCTGCCACAGCGTGGCGCCGTCGGGCAGGTGCGGGCCGTCGCCTTCCACGTGGTAGGTGAACACCGGCGCGCCGATCACCAGGATCAGGTCGTGGCCGGCGAGCTTCTGCACGATCTGCGCCTTCACCGCGGGCAGGAAGCCGTGGAACAGCGCATGGTCTTCGGGGAAGCCCGCGCGCGCCGACATGGGCGCGTTGAACACCTTGGCACCGTGGCGCTCGGCCAGGGCGACGATGCCGTCCCAGGCGCCGGAACGGTCCACTTCCGCGCCGGCCACGAACACCGGCCGCTCGCAGGCCGAAAGCGCGTGCGCCAGCGCGGCGATGGCCTGCGGCTCGGGCGCCGTGCGCCGGCTCATGGCGCGGTGCGCGACCGGCTCGGCGGGCTGGTCCCAGTCGTCCGAGGGCACGGAGACCAGCACCGGGCCGCAGGGCGCCTGCAACGCGCGGCGGCAGGCGGTGGCGATGGCCTGGGGCACGTCCTGCGCGCGCGCGGGCTCGATGCTCCATTTCACGTACGGCTGCGGCAGCTCGGTGGCGCGCTCGGAGGCCAGGTAGGCGTCCAGCGGCTGGATGGAGCGCGACTGCTGGCCCGCGATGACCACCAGCGGCGTGCGGTTCTTGAACGCCGTGTAGAGGTTGCCCATGCCGTGCCCCACGCCAGCGGCCGAGTGCAGGTTGACGAGACCGACCTTGCCGGTGGCCTGGGCGTACCCATCGGCCATGCCCACGCACACGGCTTCCTGCAGGCCCAGCACGTACTGGATGTCGCTGGGGAAGTCGCGGAACATGGGCAGCTCGGTGGAGCCCGGGTTGCCGAAGATGGTGTCCACGCCGAACTGGCGCAGCACGTCGTACACGCCGTCGCGCACGGTGAAAGGGGTCGGGGAAACGGGGCTCATGCGGAATAGCTGCGGTTGACGAACTTGGTGTGGAGGTAGCTGTCGAGGCCCTCTTCGCCGCTCTCGTAGCCGTAGCCGCTGTCGCGCACGCCGCCGAACGGCGCTTCGGCCACGGTGACGACGGTGCTGTTGATGGCCACGCTGCCCACCTCCAGCTCGGCGATCATCTGGCGCTGCAGGCGCGCGGAGTCGGTGAACACGTAGGAGCCCAGGCCGTAGCGCGTGGCGTTGGCCAGTTCGATGGCCTGCGCGGGCGTGTCGAAGGCGCGGATCAGCGCGACCGGGCCGAAGGGCTCCTCGCGCATGGCTTTCGCATCGGGGTTCACGTCGGCGAACACGGTGGGCTGGTGGAAGTAGCCCTGCTCGCCCACGCGCTCGCCGCCGGCCACCAGCGTGCCTTCGGACCGGGTCTGGGCCACGAGTTCGCGGATCGCGCCCAGGCGCCGGCCGTTGGCCAGCGGCCCCATGTCGGTGCCTTCGGCCAGGCCGTCGCCCACGCGCAGCTGCGAGGCAGTGGCCGCGAAGGTGTCGACGAAGCGTGCGTAGGCGCCCTTTTGCACGAAGAAGCGCGTGGGCGCGTGGCAGAGCTGGCCGGCGTTGCGGAACTTGGCCGCGACCAGCTGGCGCGCCACGGCGTCCACGTCGGCGTCGTCGAACACGATCACCGGCGAGTGGCCGCCGAGCTCCAGCGTGAGGCGCTTGAGGCCGGGCGCGGCCAGGCGAGCCAGGCCCTGCCCCACCGCCACCGAACCGGTGAAGGACACCTTGCGGATCACGTCCGACGCGATCAGGTGCGAAGACACGAAAGACGGCACGCCGAAGACGAGGTTGATGACGCCATCGGGCGCGCCGGCTTCGATGAAGCACTCGACCATCTTCGCGACCGAGGCCGGGGTTTCCTCCGGCGGCTTGAGGATGCAGGAACAGCCCGCCGCGAGCGCGCCGCCGAGCTTGCGCGCGGCGAGGATCACGGGCACGTTCCAGGGCGACATCAGCAGGCAGGGGCCCACCGGCTCCTTGCGCACCTCGTAGTCGGCGCCAGGCTGCGGCGCCGGCAGGATGCGGCCGTAGACGCGCTTGGCCTGCTCGGCGTACCACTGCACCATGTCGGCCGCCACATCGACTTCCATGCGCGCCTGGGCCAGGGGCTTGCCCTGCTCCAGCGTGAGCAGGCGCGCGATGGCCTCGCGCTGCGCGCGCAGGTTCTGTACCCCTTGGCTCAGCACCCGCTGGCGGGTCGCTGCGGGCGTGGCGCGCCAGACGCGGAAGCCCTGCTCGGCGGCAGCCAGCGCGTCGTCGAGGTCGCGCACCGAGGCGTGCGTCAGCTCGTCGAGCACCGCCTCGGTGGCCGGGTTGATCACGCGGCTGCGCGTGTCCGCGCTGCCGGCGCGCCATTGCCCACCAATGAAGAGGCTCGGCGCGCGGTAGACCGTCTCGCTCATGCTCACTGGTCCGCCTTGATGTTGTTCTTGCGGGCGACCTCGGTCCACGCGGGGATCTCCTGCGCGATCTGGCGGGTGAAAGCCTCCGAGGTGCTGGAGGCCGGCGTCAGGCCCAGCTGGGCCATGCTCTTGAGCGTCTCCGGGTGCTGCACCGCCTTGGCCACTTCGCGCTCCAGCAGCTTCACGATGGGCGCGGGCGTGCCGGCGGGCGCGAACAGGCCGATCCAGAACTGGATGCTCAGGTCGATGCCCTGCTCCTTGAGCGTGGGGATGTCGGGGAAGGACGGGTTGCGCACGTCGGACGAGACGGCCAGGCCCCGCACCAGCTTGCCGTGGATGGCGCCGGCCGCCGGGCCGGGGTCGAGCATGCTGAAGGTGGTCTCGCCACCGGCCACGGACTTCATCGAGTCGCCGCTGCCTTTGTAGGGCACGTGTTGCGACTGGATGCCGGTGCGCTCCTTCAGCAGCTCGGTGGCGAGCTGGAAGGTGGAGGCGCTGGAGGCGTAGTTGGAGAGCTGCGGGTTCTCCTTGGTGAACTTCACCAGGTCGGGCATGTTCTTGAAGGGCGAGTCCGCCTTGACCGAGACGATCAGCGGGAAGGTCGCGATCGTGGAGATCGGGATGAAGTCCTTCTGCGGCGAGTACGGCAGGTTGGAATAGGTGGCGGCGTTGATCACCAGCGGGCCGCTGGCGCCGATCATCAGCGTGTAGCCGTCGGGTGCGGCCTGCTTGGTCACCACCGCGCCCACGATGGCGCCGGTGCTCGGGCGGTTCTCCACCACCACCGGCTGGCCCAGGCTGTCGCCCAGCCGCTTGGCGACGATGCGCGCCAGGATGTCGTTGGACCCGCCGGGCGAATAGCCGACGACGAACTTGATGGGCTTGGACGGGTAGTTGTCCTGGGCGTGGGCGGCAAGGGCAACGGCGCAAAGCGCGATGCCCGCCACGAGGCGTCGGCGGATCATGGTCTTGTCTCCTGTTCTTGAAGGCTTCGAGTATTGACCCGATGCCATGCCACGTAAAATGAGAAATTGCTCTCATCCATAACTTTCAGGACATAGCAGGACCGCCCATGGACTGGACGAATCGACTGCGCCTGCGGCACCTGCAGATCCTGGTCAGCCTGGCCGAGACGCAGAACATCAGCCACTCCGCCGAGCGGCTGCACATGACGCAGCCCGCGCTCTCGAAGTGGCTCAAGGAGCTGGAAGCCGACATCGGCCTCACGCTGTTCGAACGCCACGCGCGCGGGCTGCGCCCCACCGCCCACGGCCAGATCCTGCGCGAGTTCGCGGTGCACATTGGCAACGAGCTCGACCGCGCGCGGGAAGAGATGGCCGCGCTGCGCAGCGGCGGCAGCGGCCGCGCCGTGATCGGCGCCTCGGGCGCCACCATCGCGGGCGTGGTGCCGCAGGCGGTGCTCTCGCTGCTGGCCACCATGCCCAACGCGAGCGTGGAACTGGTCGAGGCGCCAATGGACCGGCTGTTCCAGCAGCTCACCCAGCGCGAGATCGACATCGCGGTGGGCCGCCCCGCGGCCAAGTACCACGACCCCGGCATCGCCTCGGAGGTGCTGTACGAAGAGCGGCTGCACTTCGCGGTGCGCCCGGACCACCCGCTGGCCCGGCGAAAATCCCTGCAGTGGTCACACCTGCTGGCGCAGCGCTGGGTGGTCTGGACGCGCGACATCCCCGCGCGCGACCTGCTCGAATCGGCGCTATCGGCCGCCGGCCGCGCGATCCCGGGCGCGAGCGTGCAGTCCAACTCCCTGCTCGCCACCATCGCGCTGGTGGCCGAAAGCGACATGGTGGCCGTGGTCTCCGAGCGCGCCATCGAACTGCCCGAGCGCTGGAAGATGCTCAAGCGCCTGCCGCTGAAGCTGGAGACGGCCAGCGCCATGACCATGTACTGGCGCAAGGACGCGAGCGGCTTCGCAGCGGTGGACGGCCTGCTCGATGCGCTGCGCCAGGTGGCGCGGCAGCCGGCGCGCACCGTGCGCCCTCGCAAGGCCTAACCGGGCAGGCGCGAGGCCGCCTTCTTCACGGCAGACGCGAAGGCCGTGGCCGCCAGCTTGGGCTGGGTGCCGCGCAGCGACACCACGTGCAGCTCGATGTGCACCGTGGGGTTGCCGAGCATGGACACCTTGAGGCCCTGGCGCAGGCAGTCCTCCAGCGCGAAGGACGGCACGATGGCGTGGCCCCGGCCGGCGCGCACCATCGCGATCAGGGTGCCGATCAGGTTCATGCGCGGGCGCTCCTCGTGCGCGCGCCCGATGCGCGCGAGGTGTTTTTCGATCACGGCCTGGATCGGGTTGTCGACCGGCAGGCTGATGAGTGGCAACTCGGCCAGGCTGCTCCAGGTCTGGCTGGGCCCCAGGCCGCCCGCACCCTTGCCCGGCGGGCTGATGCGCATCAGCCGGAACTTGCACAGCGGCTGGCGCTGCAGGCCCACGGCGGGTTTGATGAAGAAGCCCAGGCCAATGTCGGCCTCCCCTTCCAGGATGCGCTGGCGCACCACGCTCACGTCCACGTCGGCCAGGTGGATCTGCACCTGGGGGTGGCTCTGGTTGAAGGCGCTGATGACCTCCGGCAACAGGCTGGCCGAGACCATGGGCGTGGCCGCCACGTCGATGCGCGAGCGCACGGCCGCCTCGGTGCCACCGATCACGTCGTCGATGGCCCGCAGCTCGGCCACGATGCGCTCGGCCACCGGCTGCAGGCGGCGCCCGGCGTCGGTGAGCGTGACAGAGCGCGTGGTGCGGTCGAACAGGCGCGCACCCACCTGGTCTTCGAGTTCCTTGACCAGCATGCTCATGCCCGAGGGCGACAGGTGCACCTGCTCGGCCGCCTTGGCAAAGCTGCGCAGGCGCGCGACCTCCAGAAAGGCCTGGAGTTGCCGACTGCCCACATTGATCAATTTTCTTGAAGAGTTGTTCAAAATCTTCCGTTTGATGAATGTCAAAGGTGTTGCTGTAATTGTCCTTCATCAATGGAGACAGCACCATGAACACCCCATCCGCCTTTCTTCCCCCCTCCCCGCTGCGCCGAAGCCTCGTGCTGGGTGGCCTGGCCACGGTGGCCGCGCCTTTCGTGATGGCCCAGGACGCCGCCAGCCGGCCGGTCCGGCTCGTGGTGCCGTTCACCCCGGGCACTGGCATCGACCTGATCGCGCGCCAGATCGCGCCGCAACTGGCCGAGCGCCTGAAGCGGCCCTTCTTCGTCGAGAACAAGGCCGGCGCCTCCGGCAACATCGGCACCCAGGAGGTCGTGCGCGCCGCGCCGGACGGCAGCACGCTGCTGGTGAGCGTCAACACGCTGGTGATGAACGCCGCGCTGTACCCGAACGCGGGCTTCAACCCGGTCAAGGACCTCGCGGCCGTCTCGCTCACGAGCTGGGGCCAGCTGCTGCTGGTGACCCACCCCAACACCAGGATCGATTCGCTCAAGGGCCTGCTGGAGCGCGCCCGCGCCCGGCCCGGTGCGCTCAACTACGGCTCGCCCGGTGCCGGCACGCCGCATCACCTGGCGATGGAGCTGCTGAAGAACCGCGCCAAGATTTCCATCACGCACATCGGCTACCGGGGCACGGCGCCGGCCGTGACCGATCTGCTGGGCGGGCAGATCGAACTGATGTTCCTGCCGATCCACGTGGCGCTGCAGCACATCAAGGCAGGCAAGCTCAAGGCGCTGGCCATCAGCTCGAGCCAGGCGAACCCGCTGCTGCCCGACGTGCCACCCCTCAGCAGCCTGAACATCGGCAACCTGAATGTGGACATGTGGTACGGCGTGCTGGCGCCCGCGGCCACGCCGCGCGCGCTGATCGACCAGCTGAACAAGGAGCTGCGCGACATCCTGGCGCAGCCCGCGATCGCGACCGCGTTCGAGACCCAGGGCATGACACCCGCCCATTCCACCCCGGAAGCGTTCCAGCAGCTGATGGCCACCGACGCCCAGCGCTGGGCCAGCCTGATCAAGGCCCAGGGCATCACCGCCGAGTAAGAGAGAAGAGCGACACATGAGCCAACACAGCAACAAGGCCGACGGCACGTTCGACACCGAGGTGGTCATCGTCGGTGGCGGCCCGGTGGGCATGGGCCTGGCGATCGAGCTGGGACAGCGCGGCGTGCGCTGCGTGGTGGTGGAGCGCTACCCGCAGCCACAGCCGATCCCCAAGGGGCAGAACCTGACGCAGCGCACCATGGAGCACTTCCACGCCTGGGGCGCCGAAAAGGAACTGCGCGCCGCGCGCACCATTCCGCCGGAGTACGGCATCGGCGGCCTGACGGCTTATGGCACGCTGCTGGGGCCGCACTACGACTGGCTGCAGCGCGACCTGGTCAAGCCCTACTACTTCACCGGCAACGAGCGCCTGCCGCAGTACGCCACGGAGGCCGTGCTGCGCCGCCGCGTGGCCGAGCTGCCCAGCGTGCACACCCTGTACGGCTGGGAGGCCGAGGACGTGCAGCAGGACGCCGACGGCGTGACGGTGAGCGTGGTGGAGCGCGGTGGCGCCGGCCGCCGGCAGCTGCGCGCGGCCTATGCCGTGGGCTGCGACGGCGCGCGCTCGGTGATCCGCGACAAGGCCGGCATGACCCAGACCCGCACCGACCACGACCGCATGATGGTGCTGCTGGTGTTCAAGTCCGAAGGGCTGCACGAGCTGCTCAAGCGCTACCCAGGCAAGTCCTACTACAACGTGCTGCAGCCGGGCCTGAAGGGCTACTGGAAATTCTTCGGCCGCGTGGACCTGGGCAGCACCTGGTTCTTCCACGCGCCGGTGCCGCCGGGCACCACCAGGGACAACTTCGACTTCGCGGCCTACCTGCACGAAGCCGTGGGCGCGCCGTTCGAGGTCGAGTTCGAGCACATCGGTTTCTGGGACCTGCGCTTCATGCTGGCCGACACCTACCGCCAGGGCCGCGTCTTCATCGCGGGCGACGCCGCCCACAGCCACCCGCCTTACGGGGGGTATGGCGTGAACTCCGGCCTGGAGGACGCGCGCAACCTGGGCTGGAAGCTGGCGTCCACGCTGCAGGGCTGGGGCGGCGTGGACCTGCTCGACTCCTACGACGCGGAGCGCCGCCCCGTCTTCGGCTCCACGATCCGCGACTTCATCGCCAAGTCGATCGACACCGACCGCGAGTTCCTGGAGACGCACGACCCGGCCGTCGACCAGGCGCGTTTCGACGCCGCCTGGCAGGCGCGCGCGAAAGGCGCGGTGGGCGAGGTGCACGCCTTCGAGCCGAACTACGAAGGCTCGCCCGTGGTGCAGCCCAACGGCAGCGGGCAAGGGCCGAGCTCGGTGGGTTCGCACCAGTTCGTTGCGCGGGCCGGCCACCACATCGCGCCGGCGGTGCTGTCCTCCGGCCGCAACGTGTACGAGGCCTTCGGGCCGGGCTACACCCTGATCGCGCTGGGGGCCAGCGCCGCTGAGGCGCAGGCGTTCCGCGATGCCGCGGCCGCCCTGAAGCTGCCGCTGAACGTGGTGGAAGACACCCGGACCGGCGAGGCCGCACGCTACGAGGCCCGCCTGGTGCTGGTGCGGCCCGACAGCTTCGTCGCCTGGACCTCGGACACACCGGCGGAGGTGGATGCAGCGCAGGCGCGCGCGGTGCTGGCGATGGCGCGCGGCGGCTGAATCAGGGGCTGCTGGCTGCGCGTTGCGGCAGCAGCAGCCGAGACGGGTGCAGCCGGTCGTGGTGATAGGTGTCGGTGCCGACCTTCTGCCCATACCAGTGCGTCATCGGCTGGTCGATCATCGTGGAGTCGTTGTTCGTGATCTCCAGCCGCAGGCGCTCGCCGGGCTGCGCGACGAAGCCCATGGGCATGAGTTCGATGCGCAGCTCCACCACCTGCCCAGGCGCCACGGGCTCGACCCGGTTGTGGGTGTGGAAGGGGCGCAGCTCCTGCGTCAGCGCCGGGTCCTCGCGCCGGTGCGAGGCGCGCAGCCAGCCCTGGCTCATCTTGCGCGCGGGCCCGGGGCGGCCCGGTGCGGGCAGCAGGCTGAGTTTGACGAACACGTCGAAGTCGGTCTGGTCGGACGAGGCGTGCAGCACCAGGGTGCCCTGGCCGGTGAACTCGGTGTCTTTCTCGAACGGCGCCGTGGTGAAGGTGTTGACCCGGGCCACGTGGTCGGGCACGCCGTTGATGAAGGTGGTCACACCGGCCACCCACTGCGCATCGGGATAGGTCCACGGGGTGCAAGCCGCTGCCTCGGCGGGCGCGGTGTCGGTGAGCGAGCCGTCGTTGAGCGAATTCACCACGCCGCTGCGCGCGCCGCAGAGGTAGAAGGCGCGCGGTGCCGCATCGGCCGGTGGCCAGGCGTCGGTGCTGGCATAGTGCCCCCGCCCATTGACGAAGTAACGCACCGCCGCCTGGTCCATGACACCGTTGTCCACGCCCTTGAGGTGGTGGTCGTACCAGGGCAGCAGTTCCTCGCGGTGCAGGGCCTCTTCGGCGAAATAGTGCTGGGCCTTGTGGAAAGTGTCGGGCTCGGTGATGAGCAGGCGGCGCGGGCCGCGCACGCCGGCAAAGCCGTTGACGTTGCCGCGCAGGTGCAGCGAGGCCTTGCCCCAGACGCCGATGGAGAACACCGGGATGTCGATGTTCCCGAGTTCCCAGAAGGCGGCGCGGCGGCGGTGCCACTCGTCGTCCAGCGTGTGCGACAGCACGTCGGGCAGCACCTCGTGGCGCGCGCCACCGCGCACGTCGTGGCCTTCGGCGGTGTGCTGCAGCAGCACCGAGCCGATCAGCCAGGAGCCCAGGAAACCCTGGATGGGCACACCCCCGTGGTACATGAAATCGCGGTAGGGGTCGCACGAGCCGTCGTACGGCACGATGGTGGTGAGGTGCGGCGGGCGCGTGCGCGCGGCGTTCCACTGGCTCATGGCGTAGTAGGACTGGCCGATCATGCCGATGCGCCCGCTCGACCAGGGCTGGGTGGCGATGTATTCGATCGCGTCGTGCGTGGCCTCGCCTTCGGCCCTGGACCACGGGTCCCAGAGGCCCTCGGACACGCCCGAGCCCGGCAGGTCCAGGATGACGTAGGCGTATCCGTGGTCCAGGTACAGCTGGATGGGGCCGTACTCGATGAACGGGAACACGCCCATGGCGGGCAGGCGGCGCAGGGACTTCTGGTAGGGCGAGGCGGCCAGCAGCGTGGGGAACGCGCCCTGCCCACCGGGCGGCAGGTACACGTCGGCGCGCAGCAGCAGGCCGTCGCGGGTGCGGAACTGGATCTCGAACGGGGTGACGTTCACGGTGGTCATGCGCGGGTTTCCTCAGAGGGGGTCATGTCGAAGCGGTCGCCGAAGTCGAAGTAGTCGTCGTGCACGAAGCCATTCTCGTAGTACTGGATCTCCCACCAGTTGTGGTCGAGGTCTTCGAAGTAGAACGAGTACACGCCGTGCATGTCCTGGATGGGGAGCACCTGGCGGATGCCGTAGGTGTCCTTGAACCGCAGCGCCAGCGCGTGCGCGTGGTCCACCTCGTCGCGCGAGGCGACATCCAGTCCCCAGTGGTTGAGCACGTTGCAGGGGTGGATCTGGTCGCCCACCTCCACGCACACCACATGGAAGCGCATGCCCAGGCGGATCGACATCGCGGGCTTGGCGTGGCGCGCGCATTCGAGCCCCAGGAACTCTTCATAGAAGCGGCGCGAGGCCGTGAGGTTGAAGCACTCCAGCGTGCCATGGCTCAGGCACAAAGGCTTGAGCACGGAGTGGCGCGCGGGCGGTTCGACGCGGCAGTTGTCGGGGACGAATCCAGCGATCATGGCGATGGGTCTCTCTCGGTTGAAGGTCAGTGCGGGGCCGGCCGGCGGTCGGCCTCGGAGACGAAGGCGTCGGCAAAGAACTGGTTGGCCGGCAGGCCGGCCTCGCCGAAGTCGCGGCGGGCCGCGTCCACCATGGGCGGTGCGCCGCAGGCATACACCTGGTGCTCCGACAGGTCGGGGTGGTCCTGCAGCACGGCGCGGTGGACGAAGCCGGTGCGACCGGTCCAGGCGGGGTCGTCGCCCGCTTCGCTGAGCACCGGCACGTAGCGGATGTGGGGGTGCTCGGCGGCCCATTGGCGCGCCTGCGCATCGAGGTAGAGGTCGATCCGCCGGCGGCCGCCCCAGTACACGTCGATGGGCCGGCGCAGGCCCTGGGCCAGGCTGTCTTCCACCATCGCCTGGATGGGCGCGAAGCCGGTGCCCGAGGCGAGCATGACCACCGGTTTGTCGCTGTCCGCATCGAGGAAGAAGCTGCCCTGGGGCGCCTCCACGCGCAGCAGGTCGCGTTCGCGCAGCTGACTGAACACGTGGTCGGTGAAGCGGCCGCCGGGCATGTGGCGGATGTGCAGCTCGATCTGCCGCCGGCCACCGGCGCGCGGTGCGCCGGCCATGGAATAGCAGCGCCGCAGCCCGTCGCCGAGCACGATCTCGAGGTACTGGCCAGCGCGCCAGTTCAGGGGCTCGTTCGGTGGCGTGCCCAGCAGCAGGCGCATCACGTCGGGCGCGAGCCGCTCCATGCGCAGCACCCGCACCGGCAGCGTGCGCGCCGGCACCAGGTGGGGGTCGAAGGGTTCGACCTCGAAGCTGCAGTCCGTCAGCGGGCGCGCGCAGCACAGGTGCACATGGCCCTGCGCCTTTTCTTCGTCGGACAGGTAGTGCGGGTGCACGTCGCCGAAATCCACCTGTCCCGACACGAGGCGGCCCCGGCAGGTGCGGCACACGCCCGAGCGGCAGCTGTAGCGCATGGCCACACCACTGGCCAGGCCGGCGCGCAGGATGTCGGTGCCGGGACCACAGGCAAAGGATTGGGCGGCCGGGTGCAACGTGATGGTGAAGCTCATGCGCGAGACTTTGGCAGCGCACCGCGAGGCCGTCCAACAAATAGTCGTGATGGGCGCCATGTCGCTGCGAAATGACCTTCGTGGCTTTCCCCAATGGACGCGAGCGCCAGCCTGCCTACACTGCCCCCACCCATGAACATCAACACCGTCGACCTGAACCTGTTCCTTGTCTTTCAGGCCATCTACGTCACCGGCAGCGTGACCGTCGCCGGTGAAAAGGTCTGCATGACGCAGTCGGCCGTGAGCAACGCGCTCAAGCGCCTGCGCGAGCGCTTCGACGACCCGCTGTTCGTGCGCACGCCCAAGGGCATGGTGCCCACGCCCATGGCCAAGCAGCTCATCGGCCTGGTCGAGGAAGGCCTCGCCAAGTTCAACCAGGCGCTGGACCAGGTGCGGCGTTTCGACCCCGCCACCAGCGACCGCCTGTTCCGCATCGCCATGAACGACGTGGGCCAGCTGGTGGTGCTGCCGCGCCTGATGTCGGCGGCGCGCGCGCAGGCGCCGCATGTGCAGTTCGAGATCATCGGCACCTCGCCGGAGGAAACGCGCCACCGGATGGCGGACGGCGGTGTGGACCTCGCGATCGGCAGCTGGGCGCCCATGGGCGCGGGCTTCCATGCGCAGCACCTGTTCGACGAGACCTTCTTCGCGCTCATGCACGCGGACCACCACATCCGCGCCGAGCGCATGAGCTTGGACGAGTACTTCGGCGCCGAGCACCTGGCCTACCGGCCCAGCGGCGCCAGCGACGCGGCCCTGCAGTCCACGCTGATGGCGGCCGACCTGCTGGCGCGGCGCAAGGTGGTGCTGACGGCCGCGCACTCCCTGGGCCTGTCGGCCTTGCTGAGCGAATCGCGCCTGGTGCTCACGGTGCCGTGCCGGCTCGGCCAGGCCATGATGGCCTCGCGCGACAACCTGCGCTCGGCGCAACTGCCGTTCGAGGTGCCGCCGTTTTCGGTGCGCCAGCAATGGCACGACCGCGCGCACGCCGATGGCGGCAACATCTGGCTGCGCGAACTCACGCTGGCCACGCTGCACGACACGCAGGCGGCGGCCTCGCCCGGCGAAACCGGCTGAAGCACCTTCGCTAGCGCGCCGCCACCAGGGTGTTGCGCAGCGTGCCGATGCCGGAGATGGCGACCTCGATCACGTCGCCCGCCTTCATGAACACCGGCGGCGTGCGCCCGGCCCCCACACCGGCCGGCGTGCCCGTCAGCAGCACGTCGCCGGCGTTGAAGCAGTACCAGCGCGAGAAGTGCGCGATGGTTTCGGGCAGGCTGAAGATCAGGTCACTCACGGGCGAGGACTGCATGAGCGCGCTGTTGAGGTGGGTGGTGATGTGCAGCCGCCCCACGTCGGGCACTTCGTCCGCCGTGAGCAGCACCGGCCCGAGCGGCGTGAAGCCTTCGAACTGCTTGCCCATGATGTTGACCTCCCAGGTCTGGCGCGCCTCCCAGGGCTGCGTCGCGCCCCAGACGTCGCGCACCCAGTCGCGCGCGGAGATGTCGTTGGCCACGGTGTAGCCAGCGACGCAGGCCATCGCCTGCTCCGCGCTCACGCGGTGGCAGCGCCGGCCGAACACGACCGCGAGCTCGCCCTCGTAGTCCACGTGCGCGGGCGCGTCGGCGGGCAGCGCCACCGCGTGTTCCGGTCCGACGACGGAGGCCGCCACCTTGAGAAAGCCGGTGGGCTGCCGGGGCGCGGGCGTGCCGGCCATTTCGGCCAGGTGCAACTTGTAGGCCAGGCCCGCGGCCACCACCAGGCCGGGGTTGGGCACGGGCGCGAGCAGGCGGGTGCCCGGTGGCATCAGCGCCCCGCGCTGGCGCAGGCGGTCCTGCAGGCCGGTGTCGGCCTGCACGCGGTCCACCAGGCCGCGCACCAGGCCCAGCGCCGCAGGCCCGCCGGCCAGCAGCTCGCGCAGGCTCTCGGGCAGCCAGGCCTCCAGGCTGTCGGCCTGGGCCGCGCGCCGCAGCGCCAGCACCTCGCCCGAAGGCAACAGGGCGCCGGGCTCGCCGCCGCGCACCGAATCGATGGTCACGAGTTTCATGGGGATCTCAGAAGTGGTGGCGCATGCCGAGGGCGTAACCGGTGCCGGAACGCAGGCCGGTGGCCCGGTCGTTCATCACCACGGCATACACATCGGTGCGCTTGGACAAGCTGTGCAGGTAGCCCGCGGCCAGCGTGGTGCGATCGCGCTCGGCGGTGCCGGCCTGCGTACGTTCGGTGCGCGCCCACGAGGCGATGAAACGCCCCGCGCCGAAAGGCACGGCCGCGTGCACACCGACCGTGTCCAGGTCGATCTCGGCCTGGCCGCGCGGGCGCAGCGTGGCCTTGGCCCACTGGCCGAACAGCTTGACCACCTGGAAGTCGTAGGACACGCTGCCGAGCGTGCTCGACTCGGCTTCGATCACGTAGGGCGCGCCCGCCGGGTCGGTGCGCGACCGTGGCACGTTGTAGGCCGCCGCCCGGATCCTGCTGACGCTCAGCGCCGCCGCGAAGGGGCCCGAGCGGTAGTTCGCCGTGCCATCGAAGCGGCGCCCTTCGGGCGCGGCTTCGCCCGGTGCGACCTGCAGCGAGCCCGAGAAGTTGCCCAGCGTGGGCGTGTTGTAGACCAGGGAGTTGTTCCAGCTGCCGTCGCTGATGCCGTGCGAGGCCAGCATGGGCTGCGAGCCGACGAAGGTGTGCAGCATGAACGGGCCCAGCGTGGTGGAGTCGCCAAAGGGCGTGAAGCTCAGCGTGTTGACGAAGCTGCCGGTGGGAATGCGGCCCGCGCGGAACTGCCCGAAGGCGCCGCGCACACCGACGAAGCTGTAGCGCGAGAAGAAGCGGCCGGCGGCGTTGTCGCCCGGGTGGCGGCCGACCTCGCCGGTGTCCAGGCGGAAATGGCCACCGAGGTCGAACAGCGCGGTGAGCCCGCCGCCCAGGTCTTCCGAGCCGCGGATGCCCCAGCGCGAGGTGGTCATCATGCCGCCGTCCATGCGCGAGACGCGGGTCTCGCCCGCGAGCTGCCGGGCGTAGAAGCCGCCATCGACGGTGCCGTACAGCGTGGGGCCGGTGTTGCTCTGTGCCGTGGCCTGCAGGGCGGTGAGGGCCAGTGCCGCTGCGACGGCGATGCCGCTTTTCGGGATGTTCAAAAGAGGTCTCCTGGTTGTTGAATACGGGCAGCGGGATGCTAGGTATTCGACTTCCGGAAAACCAATGAAAGCTCGTGATGCGGCGCATG
The DNA here is from genome assembly GCA_018993155.1 of Hydrogenophaga sp. Taxonomy (GTDB): domain Bacteria; phylum Pseudomonadota; class Gammaproteobacteria; order Burkholderiales; family Burkholderiaceae_C; genus Hydrogenophaga. The sequence goes on from JAGKSX010000097.1 coordinate 39,412, forward strand.
CGTTTGCGAAATGTCGGCCGGACATTTTCAAAACGGATGGGCCGCATCACCAATCTTCGTTTGAAGCGCGCGAGCAGCCGGCCTAGCATGCGGACAGCCCAACACAAACACAGGAGACAGACCCATGCGCCTGAGCAGAAGAAGCCTTGTCGCGGCGATGGCCGCGACCTCACTCACCACCAGCACTGGCCTGGCGTTCGCGCAGGACGCGGGCCGCCCCATCCGGCTGCTGGTGCCGCTGCCGCCGGGCTCGGGCGGCGACAACATCGCGCGCATCCTCGCCACGCCCTTGCGCGATCTGCTGGGCCACCCCATCGTGGTGGAGAACCGCCCGGGCGGCGACATGATGATCGGCGCCAGCCAGGCGGCCAAGGCGCCGGCCGACGGCAACACCTTGCTGATGGCGCACATGTCGACCATGGTGATGAACCCCTTCGCCTACAGCAACATCAGCTACGACCCGGTGAAGGACTTCAGCCCCATCGGCAAGATCAGCGAGAGCACCGCCGTGGTGGTGGTGCACCCCGCCGTGCCGGCCAGGACGCTGGGCGAGTTCGTGGCCTACGTGAAGGAGCGGCCGGGCCAGGTGTCGTACGGCACGGCCATCCTGATGGTGCAGATCGCTGGCGAACAGCTGGTGCACACGCGGCAGCTCCAGATGACGCGCGTGCCGTACAAGGGCGGTGCCCAGGTGATGCAGGACACGCTGGCGCGCCACATCGACATGTCGATCGCCGACACCTCGTCCTACCTGGCGCTGATCAAGGCCGGCAAGCTGCGCCCGCTGATCACCACCGGCGCGGAGCGCAACCCCCTGCTGCCCGACGTGCCCACCGCGCGCGAGGCGGGCTTTGCGGAAATGGAGATGCGCGGCTGGTGGGGCCTGTTCGCGCCGGCGCAGACCTCCAAAGAGGTGGTGAACAGGACGGCGGCGGCGCTGCAGAAGGTGCTGGCCCTGCCGGAGGTGGTGCAGCAGCTGCGCGCCATCGGTGCCGAGCCCCGGCCGCTACCGCCCGAGGCTTTCGCGCAGGAGATGAAGCAGCAGCAAGACCATTGGGGTCACGTCATCAAGACGCTGAAGATCAAGGCCAGCGAATGACCTGCCTCAGTACAGGAACACCTCGCCACCCCGGCTGACGAAGAGTTTTCTCGCGCAGTCCCTCGCCGCCTCGCGTTCCTGGCCGGCCACCGCGCGCACGTAGTCGAGCTTCCCGGCGTTCAGGCGCGGGAACCGCACGGCGATGTCGGCGTCGCTGCGCGCCGCGCAGCGCACAGCCTCGCCGTACGACCAGCGCAGGTCGTTGCACAGCTCCAGCACCTGCCGGGCATCGACGGCGCGCGGCAGGCGCAGGCCGTGGAACTCCAGGTACTGCACCAGGCGGGCTTCGTCATCGGGCTCGATGAGCAAGGTGCCGTTCTCCGCATGGATGCCGGTGCAGGCATAGAAGTCGATCTGGGTCAGGGCCTCCAGCTCGTCGATGGCCAGGCGGGCCACCACGGGGTCGGCGGTGGGGGCGGTGCTGTGCCGCGAGTGGGTCAACGGAAACGGAATGACGGGCATGGGCCGGAAACGGAGTTCAACTGCCTCGATTCTGCAGAACCTTCTCCCGCCGGACGGGCCGGCGGGATCGGGGCGCGCAGAAAGCCCTCAAAAACGTGAATTCGTCATTGCGGGCCCGCCACAGGCCCGTCACACCTTGCGCACGCCCAGCAGCCAGTCGGCATCGCCGCCGGCGTGCTGCGTCAGCTTGATGGCGGCCTCGCGCACCGCCGCCGTGTGCGAGGGCAGCACCGCCTCGGCGAAGCGGTGGGACGGGCCGGAGATGGCGACCGAGCCCACGACCTGGTCACCCGGCCCGAACACGGGCGCGGCCAGCGCCGCGATGTCGGGCTCGCGCTCGCCCACGGTGAAGATCACGCGGGTGGCAGGCCAGCTGGCGGGCGGACCGTCGAACTCCACCAGCGCGCGCCCCGCCGCGCCCTGGCCGAGCGGCAACACCTGCCCGGCGTAGATGTGGTCGCGCACCGAGTGGCGCGGATCGACCCGGAACAGGCACAGGCGCACGTCGCCCTCGCGCCGGAAATAGGAAGCCCCCTCGCCCGTGAGGTCGACCAGGCGGTTGAGCACCGGCGCGACGTGGTCTTCCATGCGCAAGGACTGGCGATAGACGCTCCCCCACTTCATCACCGCGTAGCCCAGCTTGTAGCTGGCATCGGGCAGTTGCTGCACACAACCGAACCGGATCAGGGACGCGAGCAGGCGAAGGATGGTGCTCTTGTAGAAGCCGGTCCGGGCGGCCAGCTCGTGCAGGGTCAGGGCCTGATCCTCGATGCGAAACGCATTCATGATCGTCAGAGCCCGCTCCACGGCGGCCACGCCGTCCTTGTTCTCAGTCATGTTGGTAGGTGGGTGTAGTTGGCGCACGGCGGCCGTCCGCCAGGATGTCTCGGCGGGAGCCATTCTAGGGGGGGCGGGCGCAGCGCGCCGGCCCGCCCTTCAGTGCCCGGTGAAGCGCGGTTCCCTTCGATCGCGCACGGCGGCCAGGCCTTCCTGGAAGTCGGCGGTCTTGCCAAGCCAGGCCTGCTCGGTCATCTCGCGCTCCAGCGCCAGCTCCACGGCCTGGATCAGGTCTCTGCGGTGGGTGGCGCGCGTGGCACGCAAGGCCAGCGGCCCCACGCCGGCCAGCTCCTGCGCCAGCTTCATCGCGGCCTCGTGCACCTCGGCCTGAGGCACGATCTGGTCGACCAGCCCCATGCCGAGCGCAGCCGGGCCGTTCAGCGTGCGGCTGGTATAGAACATCAGCGCGGCGTTCTGCCGGCCGATCAGCCAGGGCAAGGTGGCCGTCAGGCCGAAGCCCGGGTGAAAGCCCAGCCGCGTGAAGTTGGCGCTGAGGCGCGTCTCCACGCAGGCGATGCGGAAATCCGCCACCAGCGCCAGGCCGAGCCCGCCGCCGATCGCCGCGCCGTGCACGGCCGCGACGATGGGTTTGCCGGTCCTGAAAATGCGCAGCGCCTCGCGGTAGGTGTGGCGCGACGGATGCACCGGTGCCGCGCCGGGAGCGCTCTGGCCACCCAGGTTGGCGCCAGCACTGAAGGACTTGCCTTGCGCCCGCAGCACCACGGCGCGCACCTCGGGGTCGGCATCGAAGGCTTCGAAGGCGTCGGCCATGCGGGTGATGAGGTCGAGGTCGAAAAAGTTGTGCGGAGGGCGCCGCATTTCGATCACGGCCACCGCGCCGTCGCGTTCGATGCCCAGGTCTTCTGTGGAGGTCACCATGGTCAGCACACCTCGAACAACGCGGCGGCGCCCTGGCCGCCGCCCACACACATCGTCACCACGACGTACTTCACGCCGCGGCGGCGGCCTTCGATCAGCGCGTGGCCGACCAGGCGCACGCCGGTGACGCCGTAGGGATGCCCGACGGCGATCGCGCCCCCATTGACATTGAGGCGGTCGTCAGGAATGCCCAGCTTGTCGCGGCAGTACAGCACCTGGACGGCAAAGGCCTCGTTGAGTTCCCACAGGCCGATGTCTTCCATGCGAACACCCGTGCGCTCCAGCAGGCGAGGCACCGCGAACACCGGACCGATGCCCATTTCATCGGGCTCGCAACCGGCCACGGCGTAGCCCCGGAAGATGCCCAGCGGGCGAATGCCGCGCTGCTCGGCAAGGCGGGCATCCATCACGACGCAGGCGGCCGCACCGTCGGAGTACTGGCTGGCGTTGCCGGCGGTGATCACCCCGTTGGGCAACACCGAGCGCAGCCTGGCGATGCTGTCGGCCGTGGTGTCGCCGCGAATGCCTTCGTCGCGGTCGATGGTCACGTCCCGGCGCTCGATGTGGCCGCTGGCCTTGTTCTCCACGCCCATGGTCACGGACATCGGCACGATCTCGTCGCGGAACAGCCCGGCGGCCTGGGCGGCGGCGGCGCGCTGCTGGCTGCGCGCGCCGTAGGCGTCCTGCACCTCGCGGTCGATCTTGTAGCGCCTGGCCACGTTCTCGGCGGTCTGCAGCATGTTCACGTACGTATCGGGCCGGTGCTTGAGCAGCCAGGGGTCCAGGCGCATGTGCTGGTTGAGTTCGTTCTGCACGCAGGAGATCGACTCGATGCCGCCGGCCACCATCACCGGCACGCGGTCGACGATCACGCGCCGAGCCGCGTTGGCCACGGCTTCCAGGCCCGAGGCGCAGAATCGCGTCACGGTGGTGCCGGCGGCGGTCACCGGCAGGCCGGCGCGCAGCGCGATCTGGCGCGCCACGTTGCTGCCCGTGGTGCCTTCGCCCAGCGAGCAGCCGAAGTACACGTCCTCGACCTCGCCGGGGTCGATGCCCGCCCGCTGCACCGCCGCCTGCACCACGTGGCCTCCCAGGGTGGCGCCGTGGGTCATGTTGAACGCCCCCTTCCAGGACTTCGCCAGCCCGGTGCGTGCAGTGGAAACAATCACCGCTTCATTCATCTTCATTCCTTCGCGTTTGCATCAATGGGTCGACCGGGAGTGCGTGCAGCGCGTCACTCGAAGCCTTTGTTCTGTTCGGCCAGCTGCAGCAGCAGGGGCGCAGGCGCCTTGAACGCCGAGTCCGGCCGGCTGCGGATGCGCCGGATGGCGCGCACCACACTGGGCAGGCCCACCGTCTGCGCGGCCATCATCGGGCCGCCGCGCCAGCGCGGGAATCCGTAGCCGTGCAGGTAGACCAGATCGATGTCGGAGGCGCGCGCGGCAATGCCTTCCTGCAGGATGTAAGCCCCTTCGTTGACCAGCGCATAGATGCAGCGCTCGACGATCTCCTCGTCGCTGAACGCGCGCGGCGTGCGGTTCGTGGCGGCGAAGTGCGCCGCAATCAGCGCCTGGACCTCAGGATCGGGCTGCGCGGAGCGCTGACCCGGCACGTACTTGTACCAACCCTTGCCGTTCTTCTGGCCCAGGCGGCCAGCCTCGAACACCTTGTCCGCGATCGGGCTGCGGCGCGCGCCCGGGTCTTCGGCGTACTGCCGCTGGCGGATGGTGTAGCCGATGTCGAGCCCGGCGAGATCGCTCATGCGGAACGGCCCCATGGCCATGCCCCAGGTCTCCAGCGCCCGGTCGATCTGCTGCGGCGAGGCGCCCTCCTCCAGCAGCACCATGCTCTGCTCCAGGTAGAAGGTGATCATGCGGTTGCCGATGAAGCCGTCGCACACGCCCGACACCACGGCCACCTTGCCGATGCGCCGCGCCAGCTGCATCACGGTGTGCAGCACGTCCGGGGCGGTGGCGGCACCGCGCACCACTTCCAGCAGCTTCATCACGTTGGCCGGGCTGAAGAAATGCATGCCCAGCACGTCGGCCGGTCGCTGGGTGAAGGCGGCGATGCGGTCCACGTCCAGGCGCGAGGTGTTGGTGGCCAGGATCGCACCGGGCTTCATCACCGCGTCGAGCTTGCGGAACACGTCTTCCTTTACCGCCATGTTCTCGAACACGGCTTCGATCACCAGGTCGGCGTCGGCGATGGCGCCGTACGCCGTTGCCCCGCTGAGCCGGGCCATGCGCTGCGCCATCGCGTCTTCGCTCAGGCGACCGCGCTGGACGGTGGTTTCGTAGTTGCGGCGCACGTTGGCCAGGCCGCGCTCCACGTCCTCGTCGCTGCGGTCCAGCAGGACCACGGGAATGTCCGCATTGAGGAAGGCCATGGCAATACCGCCGCCCATGGTGCCGGCACCGATGACGGCCACGCGCTCGATCGCCCGCGCCCGCGTGTCGCCCGGGATGCCGGCCACCTTGGCGGCCAGGCGCTCGGCGCGGAAGATGTGGCGCATGGCGCGCGAGTACGGCGCCTGCTCCAGCGCGGCGAAGGCCTCGCGCTCCAGGCGCAACCCCTCCTGCAAGGGTTTGTCCACCGACGCGGCCAGGGCGTCGATCACGCGCAGCGGTGCCGCGTTGCCGCCCTTGAGGCGCGGGCGCACGGTGTTGCGCGCGAATTGCAGCAGGCTTTGTGCGTAGGGCTCGTCCACGCTCAGATCGGCGGTGCGGCGGGGCGCTTCGCCCGCGTCCACGATTTCCATGGCGACTTCGCAGGCTTGCCGGATCAGGTCGCGGGCGACCACGCGGTCGAACAGCGCGGTCTCCATGAGCCGCTCGGCGCGCACGGTCTCACCGGACAGCATGAGGTTGAGCGCCCAGGTCAGCCCGGTCAGGCGCGGCAGCCGCTGCGTGCCGCCCGCGCCCGGCATGAGGCCGAGCTTGATTTCGGGGAACGAGATCTGCGCATCGCTCAGCGCCACGCGGTAGTGGCAGGCGAGCGCGATTTCCAGGCCACCCCCCATGCAGATGCCGGCGATGGCGGCCACCACCGGCTTGCGGGCGGCTTCGATCTCGCGGATGAGCGTGAAGATGTCGGGGTCCTGCGCGGCCTTGGGCGTGCCCAGCTCGGGAAGGTCGGCGCCGGCGCAGAAGGCCTTGTCGGTGCCGGTGAGCACGACGGCCTGCACGGCGCCGTCCACCAGGGCGCGGTCGAGAGCGGCGGCCAGGTCGCGGCGCAGTTCATGCGCCAGGGCATTGACGGGCGGGTTGTTCAGGCTCAGCACAGCGACTTGCTGCACCTGCTCGTATCGGACGAAGTTCATGCGGGGTGGTTTCCTGCGCCAGGAGTGGCGCCATTGAGGGTGATGGGGGGGCGTTGCAGGTGCCAGTCGGTGATGCGCTGCAGGGCGGCACCGAGCTGGATCAACAAGGCTTCGCTGTGGGGACGGCCGATCAGCTGAACGGCCAGGGGCAGGCCGCGGCGGTCCCGCCCCACCGGCAGGGACAGGGCGGGCAGGCCGAGGTAGTTGATGGGTCGCGTCAGGCGCGTCATGTCGCGCGCGATGCGGTTCATGGCCGGGTCGCTCTCGGCGCCGACGTCGTCCAGACGCGGCACCGGCATCGCCATGACCGGGGCCACCAGCACATCGGCCTGCGCGAACACCGAGTCGCTGAACTCGGCCAGCGCGAGCGCGCGGTAGCGCTGCGCGCCCACGTAGTCCTCGGCGCTGAACCGCGCACCCTGCTCCAGGCGCTCCAGCACGGTGGGCGAGTAGCGGTCGGCGTGCGGCGCCATCAGGGGCCGGTGCGCGGAGGTGGCCTCGGACATGATGATCACGCTGGCGTTCGCGTTGGCCTGCGGCAGGCCGGCCGGTGCGACCGGGACGACCCGCGCGCCCAGCTCGCGCAAGGTCGCGAGCGCGTCGTCCAGCCCCCGGGCCACCTCCGCGTCGATGTCGTCGACGAAGTAGCGCGTGGCCACGCCCACGCGAAGCCCGGCGGGCAGGTCGTTCGCGGCGCGCAGGGTCTGTGTGCCGGCGAGGGCGTCCAGCATCAGGCCGCAGTCGCGGGCGCTGCGGGCGATCGGCCCCAGCGTGTCGAGCGAGTAGGACAGCGGAACACAGCCGCTCGCATCCACCAGCCCATGGGTGGGCTTGAGTCCGGTGACACCGCAGCAGGCGGCGGGCACGCGGATCGAAGCGGCGGTGTCGGAGCCGATGGAAGCGAAGTTGAAGCAGGCCGCCACCGACGCCGCCGAGCCGCTGGAAGAACCACCGGTGACGTGCTCAAGATGCCAGGGGTTGCGCACATGCCCGTGCGCCCAGTTGTGGCCCGTGGGGTTGTAGGCGAACTCGGACAGCTGCACGCTGCCCAGGTCGACGGCCCCCGCGCCCTCCAGGCGCGCCAGCACGCCCGCGAGCCGGGCCTGGGCCGGCACCGGCACCCGCGAGCCGCACAGCGGCGCGCGCCCGGGGCGGAAGAACAGGTCCTTGTGCGCCAGCGGCACGCCGTGCAGCGGCCCGCGCACCTGGCCGCGCTGGCGCTCCTGATCGCGCTGCGCGGCCTGTGCGCGGGCCGCATCCTCGTCCCATTCGGCGACGGCATGGATCACGGGGTCCAGGCGGCGCGCCTCGGCCAGCAGTGCGTCGAGCAGCTCCACGGAGCTGGTGCGCCCCGCCGCCAGCGCGGCGCAGGCCTCTTCCAGGGACATCTGTGTGAGCGTCATGGGGCGGCCTGGCGTTGGAGTTCGAGAAGGAACGCGTCGGGAGCGGCGTCGATGGGCAGCAGAGCCACGACCGGGCGCGCCATGTCCAGAATGGGCTGCAAGGCCGCCGATCGGGCATCGGCTGCAGGCGCGGCGGGGAGGGGGGAAGGCATCGAACTCATGGCGGGCCAGGATCTTGTGGATCAAGGCAGGAACGCGGGCCACCCGCCCCCCGCGGGCGCGGGGGGGCCCCGGGGGCGCGGGGGGGGGGGGGGGGGGGGGCCCTTTCCCCCCTCCCCCCGCGGGGGGGGAGGGGCGGGGGAGGGGGGTGGGAACGCGACGCAGGCCAGGGCGAGCGCCGGAGGCGGGCCGGCCTCTCGCGCCCCTCCCGGAGACGGAAGCGAACCCACCCCCACCCAAACCCTCCCCCCTCGAGGGGGAGGGCTTCGGTCACCCGCACCGAAGCACAGGTCCCGTTGTGCCCGCTGTGTCCTCGCTGTGGCCGCTGTGATTCCTTGATCGAGCGGCGCGCCTCAGCCCTTCGGACGGGCGCGCAGCTCGTCGCGGATCTCGGCCAGCAGGGTCTCGGTGGGGGTTGGGGCCGGGGGCGCGGCGGGGGCCTCGGCCTGCTGGCGGCGCAGCCGGTTAATGGCCTTGACCATCAGGAACACCACGAAGGCCACGATCAGGAACTGGATCACGGTGTTGAGGAAGGCGCCGTACTGGATCGCCACCTTCTCCACCGCCTCGGTCGCCGGATCCTCGGGCGCCAGCACCCACTCCAGGTTCGAGAAATCGACCCGGCCGAGCAGCAGGCCGATCGGCGGCATCACCACCTGCTCGACCAGGCTGGTGACGATCTTGCCGAAGGCCGCGCCGATGATGACCCCGACCGCCAGGTCGATGACGTTGCCGCGCGCGGCGAACTCCTTGAACTCCTGAAGCAGGCCCATGCGGCTCTCCCGTGTTGCGGCCCGCGCCTCAGGCGGCGGGCAGGTCCAGATGAAGGAAGGTGGTGAAGGGGGTCGGGGCGTAGCCGCCGAACGGCGGCCCGTCTACGAACCCGCGCCGGCGATAGAGGGCCAGGGCCGCGGCGAAATCCGGCCCGGACCCGGTCTCGAGGCTCAGGCGGCGATAGCCGCGGGCCCGCGCCTCGGCGATCAGATGCTCGAGAATCCGCGCCCCCACGCCGCGCCCCAGGGCGTCCGGGGCGGTGCGCATCGACTTGATCTCGCCGGTCGCGGCGTCGAGCGCCTTCAGCGCGCCGAGCCCGAGCAGCCGGTCGTCCTCCCACAGGGCGTACAGGGCGATGTCGGGGCTTTGCAGCCCGCCCAGGTCCAGCACATGACAGGCGTCGGCCGGCGACTGGCCGCGCATGGCGGCGAAATGCAACGCCAGCAGGTCGCGCACCCGGGCGTCGTCGAAATCCGCCGCGACGATCCGTGATCCGGGGCCCAACCCCTCGGCCTCAGGCGTCGCCCGAGGCGTTCAGCCGCTCGCGCAGCTCCTTGCCGCTCTTGAAGAAGGGCACCGACTTGGCCGGCACCTCGACCGTCTCGCCGGTGCGCGGGTTGCGCCCGGAGCGCGCCGGCCGCGACCGCACCGAAAAGGCCCCGAAGCCGCGCAGCTCGACCCGGCCGCCCTCGGCCAGGGCGTCGGTCATGCGGCCCAGCACGATATTGACCACCCGCTCGACCTCGGCGTGGGTCAGGTGCGGGTTCTCGGTCGCCAGCCTGTCGATCAGTTCGGACTTGATCACCGGCCCCTCCCTGAGCGTTGATCCACAGACACCCTAGACCTCGCGCGTCACGTGAAAAAGCCCCGGTCGTCGCCGACCGGGGCTTTTCGTTCTTAACGGCGAGGAACGGAGCCCCCGGACAGGCCGGGGGCCGCCGCCATCACTCCTTGCCCGAGCGCTCGCGCAGGGCCGCGCCGAGGATGTCGCCCAGCGAGGCGCCGGAGTCCGACGAGCCGAACTGCTCGATGGCCTCCTGCTCGTCCTTCATCTCCAGCGCCTTGACCGACACCGAGATGCGGCGGCTGGCCTTGTCGACGTTGGTGACCATGGCGTCGATGCGGTCGCCCACGGCGAAGCGCTCCGGGCGCTGCTCGTTGCGGTCGCGGCTCAGGTCCGACTTGCGGATGAAGCTGCTGACCGGGGCGTCGTCCTCACCGAACTTGACCTCGATGCCGCCCGACTCCACCGCCGTGACGGTGACCGTGACCTGCTGGCCCTTGCGGTAGGTGTCGCCCTCGCCGATCGGGTCGCCGCCGAGCTGCTTGATGCCCAGCGAGATGCGCTCCTTCTCGACGTCGACGTCCAGCACCTTGGCCTTGACCATGTCGCCCTTGCGGTAGCGCTGGATGGCTTCCTCGCCGGAGACGCTCCAGTCGAGGTCCGACAGGTGCACCATGCCGTCGATGTCGCTGTCCAGGCCGATGAACAGGCCGAACTCGGTGGCGTTCTTGACCTCGCCCTCGACGGTCGAGCCGATCGGATGGGCTTCCAGGAAGGCGTCCCACGGATTGGCCTGGGCCTGCTTCAGGCCCAGCGAGATGCGGCGCTTGGCCGAATCCACGTCCAGCACGACCACGTCGACTTCCTGCGAGGTCGAGACGATCTTGCCCGGGTGGACGTTCTTCTTGGTCCACGACATTTCCGAGACGTGCACCAGGCCCTCGACCCCGGCTTCCAGCTCCACGAAGGCGCCGTAGTCGGTGATGTTGGTGATGCGGCCGGTGTACTTGGCGCCGACCGGATACTTGGCCTCGACGCCGTCCCACGGATCGGCCTGCAGCTGCTTCATGCCGAGGCTGATGCGCTGGGTGTCCGGGTTGATCTTGACGATCTGCACCTTGACCGTGTCGCCGACCGCCAGCACCTGCGACGGGTGCGAGACGCGCTTCCAGCTCATGTCGGTGACGTGCAGCAGGCCATCGATGCCGCCCAGGTCCACGAACGCGCCGTAGTCGGTGATGTTCTTGACGACGCCCTCGCGGACTTCGCCTTCCTGCAGCTGGCCGACCAGTTCGGTGCGCTGCTCGGCGCGGGCCTCTTCCAGGATGGCGCGGCGCGAGACGACGATGTTGCCGCGCGGACGGTCCATCTTGAGGATGGCGAACGGCTGCTCCTTGCCCATCAGCGGGCCGACGTCGCGGACCGGGCGGATGTCGACCTGCGAGCCCGGCAGGAAGGCCGAGGCGCCGCCCAGATCGACGGTGAAGCCGCCCTTGACGCGGCCGACGATCACGCCGTTGACCGGCTGGCCTTCGGCGAACACGCCTTCCAGACGGGTCCAGGCTTCCTCGCGGCGGGCCTTGTCACGGCTGATGACGGCCTCGCCCAGGGCGTTCTCGACGCGCTCCAGATAGACCTCGACGGTGTCGCCGACCTTCGGCAGCACCGCGCCCTCGCCCTGGCCGAACTCGCGCACGGCAATGCGCCCTTCGGTCTTCAGACCCACGTCGATGATCAGGATGTCCTTTTCCATGCCGACGACGCGGCCATGGACGACCTGGCCTTCGCCGAGGTCGCGACCTTGCAGTTGCTGGTCGAGGAGGGCGGCGAAATCGTCGCGGGTGGGGGAGAGGGTGTCGGTCATGAAGCTCTGGGGTTGGAGAAAGGGTTGCGGCGCGCGGCCGTTCGGCCCCGCGCGAGGTGGATTTCAGAATGAAGTCAGGTCGTCGGGACGCGAGGCCTGAAGGGCAGCCAGAACGCCCGCGGTGATCGAGGTTGGGAGCGTTGGATTTGCGAAGTCGGTCAGAGGCCGTTCTTCGCGCGCGCCGCCTCGACGATACGGCGGGCCGCATCGAAGGCGGCCTCTATATCCATATCGGTCGTGTCCAGCAAGACGGCGTCGGCCGCCTGCACCATGGGCGCGGCCCCGCGGCCGGCGTCGCGCTCGTCGCGTTTGACGATGTCGGCCAGCATGTCCTCGAAGGCGATCGCTTCGCCCCGGCCGGTGAGCTGCTTCCAGCGCCGCGTGGCGCGCACCTCCGGCGTGGCGGTGACATAGAGCTTGGCCGGGGCGTGCGGCGCGATGACGGTGCCGATGTCGCGGCCGTCCAGCACCGCCCCGCCGGGCTGAGCGGCGAAGGCCTTCTGGAACTCGAGCAGGGCCGCGCGCACGCCCGGGTGGCCCGCCACCCGGCTGGCGGCCTCGCCGGCGCCCCGGCTGGTCAGGCGCTCCGTGTCGGTCAGGTGGCTGGCGTCCAGCGCCCGGGCCACCGCCTCGGCCGCACTCTCGTCGTCCAGCGATCCGCCGCGGTCCAGCACCCCCAGGCCGACCGCGCGATAGAGCAAGCCCGTATCCAGGTGCGGCAGGCCATATAGCGCCGCCAGCCGGGCGGCGATGGTGCCCTTGCCCGAGGCGGCGGGTCCGTCGACGGCGATGATCAGGGCGGGGCTCATGTGGAGGCCGCGATATCGGCCCCGAGCCCGCACATCAACTCCACGAAGCCCGGGAAGCTGGTGGCGATCATGGCGGGCTCGTCGACCGTGACCGGCTCTCCGGCCGCCAGGCCCAGCACCAGATGGCTCATGGCGATGCGGTGGTCGTGGGCGGTGCGCACCGTTGCGCCGCCGCGGACCGGGCCGCCTCCGACGATGAAGCCCTCCGGCTCCTCCTGCACCTCGACGCCGCAGGCGCGCAGGCCGGCGGCCATCAGGGCGATCCGGTCGCTCTCCTTCACCCGCATCTCGCCGATCCCCCGCATCACCGTCTCGCCCTCCGCGAAGGCGGCGGTGGCGGCGAGGATGGGATACTCGTCGATCATCGAGGCGGCGCGCCCCTCGGGCACGACCACCCCCTTCAACGTGGAATGCCGGGCCGTGACGTCGCCGACCTCCTCCCCGCCCGCCGCACGGCGGTTCGAGATCGTCAGATCGGCGCCCATCTCACGCCAGGTCTCGAACAGACCGGTGCGCAGCGGGTTGAGCATGACGCCCTCCACCGTGACCTGAGAGCCGGGAACGATCAGGGCCGCTGCGAGCGGGAAGGCGGCGGAGGACGGGTCCCCGGGGACGGAGACGGACGCGGCGGTGAGCTTGCCGCGCTCAAGCCAGATCGTCCGCTCGGCGTTCACCACCGTTCCACGCCGCTCCTGTCCGGTGGCCGGGTCCACGGAAAGCGTCTCGACGATCTGGCCCGCGTCTACGATCCGGATGTCGGCTCCAAACGCGGCCAGCATGAGTTCGGTGTGGTCCCGGCTGCGCACGGGCTCGATCACCTGGACTCCGCCCTGCGCATTCACGCCGGCCAGAAGCATCGCCGACTTCACCTGGGCCGAGGCGACCTCAAGCCGGAAGGTTCGTTCGAAAAGGGGCGAGCCACCCGTGATCCGTAGCGGCAGCCGGTCGTCCTCGCCGAGCCATTCGAAAGTCGCACCCATGTCCGCCAAAGGGTCGGTCACCCGCTTCATCGGCCGTTTCCGCAGCGAGGCGTCGCCGTCGAAGGTCACGGTGATCGGATAACCCGCCGCCGCGCCCATCAGCAGGCGCACGCCGGTGCCGGCGTTGCCGCAGTCGATGACGCCGGCCGGCTGGCGGAAGCCGCCGTGTCCCTCGACCCGCCAGCGGCCCGGGCCGAGGCGTTCGACGCCGGCGCCGAAGGCCGCGACGGCCCGGGCGGTGGCGAGAACGTCGTCCCCCTCCAGCAAGCCGTCGATGTCGGTGACGCCGGTCGCCATGGCGCCCAGGATCAGGGCCCGGTGAGACATGCTCTTGTCGCCGGGCGCGCGCGTCGTTCCAGACAGCGGCCGGCTGCGACGGGCGGTCAGATGAAGGGGGGTCGTCACCCGGCGGACTCCGGCGGAACAGGGCGGCGCGGAGATCGCTTTTGACAGCGGCCCCCGGCAGTGGCAAGGGAGCCGCCCGAATTCCCACACCGTGCGAGGCGCCCCCGTGGCCAATCCCGAACTGGGCCAGAAGCAGGTCTGTCCGAACTGCCAGGCCAAATTCTACGACCTCAACCGTCGTCCGGCCCACTGCCCGAAGTGCGACACCGACTTCGATCCGGAAGAGGCCCTGAAGCTGCGCAACCGCCGCGGCCGGCCGGGCGGCTACACGCCTGACGAGACGCCCGACGAGGACGCCGAGGATCAGGTCGACAAGAAGAAGGCCGCCGGCGACGACGAGGACGAGGACGAGACCGTCACCGCCCCGGAAATCGACGAGGAAGGTCATGAGCCGATCCTGACCCCGGACGATGAGGACGAGGACGCCGTCGATCCGACCGAGGAGCCCGGCATGGGCGAGGCGAGCGACGAGGACGACGTACTCGGCGACGACGACGACGACGATTCCGTGCCCTTCATCGAGGACGAGGACGACGACTCCTTCGACGAGGACATCGTGAAGCCCGAGAAGGACGAGGACTAGGATCAGAGGGGCGGTTCCGGCCTTGTCGGGAGCCGCCCCCAAGCCCTTCCGGAGCGCTTCGGAAGCGGCGAAAATAAATGTCGGAACCGGGCTTGATCGACGAAAAGCCCTGACATAGGTTCCGCCGCCTCGCCGGGGGGCGATCACCAATACCCCCGGCGATCCGACCGAAAGGTTCGGGGCTATAGCTCAGTTGGTAGAGCGCTTGAATGGCATTCAAGAGGTCAGCGGTTCGACTCCGCTTAGCTCCACCATGAAGGCCCCGCGGGAAACCGCGGGGCCTTCGCCTTTTCCGGGCCGCGTCGTCCGTTGAAGAACACCACGCCTGACCCCATCTGAAGCTCGACCGGCGCCTTGCCGATTGCGGGAGGCGCGGACGGTCGCAACGCCTGCTTCGGGGGCAAGAGACGTGAACACGCGCACCATCCTGTTCGACAGCCCGTTTCTGCTCGGCTTCGATCACACCCGCGCCCTGATCGACCGGGCCGCCCGCGCCGCCGCGGACAGCTATCCGCCCTACAATGTCGAACAGCGGGGGGAGCGCGCCGTGCGCATCAGCCTGGCGGTGGCCGGCTTCGGCCCGGACGACCTGTCCATCACCGTCGAAGGCAGGCAGCTGACCATCTCGGGCAAGCGCGACGACGCAGGCAAGGCCGACCAGGCCTTTCTGCACCGGGGCATCGCGGGTCGGGGCTTCGTGCGCAGCTTCGTCCTGGCGGACGGCCTGGAGATCGACGGCGCGCGGCTGGAGCACGGCCTGCTGCACGTCGACATGAGCCGACCCGAGGACGCTCCGGCGGTGCGGCGGATACCCATCGCGACGGGCTGACAGCCGTCGAATCCATCGGCCGCCGGTTCCGGGGCCGAACCACAGCGCCAGCCGGCGCGTTAGTAGCGAGTAAGGAGGCGGTCCTGATGACGCCGATGATGATGACTAGGGAAGACTTCGCCGACCTCGGGGCCCCCGATCTGGTCTATGTGCGTGAGATCCGGGCGGCCGACGTCCTGGCCGACACGCCCGTAGCGGCCATCCAGGGCCTGTCCATCGACCCCGAGGCCACCCTCTACGCCGTGCATGGCGCCGATGGCGAGCGGCTGGCCGTCATGATGGATCGCGAGACCGCCTTCGCGACCGCGGTGGCCCACGAACTGGAGCCCGTCTCCGTCCACTAGACCGCCGCCCCGAGGCGGCCCGGTCAGGCCGCGGTGGCGGGGGCGTTGTCGCGCACGAAGAGGGCGCGGATGGCGTCGGCCGTGCGGGCCTGGCGCAGCTGCTCGCGCATCTCCGGAGACCTCAGGGCGCGCGAAACCGCCGCCAGGGCGCGAAGGTGATCCCCGCCGGCCCGGGGCGGCGCGAACAGGGCGAACAACAGGTCCACCGGGCGATCGTCGACCGCGCCGTAGGCGACCGGCGTGTCCAGCCGCACAAACACCGCCGTCACCCGCTCCACGCCCTCGAGGCGGGCGGGCGGCACGGCGGCGCCCGCCCCCAGGCCCGGCCCGCCGAGCGCCCCCCCCTCGAGCCGCGCCTCCAGAACCTTCTCCTCCCCCACGCCCACCGCCCGGGCCGCGACGGCCGCGGCCACGGGGGAGGCCCCGC
>JAGKSX010000098.1 GCA_018993155.1 Hydrogenophaga sp.
TGCCGCGCCTGCTGCGCGAACTCGCGGGGAACACCGGCAAGCACGTCCGCCTGCAGGTCAGCGGCGAGACCACCGAGCTCGACAAGACCGTGATCGAGCGGCTGAGCGAGCCGATGACCCACCTCATCCGCAATGCGGTCGACCACGGCATCGAGCCGCCGGCCGAGCGCATCGCGGCGGGCAAGGAGCCCGAAGGCACGCTCTACCTCTCTGCCGAGCAGAAGGCCGGGCGCATCATCATCCAGATCCGCGACGACGGGCGCGGCATCAACCGCGACAAGGTGCTCGCCAAGGCGATCGCGAGCGGGATCGTCGCCCCGGACGCGACGCTTTCGGACGAGGACATCCACCAGCTGATCTTCGCCCCCGGCTTTTCGACCGCAGCGCAGGTCTCGAACATTTCTGGCCGCGGGGTTGGGATGGATGTGGTCAAGCAGAACGTGAAAGAGCTGGGCGGGCGCATCACCATCGAAAGCGTTCCCGGCAAGGGCACGACCTTCGCGCTTGCCCTGCCGCTGACATTGGCGATTTCGGACGGGATGATCGTGCAGGTGGGGGATCAATCGTTGGTGATCCCGCTCACCCACGTGATCGAAAGCCTGCGCCCCACCCCTGCCGATGTGAAGGGCATGGGCACCCGTGCGCAGATGCTCAACGCGCGCGGCAGCTTTGTGCCGATCGTGCCGCTGGGCGTGCTGACCGGTGCGAACCAGGCTGTTGCCAACCCCTGCGAAGGCGTGCTGGTGCTGGTCGAGACCGAAGGCCATGGCCGCGCGGCGCTGCTGGTCGATGCGATCACCGATCAGCGCCAGTTCGTGATCAAGGCGCTCGATGCCCATTACCGCCAAATCGACAGCGTGGCCGGGGCGACAATCCTTGGCAACGGCAAGGTCGCCCTGATCGTGGATGTCGATTTCATCGCCAGCACTGCTGCGCGCGGCACAGGCGGCGCCATTCTGGCTGCTGCGGCCTGATCATGCCCGCATCGTCTGCCATCGCGGATTCCGACAGCATGGTGCCCGGCATCAGCCCCGCGATCTACGGCGAGAAGGACTTTCGGCGCATCGCTGCCCTGATCCACGCCCGAACCGGGATCGTGCTGTCCGAACGCAAGAAGATGCTCGCCTATTCGCGTCTGGCCCCGCTGGTGCGGCGCAGCGGGCTGACAAGCTTCGGTGCGTTTCTCGATACGCTGGCGGGCGATGCGCAGGCCATGACCGACGTTATCGCCGCGCTGACGACCAATCACACCTATTTCCACCGCGAACCGCACCACTTCGAACATTTCGCAGCGGTGGCTCGCCCAGAGCTGCTGCACCGCCTTGCCAAGGGCGGCGAGGCGCGGATCTGGTCGGCGGGCTGTTCCACCGGCGAGGAGATCTGGACGCTGCTGATGGTGCTGCTCGGCCCGGATCGAGCCGAGGGTCTGAAGTTCGCCCGCACCGGTCTGCTGGCGCTGGCGAGCGACATTTCGGTGAATGCCCTCGCCGGAGCGCGGGCAGCGACCTATCCGGCAAGCGCGCTCGAAGCCCTGCCCGAGGCGCTGCGGCGTGTGTGGTGTACCCCTGCACCGGGCCGCGACGAGCCGTGCCTGCTTATCGACCCAGCGATGCAGGCGCTGGTGCGGTTTCGCGAACTCAATCTGATGGGCGATTGGCCGATGCAGCGCGCCTTCGATGTGATCTTCTGCCGCAACGTCATGATCTATTTCGATCTTCCCACCAAGGAGCGGCTGATCGAACGCTTTGCCCGCCAACTGGCGGGCGGCGGCTATCTCTACATCGGCCACTCCGAACGCGTCAGCGGGCCTGCTGCCACGCTGCTCGAACCTGTCGGACCGACCATCTACCGGCGCAAGGGGGCGGCATGAGCATCCGGGTTCTGATCGTTGACGATTCCCCGCTGATGCGCGCGCTGCTCCAGCATCGTCTGGCACGCGAGGCCGACATCACCGTGATCGGCACCGCCGCCGATGCCGCCGAGGCGCGGCAGATGATCAAGGCGCTCGACCCTGATGTGGTGACGCTCGATATCGAAATGCCGGGGATGGATGGGCTGAGCTTCCTCGAGAAGATCATGCAGCTGCGCCCGACCCCGGTGATCCTGGTGTCCGGTGCAACCGAGGCCGGGGCCAGCGCCACGGCGCGCGGGCTGCAACTGGGCGCTGTCGGGTGCATTGCCAAGTCACAGCTGCGCATGAAGCCGGGCGAGGCTGATGATGGCGCTCTGCCAGCCATGGTGCGCGAGGCGGCAAGAGTGCGGTTTGCCTGCGCGCCGCCGCGCGCTGCTCCGGCGGCTTCGGTGACGCCCGCTGCTGGACAGACCGCAGTGCCGGAGATCATCGTCATTGGCGCCTCGACCGGCGGGGTCGAGGCGCTCCACACGCTGCTTTCGGACTTCCCCGAGGATTGCCCGCCAACGCTGATCGTGCAGCACATCAATGGCTGCTTTGCTGCCGCGATTGCACAGTCCTTTGACCGGGCTGTGCGCCCGCGTGTGATGCTGGCGACAAGCGACATGCCGCTGGAGAGGGGGATGGTCGTGCTGGCCCCCGGCAGCGACCGCCATCTGCAAGTCGCTGCCGCTGGCGCGCGGGGGCTGCGCTGTGTGCTGCGCGAAAGCGATCCGGTGTCCGGCCACCGCCCCAGCGTCGATCGCCTGTTTGCCTCGCTGGCCGCCTCGCTCCCGCCTGCGCGCGCCCATCTGGCGCTCGGGGTGCTGCTGACCGGCATGGGGCAGGACGGAGCACAGGGCATGGCTCAGCTTGCCAGCATCGGTGCGCGCACCATCGCACAGGATCAGGCCAGCTGTGTCGTCTATGGGATGCCGCGTGCGGCGATCGAACTGGGCGCCGCGCGCGAAGTACTGCCGTTGCCACGCATTGCAGCGGCGATCTTTGCTCCGGCAAGGTCCTGTCAGCCATGACCGACATGAAGCCTATCAGTCCTGTCACCGCCAGTGCGCCCACGCCCGAGATTGTCCGCATGACAATCGTTCAAGGCGAAGCCAAAGCCAGCACAGACCCACGCGTGGAAATGAGCACCATTCTCGGCAGCTGCGTTGCAACCTGCCTGTTCGATCCGGTCGCCCGGGTCGGCGGCATGAACCACTTTCTGCTGGCCGAACCACCCGCTCACGCCCGCAACCAGACTTTCGACAGCGACTACGGCCTGTTCCTGATGGAGCTGCTGATCAACGAGATGCTGGCCCTTGGCGCGCACAAGCACCGGATGCGAGCAAGGCTTTACGGGGGCGCAAACCTCAACCCCGATCTCAGCCCCATTGGCACCGCCAATGCTGCCTTTGCCCGCCAGTTTCTCGAACGCGAGAAGATCCCCTGCGTCTTCGAGGACCTCGAAGGCACGCAGGCCCGGCGCATCCAGTTCCGTCCCGCCAGCGGCCAGGTGCGTGCGCGCCTCGTGCCCTGCGATGTTGCACCTAAGGAAAAACCACTGGGGCGTCCGCAATCGGCGCTTGGGGCGGTCGAACTATTCTAGTTTCAAACGGAGCATATCATGCAAGCCACGCCAACCGCCCCCATCCGTGTCCTCACGGTCGATGACAGCGCCTCGATGCGCGCCCTGCTGCTCGGCGCCCTGACTTCGCGAGGGTTCGCAGTCGAACAGTGCGAGGATGGGCAAGAGGCGCTGGAATGGCTCGCCTCGAACGAAGTCGACGTGATCATCACCGACATCAACATGCCGCGTCTCGACGGATTCGGGCTGATCGAAAAGCTGCGCACCAGCGCGCTCCATGCCGAGCGGCCAATTCTGGTGCTGACCACCGAAAGTTCCGAGGAAAAGAAGCAGCGCGCCCGCAATGCCGGGGCGACGGGGTGGATCGTCAAGCCCTTCGATGCCGACAAGCTCACCGCCGCGCTGCGCCGCGTGATCCACTGATCCGCCCCACCCGTCAGGAGCTGCCCCATGCGTCATGAACTCATCACCTTCGGTATCGCCAGTCAGCGTTTCGGCATCGACATCATGACCGTGCGTGAAATCCGTGCCTGGTCGCCCGTCACCCGCCTGCCGCGTGTCCCCGACTATGTCGCAGGCGTCGTCAACCTGCGCGGTGCGGTGCTGCCGGTCATCGACCTTGCCGCGCGGCTGGGCTGGACGCCGACGGAGGCTACCCCTCGCAACCCGATCATCGTGATCGAACACGAAGGCCAGATGCGCGGTCTGATTGTTCATGACGTGGCCGACATCGTCTCGATCGAGGCGGGCACGCTCCAGCAGCCCGACGCGATGGGGCACGAGACCATCACCCATTTCCTTGAAGGCATCGCTCCGCTTGGCGATGACATGGTCATGGTGCTCGATCTCACGCGCCTGATGGCCGACGAGCCGATCGAACTGGCAGCCTGACGATGGCAACCCTGCCGCCCGTTGCAAGCGCGCCGCATTCCGCTGCTCTGCTCAGCGGGATCGCAGCAGGCCTTGCCACCCTTGCCGAGGATGCTGAGGCGTTTGGCATCGTGCTGTGCAGCGATGGCGATGTTGCTGCCCGCTATCTGGTGCAGCTGCAACAGATCGACCGGCTTGCGCAATCCTTGCGGGAAATGGCGAACGTGCTGTCCGCTGCTGACCCGGAGGCCGCTGTGGCTGCCATCCGCCTTGGAGAGTTGCGGCAGGCGCTGGAACAGATCGATGCGTGCTGATCGGGCGCTGATGGCGCTGCACGGAGCAGCCATCGCGCTTTCGCTGGTTGCAGCGACAGCCTGGCCGCGCCCCGGCCAGGCCGCGCTGCTGGTGCCGGTTGGCGGCAACGATCTTCACACCGTGCTACGCTGGATGGCGCAAGAGGACACTGCGGTGCTGGCGCTCGACACGGCCCGGGGCAGAGTGATCGTCCGCATATCCGACAATGCCGCCCCTTTGCACGCTCTGGCAGCAGGTATCGTCCCGCTCACCGCACGCGCCCCCGGCTGCACAAATGGAGACGCCCGATGAAGCTCGTCCCGGTTTATGAGATGAGCGAGCTGCGCGCCAAAGGCATGCGCCTTGCGGTCATGCTGGAAGGAATTGTCGGCGCGATCATCATCGTCTGGAGCTTTTTGGCAGGAGAACCGATTTTCGCGCTCTGCGCAGCGATGCTGATTGCCGTGCCGGTGATCTTTGCCCTCCAGCAACGCGGCGACGGGATTGCGCGCCTGTCGACCGCAGTCAGCCTGCCGCTGCTGGGCGGGCTGCTGATTGCGCTGGCGCGATCAACCGGCTGGCTGATCGATATGCACATGGTGTTCTTCGCCTTTCTTGCAGTGCTGGTGACCATGGCCTGCTGGCGGGTGATCCTGACCGCTACGTTGACGATCGCACTGCATCACCTGCTGCTGAATTTCGTCGCCCCGGCCTATGTCTTCCCGGATGGGGCGGACTTGCAGCGCGTGGTGTTCCATGCGGTCGTCGTGCTGATGGAAGCGGCGATCCTGATGCTGCTGTGCCAGCGTTTCGAAGCACTGGTGCGCGGGCTGACCGATGCCCGCAACGCGCAGGCCGCCATCGATGCCAAGCTCCAGGCCGAACGCGAAGCGGTCGCCAACGAACAGCGCATGGTGATGGTCAAGCTTTCCGAAAGGCTGCGCGCACTGGCGGCAGGCGATCTGTCGGAGCGGATCGAAACGCCGTTTCCGGGCGAATATGATCAGGCGCGCACGCTACTGAATGCGTCTTGCCAGCAGCTCGATCAACTGGTTGGGGCGGTTGCGCTTACCGCCAACCGGGTTGCAACCGGCGCGCATGAACTGCGCGAGGCCTCCGGTGACCTTGCCGGCAAGACCGAACAGCAAACCGCCGCCATTGAAAATGCCGCTCGCACCGCAGGCGATCTGCTCGGCACTATCGAAGCACAGGCCAACCTGTGGTCGGCAACCCGATCGACCGCGCTGGAAGCGAAGACCGATGCCGACCGCGGCGCCAGCGAAATCGCGGCGGCAGCGGAAGCTATCACCCGGATCGAGGCGTCATCAGCCGAAATCGGAGAGATGATCGGGTTCATCGATACCATCGCCTTCCAGACCAACCTTCTCGCCCTGAACGCCGGAGTCGAGGCGGCGCGCGCCGGTGAGGCGGCAAGGGCTTTGCCGTTGTCGCGGGCGAAGTGCGCGAACTGGCGCAGCGTTCGGCCCAGTCGGCGACCGCCATCAAACAGCTTGTCGCCACTTCAAAGGACGAAGTGGCGATTGGCGTTGCGCGGGTCCAGCAGTTGGTCACCTTGCTCGCTTCGCTCGTTGCGCGCTTCTCTGATATCGCCGGTCAGGTGGACCGTATCGCATTGGGGGCAGAAGAAACGCTGGATGCGATCCGTCAGATCAACGCGGCGA
Source organism: Hydrogenophaga sp. (assembly GCA_018993155.1). Lineage (GTDB taxonomy): Bacteria > Pseudomonadota > Gammaproteobacteria > Burkholderiales > Burkholderiaceae_C > Hydrogenophaga. The sequence continues at coordinate 6,323 of JAGKSX010000098.1, forward strand.
TCATCATGCTTGACCGGGGCATGCAGCAGAACGCGGCGATGGCCGAACAGACCAACGCAGCCTCGGTCGAACTGCTGCGCGGCGCCGGGGACCTGAACGATCAGGTTGCCCGCTTCCGGCGCCAGGATAGCACCGCCGACACGCCCCTCAGCCGTGCTGCCTGAGGCCGCTCTCGCCAGAATTTCAGACGGGTCGCAGCCCAACCAGCCCAAGGAACGATGATATGTCTACCGATCCCTTGCAGGAACGCCTCGATTACTATGGTTTGTCCGATATCCGGCCATCCTCGCTTGCAGGGGTGGGCCGTGCGCTCAAGCGTCGGCTCGATACCGCGCTTGATGCGTTTTACCGCGTGATTGCCTCGCGCCGCGAACTTGCCGCTCATTTCGACAGCCCCCAGCAAATGGGGCGCGCAAAAATGGCTCAGGCTGAACACTGGCAAGCAGTGTTCCGCGACGGGGTGGACCAGCGTTTCTACCAGCGTGCCATGCGCATCGGGAATGTTCATGCACGCATCGGGCTTGAACCCAAATGGTATGTGGGCGCCTATGGGCTGGTGCTGGATGAATTGATAACCGCCATCATCGCGCCCGGCTGGCGCGGGATGCTGCCGTGGAAGCGCGCGCAGGCGCGTCAGGTTGCGATCCTCGTCAAAGTGGCGCTGCTCGATATCGATCTGGCGCTTTCAGGTTATTTTCACAATTCCGAAGAGCGCGTTCGCATGCTGGTCAGTGACAAGCTGGGCACGGCGCTGCGGCAGGTGGCCTCGGGCGATCTGACCGCGCGGATCGACGGCTTTCCGCCCGAATACCGTCAGGTCGAAGAAGACTTCAACGGCGCGCTGGGTACGCTTGCAGCAACGCTGGGGAGCGTGATGAACGGGATGTCGTCGATGAACACGGGCGCAACCGAGATCCGTTCTGCCGCCGATGATCTGTCACGCCGCACCGAAGAACAGGCCGCCAATCTTGAAGAAACAGCGAGCGCGATCGGCTCGATCAATGCCAGCGTGCAGGAAAGCGCAGCCACCAGTGCGGGCGCCAGGGCAACCATCGCCGATACATCCGCGCGCGCGGCAGACGGTTCGCAGATTGTTACCGAGGCTGTCAGTGCGATGCATCAGATCGAAAGCTCATCGCAGGAAATCACCTCGATCATCGCGGTGATCGAGAGCATCTCGTTTCAGACCAACCTGCTGGCCCTGAATGCCGGCGTCGAGGCGGCGCGAGCGGGTGAGGCGGGCAAGGGCTTTGCCGTCGTCGCCAACGAAGTGCGCGCCCTTGCCCAACGCTGCGCCGAGGCAGCCGACGAGGTCAAGGCGCTGATTTCATCGAGTTCTGTTCAGGTCAGCCGCGGGGTTGATCTGGTCGGGCGCAGCGGCGATGCCTTCGCCGCGATCACCCGCGACATCACCGCTCTTTCGGAGGCCATCCAGTCGATCGCGACCTCTGCCGCAGTGCAGGCCGAAAGCCTCGCCCAGATCACCACGGTGGTGGGAGAGCTGGACCGTTCCACCCAGCAGAACGCCGCCATGGCCGAAGAATGCACGGCCGCTGCGACCTCGCTCACCCGCGAAGCCGGAATGCTCAACAATGCGCTCGCCCAGTTCACCGTTGCCCCGCAGGAAAGCGGGCGCCTGATCGATTTGCGCCTCGATTACGCGGCCTGAGCTATTTGCCCTGCATGATCGGCGGCGCGGTAGGAACCGGGCCGCCGGTCAGGATCGAGGTTTCCTGATTGGCAAGGATGCCGACGACCTGCGTCCACACCGCGACATTCTGGCGCAGCTGAACGATGTCGATCTTGTCGAGCGTGTCGTCAGGCGTGTGGTGGAGGTCGAAATAGCGGGTGCCATCCTGTTGAAGGTCCACCAGCGCGCCCTTCTGGTCGCGCACGATGTTGAGGTCCGCCCCGCCCGTGGCGACATCATTGCCCGTCGATACGCCAAAGCGCGCCACAGCGGCGGCGATTGTCTTGTGCAGGGCCGGATTGGTTTCGCGGAAATTCGAATCGAAGCGCCACACCCGGTCCGCGCCGAAATCGCTTTCGATGCCGACCGCGATGGGTTCGTTGATGTGCGCAGCACTATAGGCCTTGCTGCCCCACAGGCCGGTTTCCTCAGCGCCTGCCATCAGCACACGGATGGTGCGCAGCGGCTGGCCTGAAACGCTCACCCACTTAGCAGCCGCCACGATGATCGCGCAGCCTGCGCCGTCATCGAAAGCGCCCGGCGCGTTCCACCAGCTGTCGATATGACAGGCAAGCAGCACCGGCGGGAGCGCCGGATTGCGGCCGAGGATCTCTCCCACCACGTTGCCGCTCTGGGTCTGGCCGATCTGGCGCGGGTTCAGCTCCAGCTTCAGCGTGACCGGGCGGCCAGCGGCGCGGGCGAACATACGTTCAAGGTTCTCGGCATCGGGCAGGCTCAATGCACCGGACGGGATCGCTTTTGCGCCTTGCGGAAAGCTGGTGCCGCCGGTGTGCGGGTTGCGGTGGTGATCGGTGCCGATCGACTTGATGACGATGCCCACTGCGCCCTTGCTCGCTGCGATCCCGGGGCCGACCCAGCGCGCGGGGCCGGCAAAGCCGTAGTGCGAACCGTCCTGCGCGGGGCGCATCTGGTGGCTGACATAAGCGATCTTGCCCTTGAGGCTGCCCTCGGGCGCAGCACGCAGATCATCCACTGTGCGGAAGAACACCACTTCCGCCTCGATCCCGCCTGCAGGTGTCGCCGCCGAATTGCCGAGCGGGAGAACTTCAAGGTCCTGCGCGAACGGCCCGGTCACGCGGGCACGGGCAATGTCGCCCGGTACCCAGGTGTCCATCATGAAGGGTTCATCGGCGACATTGGCGAAACCCTTGGCCTTCAGCCATGCGACTGCCCATGCCCGTCCGCGTGCCTCGGCCTCGGTCCCGGCCTGACGCGGGCCGACTTCGGTGGTGATCCCTTCGACGAAATCCCATGCGTGAGGATCGATATCGCGCGCATTGTCGGCGGCCTGCTCCAGCGTCGGACGCGGAGATGGCGTGTTGGCAGTGGCGGGGACGGCGAGCGAAAGCGCGGCGAGCGCAAGGATAGGCTTGTTCATGGCAGCAGGTGCTAGGCTGCCCCCGCGAAGCTGTCTAGCCGCTTGCCCTTCCCCCTCCCCTTCCCTATCTGCGCCAGCGAAACCTCATACCCCAAGTCACGATCCCGAAGGACCCATCCGATGGCCGCGCAATATGCCTATGTCATGAAGGGCATGACCAAGACCTTCCCCGGCGCCCAGAAGCCGGTGCTGAACAATATCAGCCTCCAGTTCTACCAGGGCGCGAAGATCGGCATCGTCGGCCCCAACGGCGCGGGCAAGTCGACGCTCATCAAGATCATGGCCGGGATCGACAAGGATTTCACGGGCGAGGCATGGCCGGGAGAGAACATCACGGTCGGCTATCTGGAACAGGAGCCCGAGCTCGATCCGACCAAGACCGTGCTCGAAAACGTCCGCGAAGGCGCGAAGGAAACCGCCGATCTCGTCGCGCGCTTCAATGAAGTGTCGGCGCTGATGTGCGAACCCGATGCCGATTTCGACACCCTCGGCGCGGAAATGGGCGAGCTGCAGGACAAGATCGATGCGGTCGATGGCTGGACGCTCGACAACCAGCTTGAAGTCGCGATGGAGGCCCTGCGCTGTCCGCCGGGTGACTGGCCGGTGAAGGATCTTTCGGGCGGGGAAAAGCGCCGGGTCGCGCTCACCCGCCTGCTGATCCAGAAGCCTTCGATCCTGCTGCTGGACGAGCCGACCAACCACCTGGATCTGGACAGCATCACCTGGCTGGAAGACCTGCTGCTGGAATACAAGGGCAGCGTCGTCACGATCAGCCACGACCGGGCCTTTCTGGACCGCGTGGCCACACGCATGGTCGAACTCGATCGCGGCCGGCTGCTCAGCTATCCCGGCAATTTTGCGCAGTACCAGCTGCTCAAGGAAGAGCAGATGGCACAGGAAGCGGTGATCAACGCCCGTGCGGACAAGCTGCTGGCACAGGAAGAGGTGTGGATCCGCAAGGGTGTGGAAGCGCGGCGCACGCGGGCTCAAGGGCGCATCACCCGGCTGGAGCGCCTGCGCGAGCAGCGCGCACAGCGGCGCGACGCGGTGGGCAGTGTGAAGCTGGAGGTGGCCAGTGGCAATGCCAGCGGCAAGATCGTGGCGGAACTGGAGAAGGTCACGCAGACGTTCGCGACCGCAGACGGCGGCCAGCGCACCGTGATCCGGGACTTCTCGGCCACCATCCTGCGCGGTGACAAGATTGGCCTGATCGGCCCCAACGGCGCGGGCAAGACCACCTTGCTCAAGATCATTCTGGGTGAACTGATTCCCACCAGCGGCACCGTGCGCCAGGGCAGCAAGATCAGCGTGGCCTATTTCGACCAGATGCGCGACCAGCTCGATCTGGACGCGACGCTCGAAGACTTCATCAGCCCGGGCAGCGAGTGGATCGAGATCGGCAACAAGCGCACCCATGTAAAGAGCTATCTCAGCGACTTCCTGTTCTCGCCCGCACGGGCCAACGCCCCGGTCCGCACGCTCTCGGGCGGCGAGCGCAACCGCCTGCTGCTGGCGCGGCTGTTCGCGCGGCCGGCCAACGTGCTGGTACTCGACGAGCCCACCAACGACCTGGACATCGACACGCTGGAGCTGCTGGAAGACCTGCTGCAGCAGTACGAAGGCACGGTGTTCCTGGTCAGCCATGACCGGCGCTTCCTGGACAACGTGGTCACGAGCACCTTGGTGTTCGAGGGCGAAGGGCGCTGGCGCGAGTATGTGGGGGATGTGCAGGACTGGCTGACCCAGTCGGCGCGGTCGGCCGCCCTGCAGCGCGAGCGCGAGGCGCCCACCCCACCGCCGGCGGCCCCGGCCGCCAAACCGGCCCCTTCGGCGCCCGCACCAGCACCCGCCAGGAAAAAGCTAAGCTACAAGGAACAGCGGGAGTTCGACGCGCTGCCTCAGTTGATCGCGGCCCTGGAGGCCGAACAAGCCACCATTGGCAAGGACCTGGAGAATGGCCAACTATTTCACAGCGATCCCGCCCGCGCGGCTCAACTTGGCGCCCGGCATGCCGAAGTCGAGGGGGAATGGCTTCAGGCGCTGGAGCGCTGGGAAGCGCTTGGCGGCAGCTGAGGGCCCGGCACGGGAACCCTAGGCCTTCGCACCACCTCACACACGCCCATGACGCCCGATCGTCTCGCCTTTGACTTGCAACGCACGCTGGACGAGCTTCAGCAGGAGCGCGAGCGCACGCAAAGGTTGCAGGGCGAACTGGAGCACCAGAGCCGCGAGCTCGACCGCCTGCGCAGCATCGCGCACCGCGAGTCCAACAGCCGCCTCCTGGCCGAGGAAGCGCTGGACGAAGCGCGCGACCGCCTGCAGCTCGCGGTGGACGCCGCCGGCCTGGCACTGTGGGACTGGCAACTGCCCGCCACCCAGGTGTTCCTGACGGCGCGCTGGGGCGAACTGCTCGGCGACATCGCCGCCGATGGCTACTGGGAGGCGATCGACCTGCGCGCGCGCCTGCACCCCGACGACATCGAGCCGCTGCGCGTGCAGGTGATGGCCTTGCTCGAAGGCCGCAGCCAGCGCGCCGTGGTGCAGCACCGGGTGCGCGCTTCCGAAGGCTGGCGCTGGGTCGAAACGCACGCCATGGTCGCCGAGCACGACAGCAAGGGCCAGCCCCTGCGGCTCATGGGCACCCTGGCCGACATCGGCGAGCGCAAGCGCATCGAGCAGGATGGCGAGCGCGCCCGCGAATTGACCGAACAGGCCAGCCGGGCCAAGAGCGAATTCCTGGCCAACATCAGCCACGAGGTGCGCACGCCCCTCAACGCGTTCATGGGCCTCACGCGCATGCTGATGGATTCGCCGCTCAATGCGGACCAGTCCAGCTGGCTGGCGCTGATGGACAACTCAGCGCACGAGTTGCTGGACCTGCTCAACAACCTGCTGGATCTCTCCCGCATCGAAGCCGGCCAGTTCGACATCGAGAACGTGCGCTTCGACCTGCACCAGGCCCTGGAACAGGCCATCGTGCCGTACGCCGAGCAGGCGGGCGAACAGGCTTTGGACTTCCGCTTCGAACTGCCACCGGCCCTGCCCCAATGGGTGATGGGCGACGCCGTGCGATTGCGCCAGGTGCTGAACCACCTGCTCTCCAACGCGCTCAAGTTCACGCCCCGCGGCGGCCGGATCGAGGTGCGCATCCAGCCGATCGAGCCCGCGGGCCAGGCCCCGAAGCGGCTGCAGCTGCAGGTCCGCGACAGCGGCGTGGGCATCGCGCGCGAACACCACGCCACCGTCTTCGACGCCTTCACGCAGGCCGACGCCTCCACCGCGCGCCCCTATGGAGGCAGTGGCCTGGGCCTGGCGATCTGCGCGCAGCTTGCCCGGCTCATGGGCGGCGAGATCGACCTGCAGAGCGACCCCGGCGAGGGCAGCACCTTCACCCTGACCCTGCCCTTGCGCGAGCTGGACCAGAGCCCGCTCAGCGCCTCGGCCGAGCTGCAGGAGGTCGCGCAGGCCGGTGCCCGCTATGTCGGCCTGGTGGTGCTGCTGGCCGAAGACCACCCGGTCAACGAACTGATGATGCGGCAGCTGCTGCTGCGCCTGGGCTGCATCGTGCGCGTGGCGCGCGGTGGCGTGCACGCCATCGCCCAATGGGAACAGGGCGGCATCGACCTGGTGCTGATGGACGTGCAGATGCCAGGCATGAGTGGCCTGCAGGCCACGCACGAGATCCGCGACATCGAGACCCGCCGCAAGCTGCCCCGCACGCCCATCGTGGCTGTGACGGCCAATGCCATGCCGGGCGACCGCGAAGCCTGCCTGGCCGCCGGCATGGATGGCTATACCGCCAAGCCGGTCAGCCCGCAGGCGCTCATCAAGGAAATGGACCGGGTGCTGAAGCTCGACGACGGCCTGGCCGAGCCCGAGCAAGCCCCGGCCACACCCGCACCGGCCCCGGTGACCATCCCCGCCCCCATCGTGCCCAGCACCGTGTCGGGCGCGCGCGCCGCCGCCACGCACCTGGAGGCGCTGGACGTCGAGAAACTGCTGCGCCGCCTGGATGGCGACCAAGAGACGCTGGGGCAACTGGCCCAGGCCATGCGCGCCGACCTGGCTTCGCGCCAGAGCGAACTGCAGAAGGCGCTTCAGACACGCGATTCGGCCGCGGCCGTGGCCCACGCGCACGGCCTCAAGGGCTCGCTGGGCAGCATGACCGCCGAGCGTGGTGCGCGCCTGGCCAAGGGCCTGGAGCTGGCCGCCCGCTCGGGCGACTGGCACTTGTTCGCGCGCGCCCTGCCCTTGATGCAGGCCGAAGCGCGCCAGATCGACCGCGCGCTGGCGGACATCCTGCAGGCGCGCGGCCGCGACCTGTTCGACACCAAGCTCTAGCCAGCCTCAGGGCTCAGCCCGAGGCCTTCAGGCGCGAGAACACGCGCCAGAACGCCGCGTCCTGCGTGGTCGTGAAGTTGATGCGCATGAGGGTGCTGGGCGCCCGCGCGGCATGGAACAGCGCACCGGGCGCGATCAGGTAGCCCTCGTCCAGCATGCGCTGCGCCAGCGCGTCGGTGTCCACCCCGGTGTCAACCCAGCCGAACAGCCCCACCGGCTCGGCCGCGAAACTGCAGCCTGCGCCCAGCGCCAGCTTCACGCTGCGCGCCCGCGCGGCATCGAGCCGGGTGCGGATGCGCTCGGCGTGGCGCCGCAACTGGCCCTGCTCGATGCACAGCGCCAGCGCCCTCTCCAGCAAGGAGGGCGTGGTCAGCGTGGACAGCAGCTTGGTGTCGAGCAGCGGCTCCACCAGCGCCGGCGGCGCGGCAAGGTAACCGATGCGCCAGTTGGGCGCGAGGATCTTGGCGAAGCCGCTCACGTAGATGGTGCGCTGCAGGCCGTCGAGCGCGGTCAGGCGTGTGGCGTGTTCGGGCGCGATGTGGCTGTAGGTGTCGTCCTCGACGATGTGGAAATTGTGCCGGTTGGCCAGCTGCAGCAGGCGGTGCGCGCTGCCCGGCGACAGGCAGTAGCCGGTCGGGTTGTGGAACACGCTCACGCTCACGTACAGCTTGGGCTGGTGCACCTCACAGTACTTCGCCATCACCTCCAGGTCGGGCCCGTCGGCGCGGCGCGGCACCGGCAGGATGCGCATGCCCAGCGCGGCCAGCCGGGCGAACTCCACCGCCCAGCCAGGCTCCTCCACCATCACCGGATCGCCCGCGCGCAGCAGCGTGCGGCTCACGATGTCCAGCGCGTGCGTGGCGCCCACGGTGGTGATGATGTGCTCCGCATCGGCATGCACATTGAGCGAGGCCAGCTTCTGCGACAACACCCGGCGCAGGCTGCTGTCGCCCATCGGTTCGCCGTATTGAAGCGAGAAGTCCTGCAAGGCGCGCGTGCCGGTGACCTTGCGCACGGCGGCCGGCATGAAGGTCGACTCCAGCCAGTCCGGCGGAAACACGCCCATGCCCGGGTGCGGCTTGTTGCTGACCTTGTGGAACATGCCGCGGATCAGCGCCGTCGCGTTGATGGGCGAAGCCCCGCCGCCGGCCCTGGCGGCAGCGGCCTTGGTTTCGCTCGACTGACCGTCGGCGCGCGGCGTGGGCATTTCGCGCACGAAGAAGCCCCGGTTCTTGCGCGCCTGCACCAGGCCTTGCGCGAGCAGCTGGTCATAGGCGGCCACCACGGTGGAGGGACTCACGCCGTGCTGCTGCGCGCACTGGCGCACCGAGGGCAGGCGCGCACCGGGCGCCAACAGGCGGCTGCGGATGCGGTCGGCGAAGCGCACGGCGAGCTGCTCGGTCAGGGATTGTGCGGGGGTCTTCATCAGCATGTCGGGGGCATCCTTCCAGCGCCTGTACTGTCGCATCGACCAATACAGACTCGCAACTGCGCCGGTCAACTGTATTGGTTGTGTACTGGCGCAAAAGCGTACATTGAACCTCCCGTGTTGACAAGCCCATCATCCCTCCGATCTTCATGAGCGCCACCGAGCTGACCGCCCTGCTGCTGTTCTGCACCGCGATGAGTTTTTCGCCGGGGCCGAACACCACGCTGTCCACCGCCCTCGCGGCCAACCTGGGCCTGCGGCGCGCCTTGCGCTTCTGCTTCGCGGTGCCCACCGGCTGGACGCTGCTCATGCTGGCCTGCGGCCTCGGCCTGGGCGCGCTGGTGCTGGGTGTGCCCGCGCTGCGCTGGGGCGTGAAGCTGCTGGGGGTGGCGTACATGCTGTGGCTGGCCTGGAAACTGGCGGGCGCCTCCAAGCTCTCCGAGGTCGACGCCTCGCGCCTGAACGTCAGCTTCCTGCAAGGCGTGGGCCTGCAGTTCCTCAACATCAAGGCCTGGATGCTGGCGCTCACGCTCACCGCCGGCTGGGTGGTCAACGCCGCCGGGCAGCCTGCGCCCAACCCGGGTCAGCGGCTGGCCATCATCTGCGTGGTGATGGTGTTCTTCGCCTTCACCAGCAACCTCACCTACGCGGTCGCCGGCTCGCTGCTGCGCCAGTGGCTCACGCAGGGCACGCGCCTGGTCTGGTTCAACCGCGTGCTGGCCGCCGTGCTGGTGGCCACCGCCCTCTGGATGTTGACGGTATGAACACCCACAGCCTGCCCGCACCGCGCTGGATCGACCGGCCCGCCAACAAGGGGCTGGTGCTCGGCCTGCTGGGCGTGGTGATCTTCGCGCTCACCCTGCCCATGACGCGGCTGGCCGTGGGCCCGGTTGATGCGCCCCAGATGTCCGGCGTGTTCGTCGCACTGGGCCGCGCCGTGGTGGCGGCTCTGCTGTCGGTCGCCTTCCTGGTCGCCACGCGCGCGCCGCTGCCGCGCCGCGAAGACCTGCTGCCGCTGGCCATCACCTCGGCCGGGGTGGTGTTCGGTTTTCCGCTGTTCACCTCGGTGGCCATGCGCTATGTGGAAGCGGTGCACGCCAGCGTGATCGTGGGCGTGCTGCCGCTGGCCACGGCGGCGGTGGGCGCGCTGCTGCACCGCCAGCGGCCCTCCGTCGGCTTCTGGGCCTGCGCCGCCCTGGGCAGCGCGCTGGTGGTGGGCTTTGCGGTGCTGCGCTCGGGCAGCGCCGGCCTCACGCTGCACCCGGCCGACGCGCTGCTGCTCGCCGCCATGCTGTTCGCCGCCGTGGGTTATGCGTATGGCGCACGCCTGTCGCAGCGCATGCGCGCCGAACACGTCATCTGCTGGGCCTTGGTGATCGCCCTGCCGCTCACCCTGCCCCTGGCCGCCCTGACCCGGCCGCAGGCGGTGCTGCAGGCCTCGGCCTGGTGGGGTTTCGCCTACACCGCCGTGTTCTCGATGTGGATCGGTTTCTTCGCCTGGTACCGCGGCCTGGCCCTGGGCGGCACGGTGCGCGTGAGCCAGGTGCAGCTGGTGCAGCCCTTTCTCGGCATGCTGTTCGCCGTGCCCTTGCTCGGCGAACGGCTCGACGCCGTCACGCTGGGTTTTGCGATTGCGGTGATCGCCACCGTCTTCATTGGAAAGAAAATGCCGGTACACGCCAGCGCGCCCACCGAACGAGTTTGAACGGAGACCTTCATGAAACCCAACGACCTGCCCACCACGCCCACCACCGCCATGCCCTGGACCCTGGCCCGCCGCGCCGAACGCATGAACCCCTCGGTGATCCGCGAGATCCTCAAGGTCACGGAGAAGCCCGGCATCATCAGTTTCGCCGGCGGCCTTCCCTCGCCCAAGACCTTCCCGGTGAGCGCGTTCGCCGACGCCTGCGCCAAGGTGCTGCGCGAAGACGGCCTGGCCGCCCTGCAGTATTCGGCCAGCGAAGGCTACGGCCCGCTGTGCGAGGCCGTGGCGGCGCAACTGCCCTGGGACGTGGACCCGGCGCAGGTGCTCATCACCACCGGCAGCCAGCAGGGCCTGGACCTGGTGGCCAAGGTGCTGATCGACACCGACAGCCGCGTGCTGGTGGAAACGCCCACCTACCTTGGCGCGCTGCAGGCCTTCACCCCCATGGAGCCCACCATCGAAGCCGTGGCCAGCGACGCCGAGGGCGTCGACGTGGGTGACCTCGAACGCCGGGTGGGCAGCGGCGCGAACCGCGCGCGTTTCCTCTACGTGCTGCCCAACTTCCAGAACCCCCCCGGCCGCAGCATGAGCGAGGCCCGCCGCGCCGCGCTGGTGGCCAGCGCGGCCGCGCACGGCCTGCCAATCGTGGAAGACAACCCGTATGGCGACCTCTGGTTCGATGCACCGCCGCCGCTGCCGTTGAGCGCGCGCAACCCCGACGGTTGCATCTACCTGGGTTCGTTCTCCAAGGTGCTCGCACCCGGCCTGCGGCTGGGTTTCATCGTCGCGCCCAAGGCGGTTTTCCCCAAGCTGCTGCAGGCCAAGCAGGCGGCCGACCTGCACAGCCCAGGCTTCAACCAGCGCATGGTGGCCGAGGTGCTCAAGGATGGTTTTCTGGACCGCCATGTGCCCACCATCCGCGCGCTCTACAAGAGCCAGTGCGCGGCCATGCTGGCCAGTCTGGCGCAGGAGATGCAGGGCCTGGACGTGCAGTGGAACTCGCCCGACGGCGGCATGTTCCTCTGGGTGCGCCTGCCCGAAGGCATGAACGCCATCGACCTGCTGCCGCGCGCGGTGGACAAGGGCGTGGCCTTCGTGCCCGGCGCCGCGTTCTACGCCGACGAACCCGATCCACGCAGCCTGCGCCTGAGTTTCGTCACCGCCAGCGTGGAGCAGATCCGCATCGGCATCACCGCGCTGGCCCAGGCCATCCGCGAACAACCGAAGGCCTGAGCCCATGCTGCAGCTGTGGGGCCGGCTGAGCTCGATCAATGTGCGCAAGGTCGTGCTGTGCGCGCAGGTGCTGGGCCTCGAGCTGCCGCGCACCGACGCCGGCCTGACCCACGGCATCGTGGACACGCCCGACTACCGCGCGCGCAACCCCAACGGCCTGGTGCCGCTGCTGCAGGACGGCGACTTCACGCTCTGGGAATCGAACGCCATCGTGCGCTACCTGTGCGCGCGCGAAAACCGGCTCTACCCGAGCGATCTGCGGCAACGCTTCGATGCCGAGCGCTGGATGGACTGGCAGCAGACCACGCTCAACCCCGCAGGCAGCCCGGGCTTCAAGCAGTGGATCCGCACACCGGCCGCGCAGCGCAACGCCCAGGTGATCGCGCAATCGGTCGCCGCCACCGAGCCGCTGTTCGCCCTGCTCGACGAGCACCTGTCGCGCCAGGCCTTCATGGCCGGCGATGCGCTCACCATGGCCGACATCCCCATCGCCTGCGAAGTGCACCGCTGGTGGGGCCTGCCACAGCCGCGCCCCGCGTGGCCGCACCTCGAACGCTGGTACGCCGGCTGGCTGGCCCGGCCCGCGAGCCGCGGCGTGCTCGACCTGCCCCTGTCCTGACGAACCCGGAGAACCTTCCCATGGCCCAACGCCCCTTCAAGCAAGTCGACGTGTTCACCGAGACGCCCTACCGCGGCAACCCGCTGGCCGTGGTGCTCGATGGCACCGGCCTGAACACCGAGGCCATGCAGCAGTTCACCGACTGGACCAACCTCTCGGAGTGCACCTTCGTCCTGCCGCCCACCGACGAAGGCCACGCGGCCGGCGCCGACTACCGCGTGCGCATCTTCTGCCCCGGCCGGGAACTGCCTTTCGCGGGCCATCCCACACTGGGCACCTGCCACGCCTGGCTGCAGGCTGGCGGCCAGCCCCGGGCCGACGCCCACGTGGTGCAGGAATGCGGCGTGGGCTTGGTGCGCATCCGGCGCGATGGCGAGCGCCTCGCGTTTGCCGCGCCGCCGCTGCGCCGCAGCGGCCCGCTCGACGAGACCGACGTCGCCCTGATCGCGCGCGGCCTGGGCCTGGCGCGCGATGAGATCGTGGCGCACGCCTGGTGCGAGAACGGCCCACCCTGGCGTGGTGTGATGCTGCGCTCGGCCGAGCAGGTGCTCGCGGCGCGGCCCGATGCGCAAGTGCTCGCCGGGCTGGAGATCGGCCTCGTCGGCCCCCAACTCGCCGGCTCGGACACCGCCTTCGAGGTGCGCGCCTTCTTCCATGGCCACCAGACGCTGAGCGAAGACCCGGTGACCGGTAGCCTCAACGCCGCCGTGGCGCAATGGCTGATCGGCGCGGGCATGGCGCCACCGGACTACGTCGCCGCGCAAGGCACGGCCATGGCGCGCGCCGGGCGCGTGCACATCCACCGCGACGCCGAGGGCACCATCTGGGTCGGCGGCGCCTCAGTGACCTGCATCGAAGGCGAGGTGACGCTGTGACCTGCGGGAGAGGCCATGGCTGAGCCCCGGGCGCAGATCGACCACCTGGTGGTGGCCGCGCGCACGCTTGACGAGGGCGTGGCCTGGTGCGAAGCCACGCTGGGCGTCTCGCCCGGCCCGGGCGGGGAACACCCGCTGTTCGGCACCCACAACCGCCTGCTTCGGCTCGATGGGGATGAGGCGCCCGATGCCTATCTGGAGGTCATCGCCATCGACCCGCGCGCCACGCCCGGCCGCGCACCGGGCCAGCGCCGCTGGTTCGACCTCGACGACCCCGCGCTGCAACAACGCCTGCAGCGCCAGGGGCCGCAACTGGTGCACTGGGTGGCGCGCGTCGCCGACATCGACGCCGCCCTCGCGGCGCTGCGCGCCATCGGCATCCAGCGCGGCCCCGTCGTCAGCGCCTCGCGCCAGACACCGCAAGGCCTGCTGCAATGGCGCATCAGCGTGCGCGACGACGGCCAGCGCCTCTTCAATGGCGCGCTGCCCACGCTGATCCAGTGGAGCGGCACCCACCCCACCCGGCACATGCCCGCCAGTGGCGTGGCGCTGCGCCGCCTGCACCTGCGCCACGCGGGCGCCGCCGGGCTGCGCGCGGCCTTGCTGGCCGTGGGCCTGCCGGGCATCACCGTGAGCGACGGGCCGGCTGGCCTCGCGGCAGAACTCGACACCCCGGCCCACGGCCGGCTCAGCCTGCTGTCCCCGCCGTGAACCACCTGCTGCCAACCCTGCACGACATCGAGGCCGCCGCGCAGGTGGTCTACCGCGAGTTCGGCCCCACGCCACAGTACCGCTGGGCCACGCTGAGCACGCGCCTGGGCACCGACTGCTGGGTCAAGCACGAGAACCACACGCCGGCCGGTGCGTTCAAGATCCGCGGCGGACTGACCTACTTCGACCAGCTCAAGGCGCACGGCGAGCTGCCGCGCGAGGTCATCAGCGCCACGCGCGGCAACCACGGCCAGAGCATCGGCTGGGCCGCGCGCGCGCATGGCGTGGCCTGCACCATCGTCGTGCCGCGCGGCAACTCGGTGGAGAAAAACGCCGCGATGCGTGCGCTCGGCGTCACGCTGATCGAGCACGGCGACGACTTCCAGGCCAGCCGCGAGCACGCCATCGAGCTCGCCGCCGCACGCGGCGCGCACATGGTGCCGAGCTTCCACCCCGATCTGCTGCGGGGCGTGAGCACCTACTGGTGGGAATTCTTTCGCGCCGTGCCGGCGCTCGACATCGTCTACGTGCCGATCGGCCAGGGATCGGGTGCGTGCTCGGCGATCGCCGCCAAGCTGGCGCTGCGACACCCCGTGCGCATCGTCGGCGTGGTCAGCGCCCACGCCACCACCTACGCGGCTTCACTGGCCGAAGGCCGGGTTGTCGAAGCGCCCGTGACCACCACACTGGCCGATGGCATGGCCTGCCGCGTGGCCGACGCCGCCGCGCTCGAGGTGCTGCGGCCGCACCTGGAGCGGATCGTGCAGGTCAGCGACGCGGAAGTCGCGCAGGCCATGCGCATGCTGTTCGCCGACACCCACAACGTGGCCGAAGGCGCGGGCGCCGCCAGCTTCGCCGCCGCCTGGCAGGAGCGCGCCGCGCTCCCGGGCCAGGTGGTGGGCACCACCCTGAGCGGTGGCAACGTGGACAGCGCGGTGCTGGCCGGCGTCCTGGCCGAGGGCTGACTCTCGCGCGGCGAATCAAGCAGAATGGGCACCCGGCAAAAAACGCGGAGTGCAACGCATGTTCGATCTGAGTGAAAGGGTGCAGGCCTGATGGAAGCCACCGTGATGTGGCGCTGCCTGGTGGTGGAAGACGACGCGGACAACGCGCGCTACATCGCCAATGGTTTCCGCGCGCTCGGCCACGTGGTCGTGATCTGCCGCGATGGCATGGAAGCGCTCGGCCGGGCCACCAGCGAGCAGTGGGACCTGATCATCCTGGACCGCATGCTGCCCAACGAGGTGGACGGCCTCTCGATCCTCGCGACCCTGCGCGGCCTGGGCAAGAAGACACCCGTGCTGGTGCTCAGCGCGCTCAGCGCCCTGGACGAACGCGTGCGCGGGCTCAAGGCGGGGGGCGACGACTACCTGACCAAACCCTTCGCTTTCTCCGAACTCGCCGCGCGGGCCGAGGCCCTGGTGCGCCGCTCGCGGCCGGGCCCGGCGATCCGCACGCTGCAGGTGGCCGATCTCAAGCTCGATCTCGCGAGCCGCCATGTCGAGCGCGGCGGCCGGCCGGTGGCGCTGCAGCCGCGCGAGTTCCGCCTGCTCGCCTACCTGATGAGCCACCCCGGCCAGGTGCTGACCCGCACCATGCTGCTCGAAGCCGTGTGGGACTACCAGTTCGATCCGCAGACCAACGTGATCGACGTGCAGGTCAGCCGGCTGCGCGGCAAGCTCGATGCGGGCGGTGCGCCACCGCTGATCCACACCGTGCGCGGCATCGGCTACCGCATCGCCGCCGACGACGACCCAGACAGCGCCGCATGATCGGCCAGCTGGGCGGACTCTGGCGCTCGGTCGGTTTTCGCCTGGCGTTCTCCTACGGTTTCCTGGTCGCCGTCACCATGCTGGCCGCCCTGGCCATTGTCTACCTGCAGACCGTCGGCGTGCTGCACCAGCGCATGGCGCGGCAGGTAGGCCTGTCGACGCAGCAGCTGATGGCGGACATGAACGAGGGCGGCACCGCGGCGGCGGCGGCGGCCATCACCCGGGCGCTGACGGACGGCCGCGACTCTGACAGCGAGATCTACCTCTTGACCGACCGAGAGGGCCACCGGCTCGCGGGCAACCTCGACCGCGCCCCCGACGCCGCCGCGAACACCGGGCCGACCCAGCGGCGCGTGGAGCGCGACGGGCGCAGCGTGAACGCCTACCTGGTCATGCGCACCCTGCCCTACGGCGGCGTGCTGGTGGTCGGGCAGGACCTGCGGGACCAGGAGCTGATCGAGTCCCTGGTGGCGAGCGCGAGCGCGGCCGCCGGCATCGTGGCCGTGCTGCTGCTGATCGGCGGCACCTTCGTGTTCCGCCAGGAACTCGAGCGCAGCGTGAGCGCGGTGCGCCTCACGGCCAAGCGCATCGCCACGGCCGGCGAGCTGCGCGAGCGCGTCGCGGAGTCGGGCGCGGACGATGAGTTCGCGCTGCTCAACCGCGAGATCAACACCATGCTCGACCGCATCGAGTCGCTGATGGACGGCGTGCGCCACGTCTCCAACACCATCGCGCACAACCTGCGCACGCCGCTCACGCGCATCCTCGTGCGCCTGCGCCACGCGGAGCAGGCCGACACGGCCCCGGCGCAACGCCGCGAGGCCATCGGCGCGGCCATTCGCGAGATCGAAGAGCTGACGCTGGTGTTCGAGAAACTGTTGCAGATCGCCGAGGCCGAGGCCGGCGCGCGGCGCCGCAGCTTCACGCCGGTGGCGCTCGACGTGGTCGCCGCCGACGTGGTGGAACTCTACGAGGCCGTTGCCGAGGCCCAGGACGCCGTGCTGAGACACGAACCGGCCGACGAGGTGCAACTGCCCGGCGACCGCGACCTGCTGGCCGGCGCGCTGGCCAACCTGCTCGACAACGCGCTCAAGTACGCCGGCCCGGGGGCGGGGATCCAGGTGGGCACGCAGGAGCTGCCCGATGGCGTGCGGCTCAGCGTGCAGGACAACGGCCCCGGGGTCCCCGATGCCGAACTCGCGCGCCTGGGCACGCGCTTTCACCGCCTGCAGCCGGACGGCGCGCCGGGGCATGGCCTGGGCCTGGCCAGCGTGCAGGCCGTGGTGGCCCTGCATGGCGGGCGCCTGCATTTCGAGAACGCGGCACCGGGCCTGCGCGCCGTCATCGAACTGCCGCGACCCAACCGCTGACGCGGCAGCGCGACGGCCGCGGCCGACATTGCCAAATGGCAATGTTTTGGTCACCCACACACGCCCACGGTCTTCTTACCATCGCGCGGCGCACGTCCTGTGCCCTCGCCGAGCCCTGTCCAGGAGCCGGCGATCAACGCCATTTCAGGAGACATCGTGAGAATCAAGAGTCAGAGAGACTTTGCCTCGGGCGTGCTGTTCAGCGCGTTCGGTGTGGCCTTCGCCTGGGGTGCCACCACCTACAACGTGGGCACCGGTGCCCGCATGGGCCCAGGCTATTTCCCGCTGGTGGTGGGCGTGCTCATCGCCATCATGGGTGTGCTGATCACGCTCAAGGCCCTGACGGTGAAGACCGAGGATGGCGAGCCGATCGGCCGCATCGCCTGGCGCCCCCTGATCTTCATCATCGGCGCCAACCTGATCTTCGGCGTGCTGCTGGTGGGTGTGCACAGCTGGGGCCTGCCGGCCATGGGCCTGATCGTCGCGATCTACGCCCTCACTTTCGTCGCCAGCCTGGCGGGCGACCAGTTCAAGGCCAAGGAGGTGCTCGTGCTCGCCACCGTCCTGGCGATCGGCAGCTACATCGCCTTCGAACTCGCGCTCAAGCTGAACTTCCCGATCTGGCCGGCCTTCATCGGCTGATGCGCGTGACCACGACCCCCACCAGACAAGAACCATGGATCTGATCACCAACCTCTCGATCGGTTTCGGCGTCGCCTTCACGGCGCAGAACCTCATCTACGCCTTCGTCGGCTGCCTGCTGGGCACGCTGATCGGTGTGCTGCCCGGCATCGGCCCGGTCGCCACCATCGCCATGCTCCTGCCCGCCACCTACGGCCTGCCACCGGAAGCGGCGCTGATCATGCTGGCCGGCATCTACTACGGAGCGCAGTACGGCGGCTCCACCACCGCCATTCTGGTCAACCTGCCCGGCGAAGCGTCCTCGGTGGTGACCGTGATCGACGGCTACCAGATGGCGCGCAAGGGGCGGGCCGGGCCCGCGCTGGCCGCCGCCGGCCTGGGCTCCTTCTTCGCGGGTTGCGCCGGCACCCTGATCCTCGCGGCCTTCGCGCCGCCTTTGACCGAAGTGGCGTTGAAGTTCGGCCCGGCCGAGTACTTCTCGCTGATGGTGCTGGGCCTGATCGGCGCCGTGGTGCTGGCCTCGGGCTCGCTGCTCAAGGCGGTGGCCATGATCCTGCTCGGCCTGGCCTTCGGCCTGGTGGGCACCGACGTGAACTCCGGCGTGGCGCGCTACAGCTTCGACATCCCCGAACTCACCGATGGCATCAGCTTCATCGCCATCGCGATGGGCGTGTTCGGCTACGGCGAGATCATCGCCAACCTGGCCACGCCGTCGGACCAGCGCGAGGTCTTCACGGCCAAGGTCAAGGGCCTGATGCCGACCAAGGAAGACTTCCAGCGCATGACGCCCGCCGTGCTGCGCGGCACGGCCCTGGGCTCGGTGCTGGGCATCCTGCCCGGCGGCGGCGCGCTGATGTCGGCCTTCGCCTCGTACACGATCGAGAAGAAGATCAAGCTCAAGAAGGGCGAAGTGCCGTTCGGCCAAGGCAACATCCGCGGCGTGGCCGGCCCCGAGTCCGCCAACAACGCCGGTGCGCAGACCTCGTTCATCCCGCTGCTCACGCTGGGCATTCCGCCCAATGCCGTGATGGCGCTGATGGTCGGTGCCATGACCATCCACAACATCCAGCCGGGCCCGCAGGTCATGACCAGCAACCCGGAACTGTTCTGGGGCCTGATCGCCTCGATGTGGATCGGCAACCTGATGCTGATCGTGCTCAACCTGCCCTTGATCGGCATGTGGATCAAGCTGCTGACGATTCCCTACAAGTGGCTATTCCCGGCCATCGTGCTGTTCTGTGCCGTGGGTGTGTACTCGGAGAACAACAACACCTTCGAGATCTGGATGGTCGCCATCTTCGGCGTGATCGGCTACCTGTTCCACAAGCTCAAGTGCGAGCCGGCGCCGCTGCTGCTGGGCCTGATCCTGGGACCGATGATGGAAGAGTACCTGCGGCGCGCGCTGCTGATCTCGCGCGGCGACTGGAGCGTGCTGGTCACGCGCCCGATGTCCGCCAGCCTGCTGGCCATCGCAGTGGTGCTGCTGGTCGTGGTGCTCCTGCCTTCGGTCAAGGCCAAGCGCGAAGAGGCGTTCGTGGAGGATTGAGACTCCCCCCTGCGCCGCTTCGCGGCTTCCCCCCTCTCTGGCGCGCCTTCGGCGCTGGGAGGGGGGACGGCATCTTGGGCCGGCGAAGCCGGACCCTTGATGCCCCTGGAGTGGAGTGGCCTCTGCGGATGCCGCTGGGTGGTGTCGCTTCAGTCCTGCTTGACCAGGCGGGCCACCACCTCGCAGAAGGCCTCGACCGCATCGGTCTTGAACACGACCTCGCGCACGCCGGCCGCCTTGGCCTCGGCCTGCAGCTCATCGGTGATATAGCCGGAGGCGACGGCCACCGGCAGTTTCGGGTTGATCGCCAGCACGGCGCGCGCCACGTCGAGCCCCGACATGCCCGGCATGTTGTAGTCGGTCAGCAGCAGCTGGAAGGCCTCGGGCTGCTCGCGCACCGCGTTCACCGCCAGTTGCTGGTCGGTGAAGGACGTCACGCGGTAGCCCCGGCGCTCCAGCAGGCGGCGCACCAGGAAGACCAGCGTGTCGTCGTCGTCGAGGTACAGGATGTGGGGCTGGTCCGCTGGCGGGGCGTCGGCCATGGGGGGGGTCTCCAAAAGGGCGGTCTCGGCGCCCTCGGGTGGGCGAGGGGCCATTGTGACGGGATCGGCGCCCGTATGTCCAACCACGGGATCAAGGGCCAGCTCGGGCGGACCATCGGGCGCCGCGGGGAAGTAGAGCGTGAAGGTGGTGCCCTTGCCGGGCCGGCTCTCGACATCGATGGCGCCCCCGTGCACCTGCACGATGCCCAGCACCACCGGCAGGCCCAGGCCGGTGCCGCGCCCCACCACCTTGGTGGTGAAGAAGGGCTCGAAGATGCGGCTGCGCACCGCCTCGGTCATGCCGCAGCCATTGTCGCTCACCCGCAGGCGCACCGCATCCACCCCGGCTTCGGCGCAGGCCTGGGCCACCTCGGTGGGCAGCCGGGGGTCGTGGCCCTTGAGGCCGTCGAGCTGGCACTCGACCCGCCCCGGGCGGCCTTCGAGCGCATGCACGGCGTTGGTGCCCAGGTTGATCAGCACCTGGCCGAGCTGGGTGGCGTCGGCCAGCAGGGTCGGCGTGTCGGGGTGGCACTCGTGCAGCAGTTGCACGTGCGGCGGCATGGCCGCGCGCATGAGGTTGCAGGTCTCGGTCAGGATGGCGCCCACGTCCACGCGGGTGCGTTCGGCCGGCTGCTGGCGGCTGAAGGCCAGGATCTGCCGCACC
Source organism: Hydrogenophaga sp. (assembly GCA_018993155.1). Taxonomy (GTDB): domain Bacteria; phylum Pseudomonadota; class Gammaproteobacteria; order Burkholderiales; family Burkholderiaceae_C; genus Hydrogenophaga. Next base: position 26,861 of record JAGKSX010000098.1, read on the forward strand.
AGCTCGCGGCCGCGGCGCGCGGCCGTGCTGATCTCGTGCAGGCTTTCGCGCGCCGGCGCATCGTGCGTGAGGTCCTGCCGCGCGAGGTCGGCGTTGCCCAGGATCGCGGCCAGGATGTTGTTGAAGTCGTGCGCCACGCCACCCGCCAGCGTGCCCAGGGCCTCCATCTTCTGCGACTGCGAGAGCTGCGCCTGCAGGGTCTTCTGCTCGGCCTGCGCGGTCTTGAGCGAGGTGATGTCGATGAAGGTCAGCACCACGTGGCGCAGACCGCCCTGCGCGTTGTTCTCGGGGTAGGCATTGAACAGGGCCCAGTGCACCTCGTTGCCGTTGCCCACCGGCACACCCACCACCACGCTCTTGACCGGCTGGCCGGTGGCCAGCACGCGCTCGAACGGCATGTCGTGGCGGCGCATGGGCTGGCCGTCCTCGCGCAGCATCTGCCAGCCCGGCCCGGTCGGTTCGGGCAAGGCCGTGTTGGCGCCGCCCGGGCTCCAGCCGAAGAAGCGGCGCGCCGCGCTGTTGATGCTCGAGAGCGTGTGGTTCGGCCGGAACACCATCACCCCGGCACTGAGGTTCTCGATCAGCGCGCGCGAGTCCGCCTCGCGGATCAGCAGGCCCTGGCGTGCGCGATCGCCTTCGAGCCGCAGCCGGTAGGTCACGAGCGCGCCGTAGAGCACCACGCGCAGCAGGCCTGCGAGCAGGAAGAAGAACACCGTGACCGGCGCCACCTGCGACAGCGGCAGGCCCGCCACCGGCCCGGCCAGGGCGAACAACAGCATGGCGACGAACTCCACCGCGGTCAGCAGCTTGAGGGCCTGCATCTCGGGCACGCGCCGCTGCGGGTCGGCGCTCACCATGTCCCGGTACGCCATGCCCATGACGATGAGCACCGCCAGCGCGAACACGGCCTGGCGCGCCTGCGGCAGGTCCCACACGAAGATGAACACGGACTGCAGCGCGGCCACCACCAGGCCGGCCGCGGCCACCCGCGCCACCGGCTGCAGGAACTGCAGGTGGCTGCGAAGGCCCATCCAGGCCAGCAGGGGCGCGATGCACAGGGCCGTGTTGCCGATGCCATAGGCGAGGAAGTCGGGCACGCTGCTTCGCAGCCACAGGCCCAGCGAGCCCAGGATGGACACCGTGGCCGACAGCGACCACCAGCCTGGCCCCCCGATGGTCGGGTAGCGGCGCAGCAAGCCAAAAAACGCGAGGGCCGTGAGCCCATCGATGCCGACCCGCATCGCGAGCAGGGTGGGCATGTCAAACAGCATGGCAACGGGAAAAGACGCACATGCCGACGATTGAAGCACAGGGCCTGTGCCGCCTAGCAAGGGAAAAAGACCGCAAAGCCGCGCGAGTTCGGGCGACCGACATCCGTCACGGTTGCGGGGGCAGACACCTGCGCGACTGCCGGGCGGCTGCCCAGTCGCTGCCGGGACAAAGTCGGGCCACTGCGCGGCCACAGAATGCCGCCATGGGAACCCTCTACCTTGTGCGCCACGGCCAGGCCTCGTTTGGCTCGGACGACTACGACCGGCTCAGCGAAATGGGCCAGCGCCAGAGCGTGCAGCTGGGCCGCTACTGGGCCGAGCGCGGGCTGGTGTTCGACGCCGTGATCACCGGCACCCTGCGCCGGCACCAGCAGACCTGGGCCGGCATCGCCGAAGGCGCGGGGCTCTCATACGAACCCCTGGCCTGGGCCGGCCTGAACGAGTACGACAGCGAGGCGGTGATCCGCGCCATCCACCCGCACCCTTTGCAGAAGCCGCGCAGCGCCGCCGAAGCCCCCGAGCTCTACCGACACCACTTCCGCCTGTTGCGCGACGGCCTCGCGCAGTGGATGGCCGGCACCGTGAGCCCGCAGGGCATGCCCAGCTACACCGAGTTCGTGCGCGGCGTGACGGGCGCGCTCGACCATGTGCGCGCGAACCACCACGGCCAGAACGTGCTGCTGGTCTCCAGCGGCGGGCCGATCTCCACCGCCGTGGGGCATGTGCTGGGGCTGAGCCCGGAAGCCACGATCGAGCTGAACCTGCGCATCCGCAACAGCGCGGTGACGGAGTTCCAGTTCAATCCCAAGCGCCACACGCTGCTGAGCTACAACACGCTGCCGCACCTGGACCGCGCGGAGTTCAGGGACTGGGCAACTTACGCCTGAGGCTAGACCTTGGGCGGAAAGGCGACGCGCTCGGTGAGCGTGTCCGGTGGCAGCCGGTCGATTTCGCTCAAGAGCTGGGCCAGCGCGCGGCCGGCGGCTTCGAGCACGACCTGGCCCTTGTCGGCGCTGGCGGCGGCGGCGTTGCCCACGGCGCCTTGTGGGTTGTAGTCCTGCATCTGCCAGGCCAGTTTGGCGCTCTTGCCATTGCCCAGGATGGGGAAGCGCTGGGCGCGGCCCTGTGAGGCTGACCGGAAGTGCTCGGCCTCGCGCAGGTGCACCCGCTCGGGTGACAGCGCGAGCATGAGCGAGGTCTCGATCTCGCCCGCGTGGATGCCGAAGCGGTGCTCCTCGGCGCTGAACAGCGCGTTCAGGTCGTGCCCCTTGGCGTCGGTAAGCGGCAAGTGGAACCAGTTCACGCTGTAGACCAGCATGCCCAGCCGCGCGCGCAGGTCGCGCGCCACGAGGTCGAGCGCGCCCACCTGGCCGCCGTGCGCATTGAACAGCACGAGCTTCTTCACGCCGCTGGCCGCCACGCACTCGGCCAGCTCAGTCCACACCCGCATCAGGGTCTCGATCCTGAGCGTGAGCGTGCCCGCGAAACCGGTGTGCTCGGGGCTGTAGCCCACGGCCTGCGTGGGCAGCACCAGCACCGGCAGCTCGCTGGCGATGTGCGGCAAGGCCGCGCGCAGCACACCGTTGACGATGTCCGTGTCGACCGACAGCGGCAGGTGCGGCCCGTGCTGTTCGGTGGCGGCCACCGGCAGCACGGCGATGGCGCGCGCGGTGTCCAGCGCGGCGAAATCGGCGGTGGTGAGGTCGGACCAGAAGCGGGATGGGGCGGACATGCCCGCATCTTAAGTGCGTTAAGCGCGCCCCCGTAAGATGGCCCGATGACCCACGACCTTTTCCGCCAGGACGCCTACCTGCAGCAGTGCGACGCCACCGTGGCGCGCATCGACGAACTGGGCGTCGTGCTCGACCGCACGGTGTTCTACCCCCTGGGCGGCGGCCAGGCCGGCGATGCCGGCACGCTCACCCTGGCCGACGGCACGGCCGTCGCGATCGCCGACACCCGCAAGGGCAAGGACGCCGAAGGCCGGCCCACCGCCGACATCGTGCATGTCCCCGCGCCCGGGCAGGACGCCGCGCTGGCCCGGCTCGCCGCCGGCATGGCGGTCACCGCCCGCATCGACTGGGCGCGCCGCCACCGGCTGATGCGCTTTCACACCGCCACCCACCTGCTGTGCCACCTCGTGCCGGTGCCGGTGAACGGCTGCTCGATCACGCCCGACTACGCGCGCATGGACCTGCACCTGACCGACCCGCTCGACAAGGAAGTGCTCACGCAAGGCCTGGCACGGCTGGTGGCCGAGTCGCACCCGCTGACCGTGGGCGCGATCACCGACGCCGAACTCGACGCCAACCCCGCACTGGTCAAGAGCATGAGCGTGGCCCCGCCGCGCGGCAGCGGCACCGTGCGCACCATCCGCATCGGCGAGGGCGATCGGCTGATCGACCTGCAGCCCTGCGGCGGTACGCACGTGGCGAACACGGCCGAGATCGGGCGCGTGGTGATCACCAAGATCGAGAAGAAGTCGGCCACCACCAGGAGGGTGGTGCTGGGGTTTCAGGAAACACCCCCCGCGTCGCCTTCGGCGCCTCCCCCCTGAAGGGGGACGACACCTGAGGCCCGGCAAAGCCGGTTCCTCGGTGCCTCTGGCCGGGCTCGTTGCTAGCGGTAGATGAAGCGCCGCGACCACGGCAGGCCTTGGGCGGGCTGGCCCGCCGCGCGGCAGATCACCTGGTAGATCGACACCTCGTCGTGTTCGAAGGCCCAGGCGCAGCCCGCGAGGTACACGCGCCAGATGCGCCACTTGCGCTCGTCCACCAGCGGCTTGATCTGCGCCGTGCGCGCCTCGAAGGCCTCGCTCCAGAGCTGCGTGGTGCGCATGTAGTGGCGGCGCAGGCTCTCGATGTCGAAGGCCTCCAGCCCGCCTTCCTGCATGGTGCGCAGCACGGTGCCGATGTGCGGCAGCTCGCCCTGCGGGAACACGTAGCGGTCGATGAAGGTGCCGCCGCCGTGCCGCGTCTCGCCATCCTGCGGATCGGTGCTGGTGATGCCGTGGTTCATGGCCCAGCCGCCGGGCTTGAGCAGCGAGCGGATGTGCCCGAAATACGACGCCAGGTGGTTCAGCCCCACGTGCTCGAACATGCCCACGCTGGTGATGCGGTCGAACGGACCGTCCTTCACGTCGCGGTAGTCCTGCAGGCGGATGTCGATGCGGTCTTCCAGGCCGGCGGCCTTCACGCGCTCGCGCGCCAGCTCGTGCTGGTTCTTCGAGAGCGTCACGCCCACGCAGTGCGCGCCGAACTTCTGCGCCGCGCGCAACACCAGCGCGCCCCAGCCACAGCCGATGTCGAGCAGGCGCTGGCCCGGCTGCAGCTGGATCTTGGTGAGGATGTGGTCGATCTTCTTGACCTGCGCCTCGTCCAGCGTTTCGTCGCCGTTCTCGAAGTAGCCGCAGGAATAGACCATGCGCTCGTCCAGCCACTGGGCGTAGAACGCGTTGGACACGTCGTAGTGGTACTGGATGGCCTCGCTGTCGCTCTCGCGCGTGTGGGCGAAGCGCCGGCGCAGGCGCCCGAGCAGGCCGCCATCGGGCTCGGCGGTCTCGGCCAGGCGGTGCGCCACGGCCAGGATGTCCGCCATCGAACCCTCCACGTCGATCAGGCCCTCCACATAGGCCTGGCCCAGGGTGTCCAGGCCGGGGTCGATGAGCAGCGGCAGCGCCGAGGCGTCGCGCACCCGGATCTCCACCTGCGGCGCATCGAACTCACCCAGGGAGAGCGAAGACGAGCCCCGCTCACCCCAACTCAGGCGCACCGGCAGGTTTACCCGCGACTTGACTCTTTGCGCCCATGGCAGCAAGGCGCGTTCAACGATCGATCCCATGCACAAAACCCTCCATGCTGGTCACCACCCGTCCGCCCCCGGTTGTACCCAAACATGAAAGCCCTGTGAAGCCTGGGTGAAAAGCCCACAGCGTGTCGCTGCGCACGGAAAAACAGTGCTCGCTTATATTTGAGCGGCCTGCCCCAGGAACTTGGGCGCGCCCGGCCTCTCATACCCACGGGCGGCGCCACCGCCCCGCCCCGATCCCCCTGCCTGTTGCCCGATGCCCCTCAACGCCCTTTCCTCGGTCCGCCACGCCACGCGCCACCTGCTCGGCGCCCTGCTGCTGGCGCTCGCCCCCCTCTCGGTGCCCGCCCAGGGCCTGCTGTCGGGTGCGGCACCCGCGCAGACCGTGGTGCAGAGCGACCAGGCGCGTGCCGAGTTGCTGGCCCATGCCCCTGAAGGCGCCGGGCCGGGCCAGCCCATCTGGGTCGGGCTGCAGATCACCCACGCGCCCGAATGGCACACCTACTGGAAGAACTCGGGCGACTCCGGCCTGCCCACCGACCTGCAGTGGACGCTGCCGCCGGGCGTGACGGCCGGGGCCATCGCCTGGCCCACGCCGCGCAAGTTCCCGATTGGCAACCTCGCCAATTACGGCTACGACGGCACCGTGGTGCTGCCGGTGCCGCTGACCGTGGACCCCGGTTTCACCGGCAGCCACATTGACGTCAAGCTCCAGGCGACCTGGCTGGTCTGCCGCAAGGAATGCATCCCGGAAGAAGGGAACTTCGCCCTGCGCCTGCCGGTGCGTGGCTCCACCGGCCTGCACGGTGCCGCCTTCGACGCCAGCTTCCAGGCCGCGCCCAAGGACCAGCCTGCGCAGGACAGCCGCACCGCCCCCGAGCCCGGCTTCCTGAACGTGGCGCTCAGCGGCCTGCCCGCTGCCTGGCGCGGCCAGGCGCTGGAGTTCTTCCCCGAAGCCGCCGGCCTGATCGAACCCGGCCAGCCCTGGACGCAGGCCTGGGACGGCGAGCGCTGGACGGCGCGCGTGCCGCTCTCGCCGCACCGCAGCGACAGCCCGGACCGGCTCACGCTGGTGGTGGCCCAGGCCTCGCCGGCGGGCCAGGGGCCGGGCAGTCCCGGCGTGCGTCTGGACGTGCCGGTGCAAGGCAGCTGGCCGGCCGCCGCGCCCCTGCCCGCCGCGGTGCCCGAGGCGCTGCAGGCCGCGCTGGACGCCAATGCGGCCCGCGCGACCGCCGCCGCCCCCGCGGGCGGCGCCACCTCGCTCACCCTGGGCGCGGCCCTGCTGGGCGCGCTGCTCGGCGGGCTGATCCTCAACCTCATGCCCTGCGTGTTCCCGGTGCTGGCCATCAAGGT
>JAGKSX010000099.1 GCA_018993155.1 Hydrogenophaga sp.
TGACCGCGACGATGCGGAAGCCCAGGGTCTGGGAGCCGGTGGGCTGGTTCTTCGAGCGCTGAAAGCGCGCGAGGATCGCTTCGTCCGTCAGGACCTCGGGTTCGGCGGCGACGTCTGTCATCAGGGCGCGGTCACTTCTTCCGGAAGGTGTCGAGCGAAACCACGTTGGGCGCGTTCGGATCGGCGGGCTCGGCCGGGTCGGCCGGCGGCGGCTCAGCCGTGGTCGGAGACAGGATCGCGGTGGCGATCGGCGCCTCGAACTGCAGCAGGAACTGGACGCTGGGGTCGTAGAAGCGGGTCACCGCGGCGTACGGCACCGACACCCGCTTGGGCTGGCCGCCGAACTTGAGGGTGACCGAGAAGAAGGTCTCGCCCGGCGCGAGGTCCCAGTACTGGTGCTGGAGGACGATGGTCATCTCCTCGGGATATTTGGCGAGAATGTCGGGCGGGACGCTGACGCCCGGCGCCCGCGTGCGGAAGGTGATGTAGAAGTGGTGCGCGCCCGGGATGCCGTCGGGTCCGGCGGCGCGCTCCAGCGCGGCGCGGATCACCCCGCGCAGGGCGTCCTGGGCCAGCTGCTCGTAGTGCATCTCGTCGACGGGGGGCGTCTCTTCGGCCATTGGCGCCTCGGCTGTTCAGCCGACGGTGTAGCCGCGCTGACGGGCGGGCGGAAGATGGCGGGAAGGTAAAGCGCCGGGATTCTGTTGGCAGGCTCCCGGCAGGCCCCGCCCCGGGATCTGAACCCCGAGGACTTAAGTGTTCGAAATCACCCGACCCGCATTACGGGGCGAGAGCGACTTCTCCAGCGAAGTTATCGTTCGCAGTTAGTAAATGGCCCGATACGGTGGGCCAGGACGGGCAAAAGCCACCTCTTTACACGTCCGTCGATGCTAGTCGGCCCCGCACAGTCCCGCCGATAACGCGGAAGAGATTGGTGGAGCCGCCGGGATTCGCACCCGGGTCCGGTCCGCTTATTGCAGGCGCGTTTATCGCCATAGTCCGGGCGAACCCGGACACCCCCAATATAGGCGCGGCGCGTCAGCCTTCCAAGCCCGCAGGCCCGATCCTCGGCCAGTCGGCGGTCTGGTTGCGGAACCAGGTCAGCTGGCGCTTGGCGTAGTTGCGGGTCGCCTGCTGCAGCTGTGCGCGCGCCTCCTGCAACGAGGTCTCGCCGCGGAGGACGCCTGCCAGCTCCCGCACGCCGACCGCCTTCATGGCCGGCAGTTCGGGCGACAGGCCGCGCGCCAGCAGGGCCTCGACCTCGTCGAGCGCTCCGCCCTCGATCATGGCGGCGGCGCGAGCGTCGCAGGCGGTGTACAGCGTCGCCCGCTCCGGCTCCAGCACGCGGCCGCGCCAGCTGCCGGGGGCGAGCAGGGGGCGGGTATCGGCCTGCCAGGCGCTGAGGGCGCGGCCGGTGCCCTCAGCCACGGCGAGGGCGCGGACCAGACGCTGCCGGTCGCGGGGGCCGATGGCGGCGGCGGCAGTCGGGTCGACGGCCTGAAGCCGGGCGCGCACCGCGGATTCTCCCTCCGTATCGAACAGCTGCGCCGCCGCTGCGCGCGCCTCCGGGCCCGGCTCGGGCACCTCGGCGAGGCCGCGGGTCAGGGCGTGGAAATAGAGGCCGGTGCCGCCGACCAGAAGAACGGGGCGGCCGGCTGCAACGGCGGTGTCGATCAGGGGCAGGGCGGCCCGGCTCCAGCGCCCGACCGACCAGGCCTCGGCCGCGTCGGCGACGCCGTAGAGGGCGTGCTCGGCCGCGGCCTCATCCGCAGGCGAGGGACGCGCCGTGAGCACTCTCAGGTCTGCGTACAGCTGCTGGCTGTCGGCGTTGAGAATCAGGCCGCCGGTGCGCTGCGCCCAGGCCAGGGCCAGGGCGGACTTGCCCGAGGCGGTCGGGCCGGCCAGCAGGGCAATCAGGGGCGACGTCATGGGGGCTTAAACCGCGTCCGGTCCGGGGATAGAAGCCCTGTTTCCCGCCGCCGCAAGTCCCGGAGCCCGCCTTGCCCGATCGCGCCGCCGTCCTCGCCGCCCTCGAGGCGATCCCCGATCCGCGCACGGGGCAGGGGCTTGTCGCGAGCGGCATGGTGCAGGGGTTGATGGTGGCCGACGACCGCGCCGGCTTCGTGCTAGAGGTGCCCGCAGCGGAGGCGGCCCGCTACGCCCCGGTGCGCGACGCGGCCGAGGCGGCGCTGAAGGCCCTGCCGGGCATGGCCCGCGTGTCCGTGGTGCTGACCAGCGAGGCGCCCCCGGCCGCGGCCCCGGCGCGCAAGGCCGGTCTGTCGCCTGCCGCGCTCGATCAGGGGCGCGCCCGCGCCCCGGTGGCGACCGAGCGACCGGCCCATGTGCGTCGCGTTCTGGCCGTGGGCAGCGGCAAGGGCGGGGTCGGCAAGTCGACGGTGGCGGTCAATCTGGCGGCCGCCTTCGCCCGGCGCGGCCTGTCCACCGGAATCCTTGACGCCGACGTCTATGGTCCCAGCCTGCCGACCATGCTGCGCCTGTCCGGCCGTCCGGACTATGTCGACGGGGCCATGGTGCCGCTGGAGGCGCAGGGGCTGAAGGCCATGTCGGTCGGCCTGCTGATGAAGGGCGACGACGCCATGATCTGGCGTGGCCCCATGGCCTCCCAGGCCCTGACCCAGATGCTGACCCAGACCCGCTGGGGGACGGAGGCCGCGCCGCTGGACATTCTGGTCGTCGACCTGCCGCCCGGCACCGGCGACGTGCAGCTGACCCTGATCCAGAAGACGCCGCTGGACGGGGCCGTGATCGTCTCCACCCCGCAGGAGGTGGCGCTGGCCGACGCACGCCGGGCCCACACCCTGTTCCAGCGGGTCAATGTCCCGACGCTGGGGCTGATCGAGAACATGAACGGGCCGGTGTTCGGCCAGGGCGGGACGGCTTCCGAGGCGGCTCGGCTGGGCGTCGATCTGCTGGGCGAGCTGCCGCTCGACGCGGCCGTGCGCGAGGCGGGCGACGCCGGTGCGCCGCTGGCGTCGGGCGAGATCGCCGGCCGGTTCGACGCCATGGCTCACAGGCTGGTGGAAAAACTCGGCCTTTGAGGGTTTTCAAACGCAACGGCAATCGCCACCTTGGCGGTTCCATTCGCTGCCCGGATTGCCCCAAGGAATGTCGATGAACGTCGAGACCCTGTTCCGCCCCTTCACCATCAAGGGCCTGACCCTGCCCAACCGCATCGTCATGGCCCCCATGACGCGCTCCTTCAGCCCGGGCGGGATCCCGACGAAGGATGTGGCCGCCTACTATCGCCGCCGCGCCGAGGGGCAGGTGGGTCTGATCGTCACCGAGGGCACGGTCGTCGACCGTCCGGCGGCGCGCAATGACGCCAACGTCCCGGTGTTCCACGGCGAGGCCCTGCCGGCCTGGAAGACGGTGGTGGACGAGGTCCACGCCGCCGGGGGCCTGATCGCGCCGCAGATCTGGCACGTCGGCGCCGCCCGCGGCATCGGCCCGGACTGGACGCCGCTGGGCAAGGTCGACAGCCCCTCGGGCCTCGTCGCGCCGGGCAAGCAGAAGTACGAGCCGATGACCGAGGAGGACATCGCCGACACCATCGCCGCCTTCGGCAAGGCCGGGCGCGCCGCCCGCGAGCTCGGCTTCGACGCCGCCGAGATCCACTCGGCTCACGGCTACCTGATCGACCAGTTCTACTGGCCGGGGCTGAACACCCGCACCGACCGCTGGGGCGGCCCGACCATCGCCGAGCGCGCCCGTTTCGGCGTCGAGGTGGTCAAGGCCGTGCGCGAGGGCCTCGGCCCGGACATCCCGCTGATCATTCGCCTGTCGCAGTGGAAGCAGCAGGACTATGGCGCGCGGATCGCGGAGACGCCGGACGAGATGGCCGACTGGCTGCTGCCGCTGTCGGACGCCGGCGTCGACGTCTTCCACTGCTCGCAGCGCCGCTTCTGGGAGCCCGAGTTCGAGGGCTCGGATCTGAACTTCGCCGGCTGGGCCAAGAAGATCACCGGCAAGCCGACCATCAGCGTCGGCTCCGTCGGTCTCGATGGCGAGTTCATCGCCGCCTTCGGGGGCGCCGGGTCGCAGCCGGCCTCGCTGGACGGGCTGATCGCCCGGATGGAGCGGGACGAGTTCGACCTGATCGCCGTCGGCCGCGCCCTGCTGTCGGATCCGAACTGGGTGGTGAAGGTGCGCGACGGCCGGCATGACGAGCTGGCCGCCTTTGACCGCCGCCACATGGCCGAGCTGACCTGATCCGATCCGGGGGGCGAGGACGCCTTGTGGCGATCTCCCCCCTCGCCACGCTTTCCGCGGCGCTCTAACGTCCGGCCATGACCGTCGTCGGCGTTCTCGTCACCACCCTCTGGCTGAGCCTGATCATCGGGGCCCGCTACCTGCTGGTGGCGGGGGCGGTGCACGCCTGGCTGTGGCGGGGCAAGGGGACCGGAGTCCGGCTCAGCGCCACCCGTCCGTCCGCCCGGCTGATCCGCCACGAGATCCGCTATTCCCTGATTTCGACGCCGATCTACGCCCTGCCGGCGGCGATCGTGCTGGAGGCCTGGAAGGCCGGCGGCACCCGCATCTACCTCGACCCCGGCCAGTACGGCCTGTGGTGGCTGCCGGCCAGCTTCGTGCTGCTGCTGGTGATCCAGGACGCCCACTACTACTGGACGCACCGGCTGATGCATGACCGGCGCATTTTCGGCTGGGCCCATGCGGCGCACCACCGGTCTCGCGATCCCAGTCCGTTCGCCAGTTTCGCCTTCGATCCGGCCGAGGCGGCCCTGACCGCCTGGGTCATTCCGGCCCTGCTGTTCGTGCTGCCGGTCAATCTCTGGGTGCTGGTGGCGCTGCTCACCGTCATGACCGCCACCGCGGTGATGAACCACTGCGGCTGGGAGGTCTGGCCGGAGCGCTGGGTGCGCGGCCCGGTCGGGCGCTGGCTGATCACCGCCAGCCACCACAGCCGGCATCACACCCACATGAAGACCAACTTCGGCCTCTACTTCCGTCTGTGGGACCATTTGTGCGGCACGGACGCCATGCCGCCGGCCAGGGCTCAGACGGGCTCGACCACCACGGCGGTGCCGTAGCAAAGCACCTCGGTGATGCCGGGCATGATGTCGTTGGCGTCGTAGCGCAGGGCGATGACGGCGTTGCCGCCGGCTTCGCGGGTGTGCTGCAGCAGCGCCTCATAGGCCTCGGCCCGCCCGGTCTCGGCCAGCTTCACATAGGCCCCGACGCGGCCGCCGATCATCGACTGCAGGCCGCCGATGGCGTCGGACACCACGTTGCGCGAGCGCACGGTGATGCCGCGGGTCACCCCGATCACCCGAACGATGCGGTAGCCGGGCAGGTCGTTGGCGGTAGTGGTCAGCATGGCGGGCTCCTGAGGCAGTCAGCGGCGTTCCAGCACGCGGAAGACAAAGGCGTGATCGTCCTTCTCGCCCGGAGAATGCGGCTCCGCAGCGATCTCGACAAACTCGCCCTCGTCGAAGGGCGGAAATGTGACGTCGCCGTCGGGCTCGGCCTCGACCTCGGTGATGTAGAGCCGCCGCGCCTTCGGTAGGGTGGCCGCGAACAGGGCGGCGCCGCCGATGATGCAGACCTCGTCGACCCCGTCCTCAGCCGCCTGCTCCCGGGCCATCTCCAGAGCCTCGGTCAGGCTGTGCACCACCACCGCGCCCTTGGCGGTATAGGACTCGTCGCGGGTCAGGACGATGTTGAGCCGGCCGGGCAGGGGCTTCAGCGGCAGGCTCTCCCAGGTCGCCCGCCCCATGACGCAGGGCTTGCCGACGGTGATGGCCTTGAACCGCTGCAGGTCGGAGCGCAGCCGCCAGGGCAGGTCGCCGTCGCGGCCGATGACGCCGTTGCGCGCGCGGGCGACGACCTGGACGATAGCGGGGCTCATTGTCGGGCTCACGGATGCGCTCCCACCCAAGCCTGCATGCTTCGCATCAGTTTCGGGATGGGCAGCTTGTCGATATCGCGACGAGACCATCCCCGTGCGATCAGCTTGTCGTCGTTGTCCGCCATGAAGTCGGTGAACTCGTCCCACAGTCTGGCCGGGCCGTCGGCGTCGAGTCGCGCCTCGTGATCAAGCCAGTTGCGTACCGCGGTGAAGGCTTCCAGCGGATCGTCTCCATGCGCCACAATGTCGGAGTTGGACAGGTCAGACAGGGCGGCCTGATAGCGGTAGCGCTCGGTTTCCAGGATCAGGCAACGCTTTTCGGTCAGCGGCGGCGATCCAAAACGTCTGCAGCCAATGTCGAGACCCAGTTCAAGCGGCATGTTCAGACGGAACAGCTCACCGGCCCGTGCGGCGCGTAGACGTGACAGATCGTGGATCGCATACTTGGCGCTGCCGATCAGTTCGAGGAGTTTCTCGATGCGAGGCTCACCGCCGTCCAACCGCTCAAGTGCGATCCGGGGGATGAAGCCCAGGCGATAGATACAGAAGAGAACTGGTCTGAGGATCGGCGTATAGGCGTCGTCGAAGGGGCAGTTGACGAAGACTGCCCGTTCGAAGCTGGCGACGTCCAACGTCAGCCCTTGGGGGGATGCGGGTCGGCGCCGTAGCTGTCGCGCTCGCGGATCGTCCCGTCGCGGCGATGAACGTAGAACTCGACCCGATCCCGTCTCGCCGCGTCACGCCCGAAGCGGATCGCCTCGGCCTGGGTATCGAACACCTTGGTCGCGCGTGCCGCGCCGGTGTTTCGGACCGCCCACTCGCCATTGGGTCGCGGGACGACGTGTTTGCCCTTGCCCATTCCCGATCTCACTTCGAAACCTCGGCCCTAATATGCGGCCACGGGTCGTAACCCTCAAGGGCGACGTCGTTCAGCTCATAGGCGAACAGATCGTCCCGCTTCGCCAGCGTCAGCGTCGGGAAGGGGCGGGGCTCGCGAGTCAGCTGCAGCCGGGCCTGGTCGAGGTGGTTCAGATACAGGTGGGCGTCGCCGAAGGTGTGGACAAACTCCCCCGGCTCCAGCCCGACCACATCGGCCACCATGTGGGTCAACAGGGCGTAGGAGGCGATGTTGAAAGGCACGCCGAGGAACACGTCGGCCGAGCGCTGGTACAGCTGGCAGCTCAGCTTCCCGTCGGCCACGAAGAACTGGAACAGGCAGTGGCAGGGCGGAAGGGCCATGTCGTCGACATCGGCCGGGTTCCAGGCCGAGACGATGTGCCGGCGGCTGCTCGGGTTGGTCTTCAGGCCCTCGACGACCCGGCTGATCTGGTCGATGACGCGCCCGTCCGGGGCCGTCCAGCTACGCCACTGCTTGCCGTAGACAGGGCCCAGCTCGCCCTCGGCGTCGGCCCACTCGTCCCAGATGCTGACGTTGTGATCCTTGAGGAAGGCGATGTTGGTCTCGCCGCGCAGGAACCACAGCAGCTCGACGATGATCGAGCGCAGGTGCAGCTTCTTGGTGGTCAGCACCGGGAAGCCGCGGGCCAGGTCGAAGCGCATCTGCCGACCAAACACGCCCAGGGTGCCGGTGCCGGTGCGGTCCTCGCGGCGTACGCCCGTGTCGAGGATGTCCTGCAGCAGGGCCAGATACTGGCGCTCCGGATGATCCGCAGGCGCGGGGGCGTGGAGGGCCGTATCGGGCAGGACGACGTGGGCGTTCATGGGACCAGAACATGCCGCCGATTCGTCGTCTCCGGCAGGCGTCCGATTCGCTCACCCACAGCTATTCGGCATTCCGTTCGCGCCGTCTGCGGGCCGCCTCGACCCGCTGGCCCACAGCACGCTCGCGGCGCGTCGTCAGCGGCTTGGGCAGGCCGGCCGTGGTCGGCGCGCGCCGCTTCACATTGGGCTTGAGCTTGCCGTAGCGCTTTCGCGAATAGGCGCGCGCGCACTCCATGCAGTGGCGGTAGTTCCGCGCTGCATAGGAGGCGTGCCAGTTGCGCCCCTCGCTCAGGATCACTCCGCATTCGCGGCAGCGCTGCATCTGGTCTCAGCCCTTGAAGCCTTCATCGGCCAGCCAGGCGAGCTCCTCCGGCGTCGACTCGCGCCCCAGCGCCGCGTTGCGGTGGGGGAAGCGGCCAAAGCGGACGATGATGTCCCGATGGTGCTCGGCCCAGCGGTCGTCCGGGGCGCGGGTCATGCGGGTCTGGAACAGCTCGACCTGTCGGTCCTGGTCCTCCATGCCCTCGGAATGCTGCAGGGGCAGGTAGACGAAGCGCCGCAGGTCGTTCTCGAGCGCCAGATCCAGATCCGCAGCGACGGTCTGCAGGGCGACGCGGCGGCCCAGCGGGTCGGTGGCGAAGGCGTGGCCCGTCCCCCGCCAGACATTGCGCGGGAACTGGTCCAGCAGGATCAGCAGGGCCAGCGCGCCGTCCGGGGTCGCGCCCCAGTCGTCGAGCTCACGCCGGGCCGCTGCCAGATGGGCGGCCATGAAGCGCCGGCTGAACGCCGCATCGAAGGCGTCATCCTTCGCGAACCAGCGGTCGGGGCCGGCGGCTTTCCAGAAGGCGACGACGGCGTTTGGGTCTATATCCTCGGTCATGACCGAGACCCTGAGCCCGCCGCTGCCCGTTTTCCATGAACAGGATTGTGACCTGTCCCTGATCCGCGCCCGCCGGGTGGCGGTGATCGGCTATGGCAGCCAGGGACGCACCCACGCCCTCAATCTGCGCGACTCGGGGGTGGCGGACATCGTCATCGGATTGAAGGCCGACTCGGCCACCCGCGCCCGGGCTGCGGAGGACGGCTTCCCGGTGGAGACGGCGGCCGGGGCGACGCGGGGCGCCGACGTCGTGGCCGTGATGGTCTCGGACGAGGCGCACCGGGACCTGTGGCGCGAGGAGATTGCGCCGAACCTCAGGCCCGGCGCGGCGGTCATTTTCGCGCATGGTCTCTCGGTGCGTTTCGGACTGGTGACGCCCGGCCCGGAGGTGGACGTGATCCTCGCCTCGCCCAAGGGCATCGGGCCGCGTATTCGTGAACTGTATGAGGCGGGGGAGGGCGTCTTCTGCCTGTTCGGCGTGCATCAGGACGCGACCGGCGGCGCGCATGCGCTGGGCCTGTCCTATGCGGCGGCGCTGGGCTGCGGCCGCAAGGGCATCCTGGAAACCACCTTCGCCGCCGAATGCGAGAGCGACCTGTTCGGCGAGCAGGTGGTTCTGTGCGGCGGGACGGTCGAGCTGGTCGACGCGGCCTTCATGAAGCTGGTCGAGGCCGGCTATCCGGCAGAGGTCGCCTGGTTCGAGTGCTTCTATGAACTGAAGCTGGTCACCGACCTCCTGCACCGTCTGGGCCCCGCGGGCGCCTTCGCCCGCATCTCCAACACGGCCGAGTACGGCGCCTATCTGACCGGGCCGCGGGTCATCGGCGCGCCGTCGCGGGCGGCCATGGACGAGGTGCTGGCCGAGGTGCGCTCGGGGGCGTTCGTGGCGCGGCTGATGGCGGACTACGACGCGGGATCGCCCGAGCTGTCGGCGCGGCGGCGCGGTCTGTCGCAACGGCTCATCGAGCAGGCCGGCGCCCGCCTCGCCGCGGCGGCGCAGCGCGCCGACGACAGGAAAGATTGACCGGGAAAAGAATGGTCGGAGTGGCAGGATTCGAACCTGCGACCCCTGCGTCCCGAACGCAGTGCTCTACCAGACTGAGCCACACTCCGACTTGGAGGCGGGCTTATAGCCACGGCCCTCGGAGGCCGCAAGCACGGCTTTCGGGAGGACGTAAAATTTCGCGGCGTTCTGCCTGTTGCAAGCGTCCGGGGCCTGAGCTATCTGACCGCCTCCCGCCGCCGAGGCGGGTGCGCCGGACCTTCTGCTGGGGAATGGTGTAATGGTAACACTACGGTTTTTGGTACCGTCATTCTAGGTTCGAGTCCTAGTTCCCCAGCCACCGGCCGCGGCCCTTGCCGCCCTCCCGAAACCCGGCCCCGGAGATCAGACGCAACGCGGGCGCTCCGTTTTCGGCGTTCTGTCTTTCGGTCCTGTGGAACCTCCGCGCGATCTGCGCATTGGCTGTGTCCGGTACCGTACGCAGCTGCGTTGGCGAGGACCGGTCGCGTTGAGGTCGCCGCATTGCAGAAGTCCCCGCCGCTGAAGGTTCTGGTCGTCGAGGATCAGGCGCTGCTGGCGCTCCAGCTCGAAATGACCCTGCTCGATCTCGGCTGCGAGGTCGTCGGCTGCGCCATGGATACGGCGGCGGCGCTGGAGATCGCGGCGCAGGAGAGCCCCGAGCTGGCTTTCGTCGACATCAATTTGCGGGACGGCTGTACCGGCCCACTGATCGCCGCGGCCCTTGGCCGGGACTTTGGCGCGACCAGCGTCTTCGTCACCGCCAATCCTGAGCAGGCGACTGACCCCGCCAGCGGCGCGCTCGGCGTCATCTGCAAGCCGTTTGATACGGACACGATTTCCGGCGTGGTGCGCTTCGTCGAGATTTACCGGCGCGAGCAGCGGCTTACACCGGTTCCGCCGCGCTTTCGCATCGACCCCGGCCTCCTGGTCCTGGCGCCGCCGGGCAGGCGGGCCTGAGTTCAGCCGAGATCAAGGCCGGGGCTTGTCGGCGGCGTGTCGCCCGGTTGCAGATCGAGCTGAAGCAGGTGGACATCGATCCACCGCCCATGTTTCCAGCCGACCTTCTCGTATCGCCCGGCGTGCCGGAAGCCCTGGCGTTCATGCAGGGCGATCGAGGCTGCGCTGGTCGCGCTCGCGCTGATCGCGGCAATGACGTGCCGGAGGCCCCGCGCCCGCACGCGGTCGATCAGTTCCGCCAACAGGGCGCGACCGACGCCGCGGCCTCGAGCCGCCTCCTCGACATAGATTGAACCTTCGACGCCGTAGCGATAGGCCGGGCGCGGCCGGAACGGAGAGGCGTAGGCGTAGCCGGCGAAGGTGGTGTCCAGCTCGGCCACCAGCCACGGCAGGCGGTGGGCCTGCACAGCCTCGAAGCGGGCGGTCATCTCCTCGAGGGACGGCGCCTCAAGCTCGAAGGTCGCCGTCCCGTCCCGCACCTCGCGCCCGTAAAGGGCTGTGATCGCAGGCAAATCCGCCAGTGTGGCGTCTCGGATCACGTCCGGTCCCAGCTCCGCTCCAGGGCCCACACGGCGAAGGCATAGTCGTGGGCGATCTCCTTGAGGTAGTCGAAGCGGCCCGAGGCGCCGCCGTGGCCGGCCTCCATGTTGATCTTCAGCAGCACCGGGTTGGTCGAGGTGGTCGCCGGACGCAGCTTCGCCACCCACTTCTGCGGCTCCCAGTAGGTCACCCGCGGGTCCGAAAGCCCGCCGGTCGCCAGGATCGGCGGATAGGCCTGGGCGCTGACCTGATCGTAGGGGCTGTAGCTCATCATGTAGTCGTAGGCGTCCGGGTCCTCGAGCGGGTTGCCCCACTCGGGCCATTCCGGCGGCGTCAGCGGCAGGGTGGTGTCGCTCATGGTGTTGATCACATCCACGAACGGCACCTGGGCGATGACGCCGCCCCACAGGTCCGGCCGCATGTTGGTCACCGCTCCCATCAGCAGGCCGCCGGCGGAGCCGCCCTGGGCCACGATGCGGCCGGCGCGGGTGTAGTTGCGCGCGATCAGGTGCTCGGCGGCGGCGACGAAGTCGGTGAAGGTGTTTTTCTTGGTGAAGCGGCGCGCCTGCAGGAACCAGTTCCAGCCCTTGTCCGAGCCGCCGCGGATATGGGCGATGGCGTAGATGAAGCCGCGGTCGACCAGCGACAGCCGGCTGGTCGAGAAGCTGGCCGGCATCGGAATGCCATACGAGCCATAGCCATAGAGGAGGAGCGGGGCCGACCCGTCGACCGGCGTGGTGCGACGGCGCAGCACCGTCACCGGCACCAGCTCGCCGTCGGCCGCCGGGGCGTTGAGGCGCTCGACGACATAGTCGGCCGGATCATGGCCCGACGGCACCTCCTGCACCTTCCGCAGGGTGCGGGTGCGGGTCGCCAGGTCATAGTCGTAGGTCGAGGTCGGGGTGGACGGCGAGTTGTAGCCGTAGCGCATGACCGTGGTGTCGAACTCCGAGGCGCCGCCCAGCGACAGGGCGTAGGCGGGCTCGTCGACGGCGATCTCGTGCTCTGCGCCGGCCCGGTCACGGATGACGATGCGGGTGTTGGCGTCGGCGCGCTCCTGACGGGCGATGAAGTCCTTCACCAGGGCCAGACCCTCAATGTAGCGCCCCGGGGTGTGCGGCACCAGGTCGGTCCAGTGCGCCTTGCCCGGCGTGGCCGTGGGGGCGGTGACGATCTTGAAGTCGATGGCGTCATCGGCGTTGGTGTGGATCACCCAACGGTCGCCCCAGTGGTCGGCGTCGTACTTGCGCTCGACGACGCGGGCCTCCAGCAGCATCGGCTCCGAGGTCGGGGCGTCGCCGGGAATGTAGCGGGCTTCCGAGGTGACCTGGTCGCCGATGCCGATGATGATGAAGCGGTCGTCGGACGTGCGGCCGACGCCGATGAACATGCCCTCGTCCAGCTCTTCATAGACCAGGGTGGTCTCCCCGCCCCGGACCGGGCGGCGGAAGATCTTGTCCGGACGGCCGTTCTCATTGCGGTTGGTCCAGAAGATCCACTGGCTGTCGGGCGAGAAGGTGAAGCCGCCGTAGGCCGACTCGATCGGCTCGCCGACGAGCTGTCCGGTCGCCAGGTCCTTGATGAAGATGCGATAGAATTCCGATCCTTGGGCGTCCTCGGAATAACCGTACAGGGCGTGATCCGGGCTGGCGCTGGCCTGACCCACCTCGGAATAGGCCTTGCCCTCGGCCAGGGCGTTGGCGTCGAGCAGCACCTCCTCGCCCGTCTCCTGCCCGCGCGGGCGGCGGCAGTACAGCGGATGCTGGTCGCCGGTGCGGTAGCGGAAGTAGTATTCCCACGGGCCGTCGGGGGAGGGGACCGAGCTGTCGTCCTCCTTGATGCGGCCGCGCATCTCCTGGAACATCTGCTCCTGAAGCGGCACGGTCGAGGCCATCATCGCCTCACGATAGGCGTTCTCCTCTTCCAGATGCGCCTTGACGTCCGCCTTGATCAGGCTCGGGTCGCGAAGCACGGCCTGCCAGTTGTCGTCCTTCATCCACTGGTAGTCGTCGACCCGCACGCGCCCCAGCTGTTCGATACGGACAGGAATCTTCTTGGCGACAGGCGGGACAGGCATCGAGGCTCCGGTCTGATGGGCGAGGGCAGGCGTGGCGGCGACGGCCGCAAGCGCGGTGGTGGTCTGGACGAACTGGCGGCGGTTCATGGGGGCAATCCTGTAACGGCCGCGGCACCTTGTGCGGGCGCGCGCGGCCGGTCAAATGAAAGCGCCGACAGACAGAGATGGTGGCCGCGTGCTGTTCGATCCCGCCCTGATCCAGGACCCGCTGCCGGTCGTCCGTCCGCTGGAGGCGACGCCGGCCCCGGCGCCGGCGTGGGACCTGACGCTGGGCATGATCAACGCCACGGTGATGCTTGACCAGCCCCTGGCCGACGGGGCCCGGACGGTCGGCACCGGCTTCCTCATCGCCGATCAGGACGCCGCCGGGGCGCCGCGCATCCTGCTGGTCACGGCCCGCCACGTGCTTGACCGGATGCCGGCGGACCAGATGCGGATCGGCTGGCGCGTGGCCTCGGCCGAAGGCGTCTGGCGGTTCGATCCGCAGATGGTCGATATCCGATCCGAGGGGCGTCCCCTGTGGGTCGAGCATCCGCTGCAGGACGTGGCCGTCATTCCCATCCAGCCGCCGCCCGCCTTTGCCGCCGCGGCCATGCCGGTGGGGTGGCTGGCGGACGGCGCCACCTTCGACCGACTCGGCGTCGGGCCGGGGGATGAGCTCTACAGTCTCGGATTTCCGCAGGGACTGTCGGCCAACC
This sequence comes from Hydrogenophaga sp., assembly GCA_018993155.1. Classification (GTDB taxonomy): domain Bacteria; phylum Pseudomonadota; class Gammaproteobacteria; order Burkholderiales; family Burkholderiaceae_C; genus Hydrogenophaga. The sequence continues at coordinate 13,786 of JAGKSX010000099.1, forward strand.
GGGCCGGATTCCCGATCCTGCGGGTGGGCAAGGTGGCGTCCTGGCCGGTGGCGCCGGTCGACGCCTATCCCACCTTCCTGCTCGACTTCGCCGTCTTCCCCGGCAATTCCGGCGGGCCGGTGTTCTGGAGCCCCTCGGCCCGGCGCCGGCCGGACGCCCCCACCCCGGAGCACCCCTTCATCGGCGGGGTGCTGACCCAGGCGGTGGAAGTGGGCGGCCAGACCCTCGGCCTGGCGGTGGTGGCCCATGCCCGCTTCGTCCGCGAGACCATCGCCCTTCTGGATCAGGCCCCCGTCGCGGTCGCGAGCGAGGTCCCGCCGGAGGATTGACCTCAGGCCGCGCCCAGCGCCTCGCGCGTCATCCGGCGCAGCAGGGCGCCGCCCTGGCCGATCGCCGCCAGACGGCTGGACGCGTGCCCCAGCACGTTCGCGGCATAGACCTCGTAAAGGGCCAGCTTGCCTTCCAGCCACGCCGGGTCGCCCTCGCCGGCCTTGAGCCGGCGCGCCGCCTCAATCGCCCCCTTGGCCAGCATCCAGCCGCCGACCACGTCGCCCATCAGCTTCAGATAGGCGTCGGCGCCCGCCAGCACGTCGTCCGCCGCGTTGGGGTCGGCCTTGCGGTCCAGCAGCCACAGGGTGGCGTCGCGCACCGCCTCGATGGCCGCGGCGAAGCGCTCGACCGGCTTGCCTTCGAACACATGCTTCAGCTCGCCGAGCGTCACGGTCATGTCGGCGATCACTGCGCGCGCCGCCTCGCCGCCGTCCTGGCCGAGCTTGCGCCCGACGAGGTCCATGGCCTGGATGCCGTTGGTCCCCTCGTAGATCGGGGCGATGCGGGCGTCACGATAGTGCTGGGCGGCGCCGGTCTCCTCCACGAAGCCCATGCCGCCATGCACCTGCACGCCGAGGGAAGCGACCTCGACCCCCATGTCGGTCGACCAGGCCTTGGCGATCGGCGTGAACAGATCCTCGCGGCCCTTCCAGAAGCGCTTCTCGTCTTCGGTCGCGGCATGTTTCGCCAGGTCGGCCGCGACGCCGGTGGACAGGCAGATCCCGCGGCCGGCCTCGATGCGCGCTTTCATCACCGACAGGGTGCGGCGCACGTCGGGATGGTCAAAGATCGGGGCGCCGGCCTCGCCGGTCCAGGGCGAGCGTCCCTGACGGCGGTCGAGCGCATAGGCCAGCGCCTGCTGGTAGGCCCGCTCGGCGATGGCCACCCCCTCGACGCCGACCGCCACCCGCGCCGCGTTCATCATGGTGAACATGTGGGCCAGCCCCTCGTTGGGCCGGCCGATCAGTTCGGCGGTGGCCCCTTCATAGGCCATGACGCAGGTGGGCGAGGCGTGGATGCCCAGCTTGTGCTCAATGCCGACGGGCCTGAAGGCGTTGCGGGCGCCGGGGCGTCCCTCGTCGTCGACCAGCACCTTGGGCGCGAGGAACAGGCTGATGCCCTTGGGGCCGGGCGGGGCGTCGGGCAGGCGGGCCAGCACCAGGTGCAGGATGTTGTCGGTGGCGTCGTGGTCGCCCCAGGTGATGTAGATCTTCTGGCCGGTCAGGCTGTAGGTCCCGTCGCCGTTGGGGACCGCCTGGGTGGTCAGGGCCCCTAGGTCCGAGCCCGCCTGCGGCTCGGTCAGGCACATGGCGCCGGTCCATTCGCCCGAGATCAGCCGGGTCAGGTACAGGTCCTTCTGGCGCGCATCGCCGTGGGCTTCCAGCGCCTCGATGGCGGCGAGGCTGAGCATCGGGCACAGGCCGAACGCCATGTTGGCCGAGTGCACCGGCTCGAAGGCCGCCAGTTCCAGCGCCTTGGGCAGGCCCTGGCCGCCGTGGGCCGGGGAGGCCGCCAGGCCGGTCCAGCCGCCGGCGGCGAACTCGCGATAGGCCTCGGCGAAGCCGGGCGCCGCCGTCACCGCGCCGTTGGCGTAGCGCGCCCCCTGCTGGTCGCCGATCCGGTTGAGCGGGGCGAGCAGGGTCTCGGCGACCTGACCGGCTGCTTCCAGCACCGCGCCCATCACGTCCCGGTCGTAATCCGGGAAGGCGCCGGTGGCGGCGACGGCGTCGACGCCGGCCACCGCCTCAAGGCTGAAGGCGAGGTCGCGGACGGGGGCGCGATAGGTCATGGCAGGCTCCCTTGAGCTCGAACCCGTCGCCGGGTCCGTTTTCTTTGACCTCTCACTGCCGCGCCCTCCGGCGGGGCGCAAGGGGCGGGCTTGGCGGGCGCCGCCGCATGGGGCAAGCTGCCGCGCAGCCCAAGGGCTGCGAGGGGGAAACGATGGCTGCACCTGCTGACCGCTATTCGACTGTGGCGATCGCCCTGCACTGGGGAATCGCCATTCTGGTTTTCCTGCAGATCGGGCTGTACTTCGCCGCCGACGCTGTTGAGGGCCCCGCCGCCCGCACCTTCATCGACGTGCACAAGGCCAGCGGCCTGAGCATCTTGGTGCTGACCCTGATCCGGCTGCTCTGGCGGGTGCGCCACCCGGCCCCGCCGCTGCCGGCCGCGACGCCGGGCTGGCAGCGCTATCTCGCGCGCATCACCCAGGTCCTGTTCTATGTGGTGCTGATCGCCCTGCCGCTGGGCGGCTGGGCGGCGTCCTCGGCGGCGCAGCGTCCGATCGACTGGTTCGGCCTGTTCAACTGGCCCCTGCTGCCCCTGCCGGCGGACCGGGAACTGGCCGGCGCCCTGATGCAGATGCACGAGAACGGGGCCAAGGTCCTGTATGTTCTGCTGATCCTGCACATCGCCGGGGCGCTGAAGCACCAGTTCCTCGACCGGGACAACGTCCTGCGGCGGATGCTGCCGATCCTGCCGCCGCGCTGAGGGCGCGTGGCCTGCGCCTCAGGCCGCCGCGTTGAGCAGTCGGGAATAGCTGTCCACCAGGCTGGTGTAGGTCGGCACGAAGATGACCGCCGCCGTCTCGCCGTCGGTCACGGGCGCCTTGATCTCGAAATGCAGGTGGATGGTGGTGGCGTTGCCGCCGAAGTCGTCGGAGACCCGACCCAGCCGCTGGCCCCGCGTGACCGTCCGCGAGGCCGGGGTCGGGAACAGGGCGTTCACCTCCGCCATGTCGAGGTGCAGGTAGCGGTAGATCCGGCCGGAGTCGCCCAGCAGGGTGAGGATGTAGCTGCCGATCGAGCTGATCCGCCCGGCCTCGGCTGCGACGGCCCAGTGCACCTTCTTCTGGCAGGTGGCCGGGCGGATGTCCTGGCCCTGGTGGCCCCGCCCGGCGGGGCACTTGCTGTTCGACCAGGAGCGGGTCTCGCAGAAATTGTCGCGCCAGGGATAGGCGTAGTTCCGGGGATCGCATTGACCGCCCGGGCCGGGGGCCTGCCAGCCGCCATAGCCATAGACCTGGGAGTTGGCCCAGGCGGGGGCGGCCTCCAGCGGGAAACGCATGCCGGCGGCCCAGAGGGTCGGGTCGGTCGCCCCGCTGCCCGAGCCGGGATAGAGGACGCCCGGCGGCTCGTGCGGCCAGGTCACGGGCTCTGGCGCTGGTGGTTCGGCCGGGGGCTGCGGGGTCGACGCGGCGCCTTCCGGCTCGGCCGGGGACGTCGGTGGGACCGTTCCGCTGCATCCGCCCGGCGCGCAGGCGCTCAGACCGAGCAGGGCGGCGGCGACCGCGAGGCGACGCATCAGGCGCCCCCGCCCAGCAGGACGAGACTGGCGACGAAGGCCGTGGCGTCCGCCTCGCTGCAGCCGGCGCCGTTCGGGGCGTCGCAGATGAAGCTGACGTTGTAGACCGCGCCATAGCGGCTGAAGGCGACGTCGACGCCGTATTCGGTGCGCTCGGCCTGTACATTCTGCGGCCGGTCCGCGGCCGGGGCGCGGACGGCGGCCCGGAGCGCGCCGGGGGGCGTGCGTGGCGCGAGCCCGGCCGTCGGCGCGCCCGGGCCTTTCGGCAGGCCGGCCGATCCGGCCTCGCCGGAGCCGGCGGGCGCCCGAAAGGCCTGGGTCGAGCCATAGATTTCGATGATGCGGCCCGGCTGCTCGATCACCAGCATGTAGTGGCGTTCGCCGTCGAGAAAGGTGGCGGCCTGCAGCAGGGCGGGCGTCGGCGGGCCGAGGACGGGCACATCCGAGGCCGAAATCCGCGCGAGCGTCTGCGGCCCGCCGGGGGCCTGGGCGAGGACGCTTCGGAGCCGCTGGGCCAGCGGATCCTGCCGGGCGGCCGCGAGGGCGGCCTCGCCCGGCGCATCGCGGGGCACGTCCGCAACCGTCGCGGCCAGCGGCGGCGGAGCGGGCTGGCGCGAGCTGGCGATGCCCGCAAAGCCGGCGACGAGGACCACGACGCCGGACAGCGCAACGGTGCGTATGGACATGACCCTTCTCCCGCACTCAGCCTAACAGCGTTCCGCGAACGTGTCGCCCTGGAACTGCACCGCTTGCTTTCCGGCGGCGTCTTCCCTAGAAGCGCGGCGCACTTCGCACGCGGGCGTGGGGCGTTCCGGGGAGACATCCCGGGCCGTTCCGTTCCGAGGGCCGGGTTTCCGGCCTTTTATCGCCCGCGCCAGGATTGATCGGAAGAAGGATAGACGATCGATGGCTCTGCCTGAATTCTCCATGCGCACGCTTCTGGAAGCCGGCGCGCACTTCGGCCACCAGACCCACCGCTGGAACCCGAAGATGGAGCGCTACATCTTCGGCGCGCGCTCCAACATCCATATCATCGACCTCTCGCAGACGATGCCGCTGCTGCACCAGGCGCTGGTCGCCGTGCGCGAAGTGGCCGCCAAGGGCGGTCGCGTGCTGTTCGTCGGCACCAAGCGCCAGGCCGCCGACCCGGTCGCCGAGGCCGCCAAGCGCTGCGCCCAGTACTACATGAACAACCGCTGGCTCGGCGGCACCCTGACCAACTGGAAGACGGTGTCGGGTTCGATCGCCCGCCTGCGTGAACTGGACGCCCTGCTGGAGTCGGGCGGCGAGGGCCGCGTCAAGCGCGAGCTGCTCAGCCTGCAGCGCGAGCGCGACAAGCTGGAAGCCTCGCTGGGCGGCATCAAGGACATGGGCGGCATTCCCGACATCATGTTCGTGATCGACACCAACAAGGAAGCGATCGCGATCCAGGAAGCCCGCAAGCTGAACATCCCGATCATCGCCATCCTCGACACCAACTGCGATCCGGACGGCATCACCTATCCGATCCCGGGCAACGACGACGCCGCCCGGGCCATCCAGACCTACTGCGACCTGATCGCCGACGCCGTCCTCGACGGCCTGGCGTCGGGCGCCGCGGCCTCGGGCATCGATCTGGGCGCCTCGGAAGCCCCGGTCGAGCCGATGCTGCGCGAGGCCGAGGCCCCCAAGGCTGAAGCCGAGGCCGCTCCGGCCGGTACGGAAGGCGTCGCCGCCGAGATGGAAGCGGCCGCCGAGCCGGCCGTCGCCGACGCGGCCGCCCAGGAGGCCACGACCGAGGCCAACGACGCGGTCGAGACCGAGAAGGCCACGGGCTGATCGCCCGACGGCCCTCTGGAGAGGGTCGTGCGTGACTGACACACGGCCGGGCTAACCACCCGGCCGTACCCGCATATCAAGACTCAGGAGACTACAATGGCCGAGATCACTGCCGCCCTCGTGAAGGAGCTTCGCGAGCGTTCGGGCGTCGGCATGATGGACTGCAAGAAGGCGCTGGCCGAGAACAACGGCGACCTGCAGGCCTCGATCGACTGGCTGCGCGCCAAGGGCCTGTCCAAGGCCGCCAAGAAGGCTGACCGCGTCGCCGCCGAGGGCCTCGTGGCCGTCGCCGCCCGCGCCGAAGGCGCCGGCGAGACCGCCGCCGCGATCGAGTTCAACGCCGAAACCGACTTCGTCGCCCGCAACGACCTGTTCCAGACCGCCGCCAAGGCCTTCGCCGAGGTCGCCCTCGGTCATGACGGGCCCGAGGCGGTGAACGCCGCGACCCTGCCGAGCGGCAAGACCGTGCAGGACGAGGTCACCAACCTGATCGCCACCATCGGCGAGAACATGCAGCTGCGCCGGGCCCAGCGCCTGTCGGTCAGCCAGGGTGTCGTCGCGTCCTACGTCCACAACGCCGTCGCCCCGTCGCTGGGCCGCATCGGCGTGCTGGTGGCGCTGGAAGGCGAGGGCGACCAGTCCCAGCTGCGTGAGCTGGGCCGCAAGATCGCCATGCACGTCGCCGCCACGGCGCCGCTGTCGCTCAACACGGACGACCTCGACCCGGCCGCCATCGAGCGCGAGCGCGCGGTCCTGATCGAGAAGGCCAAGGAAGAAGGCCGTCCCGAGAACATGATCGAGAAGATCGTCGACGGTCAGATCGCCAAGTTCCAGAAGGACGTGGTGCTCTCCAAGCAGCCGTTCGTCATGAACCCGGACCAGACCATCGAGCAGCTGGTCGCCGACACGGCCAAGAGCCTCGGCAGCGCCAACCTGAAGCTGACCGGCTTCGTGCGCATGGCCCTCGGGGAAGGCGTCGAGAAGGTCGACGGTCCGGACTTCGCGGCTGAAGTCGCCTCGATGACCAAGGGCTGATCCCCCACTTCGTGGATCAAATTGGGGGCGCGCCGGGCTTTGAAGCCGGGCGCGCCCTTCGTCTATAAGACGCTCGCCGATTCCGGCGCGCCCCTGCCTGCAAGATGGAAGACCGATGTCCGACGCGCCCAGCGAGTTCCGATACAAGCGCGTCCTGCTGAAGGTCTCGGGCGAGGTCCTGATGGGGGACCAAGGCTACGGCATCGACATGAAGACCGTCGCCGAGGTGGCCCAGGCCGTCGCCGAGGTGGCGCGCGAGGGCGTCGAGATCTGCCTCGTCATCGGCGGCGGCAACATCTTCCGCGGCCTGAGCAAGGCGGCGGGTGACATGGATCGCGCCTCGGCGGACTACATGGGCATGCTGGCCACGGTCATGAACGCGCTCGCCATGCAGGCGGCGCTCGAGAAGATCGGCGTCCAGACCCGGGTGCAGAGCGCCCTGGTCATGAACGCCGTGGCCGAGCCCTACGTGCGCCGCCGCGCCCTGCGGCACCTTGAGAAGGGCCGCGTGGTGATCTTCGCCGCCGGCGTGGGCGCGCCCTTCTTCACCACTGACTCCGGCGCAGCCCTGCGCGCGGCCGAGATGGGCTGCGACGCCCTGCTGAAGGGCACCAGCGTCGACGGCGTCTACACCGCCGATCCGAAGAAGGATCCGACGGCCACGCGCTATGACGAGCTGACCTATCATGATGTGCTGGCGCGCGACCTGAAGGTGATGGACGCTTCGGCTGTCGCCCTGATGCGTGACTCGGGCATTCCGATTGTGGTGTTCTCGATTCGCGAGAAGGGCTCGTTCCGCCGGACCCTGCGGGGTGAGGGCGCCTTCACCGTGATCCGCAACGCCCCGGTCGCCTGACCTGATCCGCCTGACCTGCTCCCGCTGACCCAAGAGACGACGACACAAGAGACACGCTGATGGCCAAGCCCGACCTGAAGACCTATCGCGACCGCATGGACAAGGCGGTCTCGGCGCTCAAGGAAGAGTTCGCCGGGCTGCGCACCGGCCGCGCCAACGCGGGCCTGCTGGAGCCGGTCATGGTCGAGGCCTACGGCTCGACCTCGCCGCTGAACGCCGTGGCGGCGATCAGCGTGCCCGAGCCGCGCATGATTTCGGTCAGCGTCTGGGACAAGGGCATGGTGGTTTCGGTCGAGAAGGCCATCCGCTCGGCGGGTCTCGGGCTGAACCCGGTCGTCGACGGCCAGACCCTGCGCATCCCGATCCCCCCGCTGACCGAGGAGCGCCGGAAGGACCTGGTCAAGCTGGCCGCCAAGTACGCCGAGCAGCAGAAGGTGGCTGTCCGCAACGTGCGCCGCGACGCCAACGACGAGCTGAAGAAGGCCGAGAAGGCCGGCGACATCAGCCAGGACGAGCAGAAGAAGATGGAGGCCGAGGTCCAGAAGGACACCGACGCCGCCGTGAAGCGCATTGACGAGGCGCTGAAGGTCAAGGAAGCGGAGATCATGCAGGTCTGACGGACCTGAGCGCCCTGGAATGCATGCGATGACCGACGCCCCAGACGTCGCCGGCCCTGACGGGCCTGCGCACGTCGCCATCATCATGGACGGCAACGGCCGCTGGGCCGAGCGTCGGGGCGCGCCCCGGGCCCTGGGGCACCGTGAGGGCGTCCAGGCGCTCAAGCGGACGGTGCAGGCGGCTCCGGACTTCGGCATCCGCTGTCTGACCGTGTTCGGCTTCTCGACCGAGAACTGGCGGCGCCCTGCCGAGGAAGTCTCGGACCTCATGGGCCTGGTCCGCGCCTATGTGGCCAGTGACCTTGAGCGCCTCGCGCGCGAGGGCGTCCAGGTCCGCATTCTCGGGCGTCGCACCGGTCTGCCGGCCGACATCGCCGAGATCGTCGCCCGCGCCGAGCAGCGCACGGCCGACAACGTCCGCTTCCGTCTTCAGGTGGCCTTCAACTACGGCGGACAGGCCGATCTGGTCGACTCCGCCCAGGCGCTGGTGGATCGCGCTGGCCGCGAGGGCCGCTTCGAGGTGAGAGAGGACGACCTGGCGGCCGGTCTGTCCGGCGCCGGCGCACCGCCGCTGGACCTGATCGTGCGCACCTCTGGCGAGCAGCGCCTGTCAAACTTCCTGCTGTGGGAAGCCGCTTACGCCGAGCTGGTGTTCCAGGATGTGCTGTGGCCCGACTACGGGGCCGAGCCGCTCGCGGCCGCTGTGGCCGAGTACCGGCGTCGCCAGCGACGGTTTGGCGGCCGGCCGGCCCAGCCCGTGCTGGCGGCTGGCTGATGCCCGGGCGGATCGGCGACATCGGGCCACGCGCCGCCTCCGCTCTGGTGATGGCCCCGGTGGCTGTCTTTGCGGTCTGGCTGGGCGGGCTGTGGACCGCCGCCGTGATCGGCCTCGTCTGTGTGCTGCTGGCGTCCGAATGGGCGCGCATGAGCGCCCCCGCCGCCTGGCGGCGCATTCTGGCGGTCGTCGCCGCGGCCCTCCTGGCGTCGGTGGCCACAACCCATCTGGCCGGGCTGTCCGCGGGGCTGGTGGTGCTGGTGGTCGGGGCCGGCATGGCTGCGGTTCTGGCCTGGCGGGTCGGGCGATCGCGCACCGACGCGGCCTATGGGGTGCTCTATATCGGCTGGCCGGCCGTCCTGTTCCTGTGGTTGCGCGACGGGACCAGCGCCGAGGGCTTCTACTGGGTGACCCTGACCTTCGCCGTGACCTGGGCCGCCGACATCGCCGCCTTCATCACCGGCTCGCTGCTCCGGGGGCCAAAGCTGTGGCCGCGGTTCTCGCCCAACAAGACCTGGTCGGGCTTCATCGGCGGCCTTGTGGCCGGGACGGTGGCAGGCGCCCTGATGACCGCCCTGCCGGAGCAGGGAACCGACAGCGTCCTCGTCGGCGCGCTGCTGGGGCTCGCCGGGGGCGCGGCCGCCATGGCCGGAGACCTGTGGGAATCGGCCCTCAAGCGGCGCTTCGGGGTCAAGGACGCCGGCGACATCATCCCGGGGCATGGCGGCCTGCTGGACCGTGTCGACGGGCTCATGTTCGCCATCGTCGTCATCGCGGCCGGCCGCTTCCTGATCGAATGGGGCCAGATCGGATGAGGTCCGTCCGTCGCGTGTCCGTCCTCGGGGCGACCGGTTCGGTGGGCGTCTCCACCCTAGAGGTGATGGCGGCCATTGAGGCGGCGGGCGGCGAGCCCTTCGAGGTCGAGGCCCTGACCGGGGCGGGCAACATCGCCCGGCTGGCCGAGCAGGCGCGGCGCTGGCGACCCCGGCTGGTGGTCACGGCGGATTCGTCGCGCCTGCAGGATCTGCGCGATGCGCTTGCCGGAGAGCCGATCGAGGTTGCGGCGGGAGCAGACGCCCTTGTCGAGGCCGCCGTGCGCCCGGCCGACCTGGTCATGGCCTCGATCGTGGGCGCCGCCGGCCTGCGCTCGGCCTGGGCTGCGGCCGGGACCGGAACCACCCTGGCGCTGGCCAACAAGGAAAGCCTCGTCTGCTGCGGTCCCGCCCTTCGCGCCCGTGTTGACGCCGCCGGGGGGCGGCTGATCCCGGTGGACTCCGAGCACTCGGCCATCTTCCAGGTGTTTCCAAACGACCGGCCCGAGACCGTGGCGAAGGTCATCCTGACCGCTTCGGGAGGCCCCTTCCGCAATCGGACCCTGGCGGAGATGGCGGCGGTGACCCCGGAGCAGGCGGTGGCCCACCCCAACTGGAGCATGGGGGCCAAGATCTCGGTCGACAGCGCCACCATGGCCAACAAGGGCCTCGAGATGATCGAGGCGGCCTATCTGTTCGACCTGCCCGCGGACCGGATCGATGTGGTGGTGCACCCGGAGTCGATCATCCACAGCCTCGTGGAGATGATCGACGGCTCGACCCTGGCGCAGATGGGGCCGCCGGACATGAAGACGCCGATCGCCTGCGCCCTGGCCTGGCCGGGGCGCGCGAAGTGGGACGCGCCGAAGCTCGATCTCGCCCGCCAGGGCCGCCTGACCTTCGAGGCGCCGGACCTTGAGCGCTTTCCGGCGCTGGCCCTCGCACGCCAGGCCCTTGAGGCCGGCGGGGTCGCCCCGGCGGTGTTCAACGCGGCCAACGAGGCTGCGGCGCGCGCCTTCCTTGACCGGCGTCTGGCCTTTCTCAATATTGCCGCAGTCGTCGATCAAACCCTGCAACGGGTGTGCGGCGCAGGGGTGGAGTTCAGCGCTGAGGACGCCTGCGGGGCGGCGCTCCGGGTTGACGCTGTCGCCCGGGACACCGCCGGGACCGTCATCGCCTCGATGGCGGCCGCGGCCTGACGGACAGGAGTTGATCGGCGCGCATGTTGGATGTCTTGGGACAGGTCCTGATCTACGTCGTACCGTTTCTGCTGGTGCTGACGGTCATCGTGACCATCCACGAGCTCGGACACTTCTGGACCGCCCGCGCCTTCGGCGTGAAGGTCGACCGGTTCTCCATCGGCTTCGGCCGGGCCATCCTCAGCCGGCGGGACCGCCACGGCATCGAGTGGCGTCTCGCCTGGCTGCCGCTCGGTGGCTACGTCAAGTTCGCCGGTGACCTCGACGCCTCCAGCGTGCCGGATCGCAAGGGGCTGGACGAGCTGCGCGAGCGCATCGCCCGCGACGAGGGCGAGGGGGCCGTCAGCGACTATTTCCACTTCAAGCCGGTCTGGCAGCGGGCGCTCATCGTGGCCGCTGGGCCATTCGCCAACTTCGTGCTGGCGGTGCTCATCTTCGCGGTCCTGTTCAGCGCCCTCGGCGTCCAGGTCAGCCCCCCGCGGGTCGCCGGGGTCGCCCCTGACGGCGCGGCGGCCGAGGCGGGCTTTGCGCCAGGCGACCTGATCGTCGCCATCGACGGGCGCCAGATCGAGGACGCCAACGAGATGGTGCGCATCGTCAGCCTCAACGCCGGCGAGCCCCTGACCTTCGAGATCGAGCGCGACGGGCAGCCTGTCGAGCTGATCGCCACGCCGACCCGCACGGTCGAGCGGGACCCGATCGCCGGTCGCGTCACCGTGGGGCGCATCGGGCTGCAGCTGGGCTCGTTGCCCGGGGAGACGCGCTTTGTGCGCTATGATCCGCTGTCTGCCGTCGGTCGTGGCGTGCAGGAGGTCGGCGACGTCATCGGCACGACCCTGCACTATCTCGGACGGCTGCTGACCGGTCGCGAGAGCGGCGACCAGCTGAGCGGCCCGCTGGGCATCGCCAAGGCCTCCGGGGCCCTGACGGACCGGGCGGTGAGCGCCAACCCCGATCCGGTGTTCACCGCGCTGAACGTGCTCCTCACGCTGGTCCAGTTCGCCGCCATCCTCTCGATCGGCATCGGCTTCATCAACCTCATGCCGATCCCGGTGCTCGATGGCGGTCATCTGGTGTTCTACGGCTATGAAGCTGTGGCCGGAAAGCCCGTCGCCGCCGCTGTCCAGGAGGCCGGTTACCGCGTCGGTCTTGCCTTGGTCGCAGCTTTGATGTTGTTCGCCACCTGGAACGATCTGCAGAAGCTCGATCTGTTCCGTTTCCTCGGCGGGCTCGCGAGTTGAGCCGACGCCAGCCCCCGATGGTAGACCGCATGACCCGAACTCCTTCCCGCGCTGCACTCCGCCTGGGCGCCTGCGCCAGCGTCGCCGCCCTCGTGGCTGCCGCGGGGCCCGCCCTGGCCCAGGCCGCTCCGGCGCCCGAGGACGGCGCGGCCGCTGCCGGCGCCGCGCCGGCCCAGGCTGCGCAGCAGGCCCGCGTCAACCGCATCTTCGTGCGTGGCAACCAGCGCATCGATCCGTCGACGGTGCTGTCCTACCTGCCGATCCAGCCGGGCGACGTCGTTGATCCGCTGACGCTCGATGTGGCGGTGCGGACCCTCTACCGCACCGACCTGTTCGCCGACGTGCAGATGGGCGTCCAGCCGAACGGCGACCTGATCATCGAGGTCGTCGAGAACCCGATCATCAACCAGGTGGTGTTCGAGGGGAACAGCGCGGTCCGTGAGGACAAGCTGCGCGAGGAAGTCACGCTGCAGCCGCGCGGCATCTTCACCCGCGCCCGGGTGCAGGAGGACGTGCAGAGCATCGTCGAGCTGTACCGGCTGCAGGGGCGTATCTCGGCCTCGGTCACGCCCAAGCTGGTCCAGCTCGAGCAGAACCGCGTCGATGTGGTGTTCGAGATCGACGAGGGCCCGCAGACCGGCGTCCGCCAGATCACCTTCATTGGCAACGAGGCGTTCTCGGATGGCGATCTGCGCGAGGTGATGGTCACCAAGACGTCGCGCTGGTGGCAGTTCTTCTCGTCGAACGACAACTACGACCCGAACCGGCTCGACTACGACCGCGAGCAGCTGCGGAAGTTCTACACCAACCGCGGCTACTATGATTTCCGCATCCTGTCGGCGGTGGCCGAGCTGTCGCCTGACAACGACTCCTTCGGCATCACCCTGACGGTCGAGGAGGGGGATCGCTACAACTTCGGCGAAATCACCGTCGAGACGACCAGCGATCGCCTGAACGAGGAGTTCCTCCGGGCCCTCGTGCCGATCCGCACCGGCGATCTGTACGAGAGCGACCGGATCGAGAACGCCGTAGACGCCCTGACCTTCGCCGCGGGCTCGGCCGGTTACGCCTTCGTCGAGATCAACCCGACCTATCGCGCCAATCCGGAGACGGACACGGTCGACGTGGTGTTCAACGTCACCGAGGGGGAACGCGTCTACGTCGAGCGCATCGATGTGGTGGGCAACACCCGCACGGTCGACCCGGTCATCCGGCGCGAGCTGCTGCTTGTCGAGGGCGACGCCTTCAACCGCCGCCTGATGGACCTGTCGCGCAACAATCTGCGCGCCCTCGGCTTCTTCGAGGAGGTCGAGATCGAGGAGGCGCGCGGCTCGGCGCCGGACCGCAGCGTGCTCAACGTCAACGTCACCGAGCAGCCCACCGGCGAGCTCTCGGTCGGGGCCGGCTTCAGCTCCGTCGACTCCTTCGTGGTCAATCTCGGCATCTCGGAACGGAACTTCCGCGGTCGCGGCCAGAATGTCGTGGCGCGGGTCGAGTGGGGCTCGCTGCGCCAGCAGATCGACTTCCGCTTCACCGAGCCGCGCTTCCTCGGCCGCAATCTGCGCGCCGGCTGGGACCTGTTCCACTCGCGCTACGACTTCCAGCAGGAGTCGTCGTTCGACTATCGCTCGACGGGCGGCGGTCTGCGGATCTCCTATCCGCTCAACCGCTACACCCTGTTCAGCGCCCGCTACTTCCTGCGCGATGACGAGATCATCGTTCCGCGGGGCTACTGCAACGGCCAGGGCTCGCGGGCCCTGTGCGAGCAGGTCGGGGCGTCGCTCAACTCGTCCGCCGGCTACACGGTCTTCGTTGACCAGCGGAACGACCCGATCCGTCCGACACGCGGCTGGACCGCCAGCCTGCGGCAGGACTTCGCTGGCATCGGCGGCGACGTGAACTACGTCAAGAGCGAGGTCGAGGGCGCCTGGTATTGGGGCATCACCCCCTCGTGGGTCGTCAGCCTGCAGGGCTCGGCCGGCTACGTGGCCGGCTGGAACGGCGATGCGGTGCGCATCAACGACCGCTTCTTCAAGGGCGGCAACAGCTTCCGCGGCTTCGAGACGGCCGGCATGGGCCCGCGCGACCTCGCCACCAACGACGCCCTCGGCGGCAACTACTATGTCGTCGGTACGGCCGAGCTCACCGTCCCGAACGGACTTCCCGAACAGTACGGCATCCGCACCTCGCTGTTCGCGGATGTCGGCACGCTCGGCCGGCTCGACGACCGCTATACGGTGAACAGCAACGGGGTCCGCGACGCCAACATCGTCGATGACCCCTCGCTGCGGGCCTCCGCCGGCGTCAGCATCCACTGGCGTTCGCCGATGGGCCCGATCCGCTTCGACCTCAGCAAGATCCTGTCGAGCGAAGACTACGACGAGTCGGAAACCTTCCGCTTCTCGACCTCGACCCAGTTCTAAGGGAACCGGCCACGCCGGACATGTAACATGAAGACGACCCTCGCCATCGCCCTCGCGGCGCTCACCACCCTCGCCGCCGGGGCGGCCTCGGCCCAGACCGCCGGGCCCGCCAACCCCGGCCCGGTGATCCCGGGCGTGTGCGTCTATCACAACGAGCGGGTCATCGCGCAGTCGACCGCAGGCCAGGCGCTGAACAGCGGCATGCAGCGGCTGTTCGAGGAGGTGCGCGGGGAGCTTCAGCCTTACGCCGCCTCGATCGAAACCGAGGCCCAGACCCTCGCCCAGGGCCAGGCCACCATTCCGGCTGCCGAAATGCAGCAGCGCCGTCAGGCCCTGCAGCAGCGCCTTCAGGAAGCCCAGCAGCTGGAGCAGCAGCGCGACGCCGAGCTGCGCTACACTCGTGCGGTGCAGCTGCAGGCCATCGCCCAGGCCGTCGATCCGATCATCGTCGCCGTCTACCAGGAGCGCGGCTGCGGCCTGCTGCTGGATCGCGAGAGCGTCTATGTCATGAACCCGGCGATGGATATCTCCGAGCTCGTGATCCAGCGCCTGAACGCGGCCCTGCCGACGCTGAGCTTCAATCGTCTGGCGGTCCCGGCCGAGCTCCAGGGCCAGTAAGGCGCTCGTGCCCGACCGGCGGTTCTTCGCGCAGGCCCAGCCCCTGACGGTCGCCGTGGCGGCGGCCGACTGGGGCGAGGTGGTGCGGGGCGGCGAAGCCTTGCTCACCGGGGTTGCGCCGCTCGATGCGGCCGGGCCGGGCGACCTCGCCTTCCTGTCCGACAGACGACTCGCGCCACGGCTTGAGGTCACGGGCGCGGGGGCCGTGGTGGTCGCCCCGGAGATGGCGGACCGAGCGCCTGCCGGGGCCGCGGTCATCGTCAGCCGCTTTCCCCAGGCGCTCTGGGCGCGGACCGCCGGACGGCTGTTCCAGCCGCTGCCGGCGCTCGAAGCCGCGCGGCTGGAAGAGGTCTGTGAGGACGACAGCGTGCGCATCGCGCCGGGCGTCTTCCTGGGCCAGGGCGCCCGGATTGGCCGTGGCAGCGTGGTCGGCCCGGGCGCTGTCATCGGCCCTGGCGTGCAGATCGGACGCGACGCCCGCATCGGCGCCCACGCCAGCCTGTTCTGCGCCCTCATCGGCGACCGGGTGACCCTCCTGTCCGGCGCGCGGATCGGCGAGGCCGGCTTTGGCGCCGCGCCGTCGCCGGCCGGGCCCATGGACGTCCCGCAGTTGGGGCGCGTCGTCCTGCAGGATCACGTCACCGTCGGGGCCAACACCTGCATCGACCGCGGGGCCTATGATGACACCGTCATCGGCGAGGGCACCAAGATCGATAACATGGTCCAGATCGGCCATAACTGCCGCATTGGCCGCTTCTGCCTGATGGCTGCGCATACCGGCATCTCCGGCTCAGTGACCGTCGGCGACGGCGTCATGTTCGGCGGCCGGGCCGGGGTTGGCGATCACATCACCATCGGCGCCGGCGCCCGGATCGCGGCTGGGGCCGGGGTGCTCGCGGACGTTCCGGCCGGCGAGACCTGGTCCGGCTATCCGGCCAAGCCCCTGCGACAATCCTTGCGTGAAGCCGTGTGGCTGGCCAAACAGGCGCAAGGAAAGACTCGCAGCGGGACCGAAGGGCATGGCTGAGGACACGGGCAGGATCGACTACGCCGAGGTGATGCGGCGGCTGCCGCACCGGTATCCGTTCCTGCTGGTCGACCGGGCCGAGGACTTCGTGCCGGCCACCTCGATCACCGGCATCAAGAACGTCACCCACAACGAGCCCTTCTTCCCGGGGCACTTCCCGATCGATCCGGTCATGCCGGGCGTGCTGATCGTCGAGGCGATGGCCCAGACGGGGGCGCTGCTGATGTCCAAGACGCTGGACGTCTCGGTCGAGGGCAAGGTGATCATGTTCATGTCCATCGACGGCGTGCGCTTCCGCAAGCCGGCGCGGCCGGGCGACCAGCTGCGCATGGAAGTGAAGGTCATCAAGGCGCGCGGCGACGCCTTCAAGTTCCGCGGCGAGACCTTCATCGACGGCAAGCTGGCGGCCGAGGCCGAGTTCATGGCCATGGCCGTGACCGTCGAGGCCCCGGTGAGCTGACCATGGCCATCCACCCCAGCGCCCAGGTCGACGCCCGAGCCGAGCTGGCCCCCGACGTCGAGATCGGTCCCTGGTGTATCGTCGGCCCCGGCGTACAGCTGGCCGCTGGCGTGCATCTGGTCAGCCATGTGGTCGTGCAGCAGGACACCTCGGTTGGCCCCGGGACCGTGATCCACCCGTTCGCGGTGATTGGCGGCGACCCGCAACACAACGGCTACAAGGGCGAGCCGGTCCGGCTTGAGGTCGGCGCCAACAACGTCATCCGAGAGCACGCCACCTTCAACCGCGGGACGCCCCAGGGCAGCGGCGTGACCCGCGTGGGCTCGAACAGCCTGTTCATGACCGGGGCTCATGTCGGCCATGACGCGGTCGTCGGCGACCATGTCGTCATGGCGAACAACGCCACGCTCGGGGGCCACGCCCGGGTCGGCGACCGGGTCTTCCTCGGCGGCCTGTGCGCCGTGCACCAGAACGGCCGGGTGGGGCAGGGCGCCATCGTCGGCGGTCTGGCCGCCGTGACCCGCGACGTGATCCCCTACGGCTCGGCCTGGGGCAATCACGCGCGCCTGCACGGGCTCAACCTCGTCGGCCTGAAGCGCAAGGGTTACGGCAAGGACGCCATCCGGCGGCTGCTGGCGGCCTACCGCGACCTGTTCGAGGGCGAGGGCGTCTTCGCCGATCGCATCGACCGTACGGCCGAGGCCTATGGCGACCTGCCGGAGATCGGCGAGATCATCGCCTTCATCCGTGAGGACGCGCGCCGGCCGCTGTGCCTTCCGGGCGAATGAGCGCGCCTGCGCCCCGGCTGGGTCTGATCGCCGGCGGGGGCGACCTGCCGCTGCGCATCGCGGCCCGCTGCGATGAGGAAGGCCGCGGTCTGTTCGTGATCCGCCTGAAGGGCTTCGCCGACCCGCACCTCGCCCGCTGGCCGGGCGTCGATCTGGGCATGGCCGAGATCGGGGCGATCCTCGCGGCGCTGAAACGTGAGGGCTGCGGCGTTGTCTGTTTTGCCGGCATCGTCGCCCGCCCGGATTTCCGCAGCCTGAAGCCCGACCTGAAGGGCGCCGCCCTGCTGCCGGGCATCATCGCCGCCGCGACGAGGGGCGACGACGCCCTGCTGCGCAAGATCCTGTCGATCTTCGAGGCCGAGGGCTACGCCATCGCCGGGGCGGATGACCTGCTCGGCGGCGAGACCCTGCCTGCCGGGGCCCTCGGTCGGGTCACGCCGACGCCGGACCAGCTTTCCGATCTCAGGAAGGCGCTCCATGTCGCGGAAAAAGCCGGAGAACTTGATATCGGGCAGGGAGCCGTCGTGGTCGACGGCCTCGTTCTGGCGGTCGAGGCCCAGGAGGGCACCGACGCCATGCTGCAGCGGACGGCGGGGCTCCCTGCCGACCTGCGGGGAACCGCGGCTGCGCGCAAGGGCGCGCTCGGCAAGGCGCCCAAGCCGATCCAGGACCTGCGCGTCGACATGCCGGTGATGGGGGTGCGCACCGTGGAACTGGCCGCCGCCGCTGGCCTGGCGGGCGTGGGGGGGGTCGCCGGCCACCTGATTCTGATCGACCGCGCCGGGATGATTGCGGCGGCCGACCGCCTCGGGCTGTTCGTCTGGGGCGAAGCGCGATGAGCGCGCCCCTGACCGTGATGCTGGTCGCGGCCGAGGCCTCGGGCGATGCGCTCGGGGCCGGGCTGGCGGCGGCGCTGAAGCGCCGTCTCGGGGGCGGCGTCCGTTTCGTCGGCGTGGGCGGCGCGCGCATGGCCGCCGAGGGGGTCGAGAGCCCGTTCGACATCGCTGAACTGTCGATCCTCGGCTGGGTCGAGGGCCTGAAGGCCTACGGCCGGGTCAAGCGGCGGGTGGCCGAGACGGCGGCGCTGGCCGCGCGCGAGAGGCCAGATGTGGTGGTGCTGATCGACAGCTGGGGCTTCACCATCCGGGTGGCCAAGGCGATCCGGGCGGCCGCGCCGCAGACGCCGCTGGTCAAGTACGTCGGGCCGCAGGTCTGGGCCTCACGGCCGGGGCGCGCGAAGACCCTGGCGAAGGCGGTGGATCATCTGCTGGCGCTCTACGCCTTCGATGCGCCGTGGTTCGAGCGCGAAGGGCTGAAGACCACGGTCGTCGGCTCCCAGGCCCTGCATGTGGACATGGACGGGGCCGATCCGGCGGCGCTTCGGCGCGAGCTGGGTCTGGCGGCGAACGCCCGGGTGCTGCTCGTCCTGCCGGGCAGTCGCCCCGCCGAGATCACGAGAATGACCCCGGTCTATGAGCAGGCCGTCGCGCGGTTGCGGGCCGGGCGTCCGGATCTCGAGATCGTGGTCGCCGCCGCGGGACCGGTGGCCGAGAGCGTCCGCACCCGGGTCGCCGCGTGGCCGTTCCGGGTGCATCTGGTCGACGAGGACCGCAAGTACGCCGCCATGCGGCTGGCCGATGTGGCGCTGGCGACTTCGGGGACGGTGTCGACGGAGCTCGCCCTGGCCGGCGCGCCCATGGTCATCGCCTATCGCATCGGCGCGCTGAGCTACCGGATCATGAAGCGGTTCGTCACGGCGCGGCATGTGACCCTGTTCAACATCGCCGCCGACCGCCGCATCGCCCCCGAGTTCATCCAGGACGCGGCGACGCCCGAGGCCCTCGCGGCCGCTGTCGCCCGGCTGCTGGACGATCCGGCCGTCGCCGCGCAGCAGGCGCAGGACCAGACGGAGGCCCTGTCGCTCATGGGCCGCGGCGGGGCCGATCCGTCCGAGCTGGCCGCCGACGCCGTGCTGGATGTGCTGGCCGCGCGCCGCGGTTGAAGGCAGCGTTTGCTTTCCGGGGCCGACCCGCCTATAGGGGCCACGTCGATCTCTGTGCGTAACGCCCCGTTCTCTCTGCGCACGCACGAGTTTTCCGGCCGATCCATTCAGAACCGACACGTCGTCCGGGGTCGTCCCGGCGGCGAACGCCATGTGGAGATCTGAAATGGCGACTGGAATCGTTAAGTGGTTCAACCCGACCAAGGGCTACGGCTTCATCCAGCCGGAAGACGGCGGCAAGGACGTGTTCGTCCACATCACCGCCCTCGAGGCCGTTGGCCTGCGCAGCCTGAATGAAAACCAGCGCGTGTCGTACGAGCTGGAGCGCGACCGTCGCACCGGCAAGGAATCGGCCGGTAAGCTGGTCGTCGAAGGCGCCTGACGCGCCCGAGACGCTTCGGTGCAAGCCGGACATGAAAACGCCGGGGTCGTGGACCCCGGCGTTTTTTGTTGGGCCTGAGGCGGACGGCTCAGCCGCGGCGTTCGACCGGCACGTAGTCGCGCTGGGTCGGGCCCGTGTACAGCTGGCGCGGACGGCCGATCTTCTGCGACGGGTCCTCCATCATCTCCTGCCACTGGGCGATCCAGCCGACAGTACGCGCCAGGGCGAACAGCACGGTGAACATGGTGGTCGGGAAGCCCATCGCCGACAGGGTGATGCCCGAATAGAAGTCGACGTTCGGGAACAGCTTGCGCTCGATGAAATACTCGTCGTTCAGCGCCACGCGCTCCAGCTCGCGGGCGACCTGCAGCAGCGGATCGTTGGGATCGCCGACCGCCTCCAGCACCTCGTGGGCGCTCTGCTGCATCACCTTCGCGCGCGGGTCGTAGTTCTTGTAGACCCGGTGGCCGAAGCCCATCAGCTTGTACTTGCGGTCCTTCACCCCCTCGATGAATTCGGGGATGCGCTCCGGCGTGCCGATCTCCTTGAGCATGTTCAGCGCCTCCTCGTTGGCGCCCCCGTGCGAGGGGCCCCACAGGCAGGCGATGCCGGCGGCGATGCAGGCGAACGGATTGGCGCCCGACGAGCCGGCCAGGCGCACGGTCGAGGTCGAGGCGTTCTGCTCGTGGTCGGCGTGCAGGATGAAGATGCGGTCCAGCGCGCGCGCGAGCACCGGGTTGACCTGGTACTCCTCGCAGGGCGTGCCGAACATCATGCGCAGAAAGTTGCCCGAGTAGCTCAGGTCGTTCTTCGGATACATGTAGGGCTGGCCGATGCCGTACTTGTAGGCCATGGCCACCAGCGTGGGCATCTTGGCGATCAGGCGGATCGCGGCGATCTCACGGTGCTTCGGGTTGTTGATGTCCGTGCTGTCGTGATAGAAGGCCGACAGACCGCCGACCAGGCCGGTGAGCACGGCCATGGGGTGGGCGTCACGGCGGAAGCCGCGCAGGAAGAACTGCATCTGCTCGTTGACCATGGTGTGGTTGGTCACAAGCTTGTGGAAGTCGCCCCGCTGCGATTCGTTCGGCAACTCGCCGTTGAGCAGCAGGTAGCAGGTGTCGAGGTAGTCGCACTGCGTGGCCAGCTGTTCGATGGGGTAGCCGCGGTACAGCAGCTCGCCCTTGTCGCCATCGATGTAGGTGATGGCCGACTGGCACGAGGCTGTGGACAGGAAGCCCGGGTCGTAGGTGAACATGCCGGTCTGCGCGTAGAGCTTTCGGATGTCGATCACGTCCGGACCGATGTTGCCGGCGTAGACCGGCAGGTCGACGCTGGGGCTGCCATTGGAGAACGACAGGGTGGCTTTGTTGTCTACGAGTTTCATGCAGGTTCCTCGGATGATGAGAGAGGTCGCAGGCCGCGCAGCAGTGCAAGCACTTGCGTCACGTCCGCGCGTTCGAGATCGCCTTGGAGGGGCTTTCGACCGAGCAGCAGATCCAGCAGGTCGTTGTCGGACAAGTCCATCAAGAGCCCGAGTGCATCGGCTTGGCGCACGGTTAAGCCAGATTCGTGCCTGGCGAAGAATCGCTCGATGAACAGATCGTTCTCGAGCAGGCCACGACGACACCGCCAGCGCAGCTTGCTCAGCGCGCGCTCGTCCAGCAAGGCATCCTGCAGGGGGGTGTCGGTCATGGGGTTCGGGGGTGGGCACTCAGACCGAGCGCAGCACCATCATTTCCTTGATCTTGCCGATGGCCTTCGTGGGGTTCAGGCCCTTGGGGCAGACGTCCACGCAGTTCATGATGGTGTGGCAGCGGAACAGGCGGTACGGGTCTTCCAGGTTGTCCAGGCGCTCGCTGGTGGCCTGGTCGCGGCTGTCGGCGATGAAGCGGTAGGCCTGCAGCAGGCCCGCGGGGCCGACGAACTTGTCCGGGTTCCACCAGAAGCTCGGGCAGCTGGTGGAGCAGCTGGCGCACAGGATGCACTCGTACAGGCCGTTGAGCTCTTCGCGCTCTTCGGGGCTCTGCAGGCGCTCCTTCTCGGGCGCCACGGTTTCGTTGATCAGGTAGGGCTTGATGCTGTTGTACTGCTTGAAGAACAGCGTCATGTCCACGATCAGGTCGCGCACCACCGGCAGGCCGGGCAGCGGCTTGAGCACGATGTCGCCCTTGAGCGTGTTCATGTTGGTCAGGCAGGCCAGACCGTTCTTGCCGTTGATGTTCATGGCGTCCGAGCCGCACACGCCTTCGCGGCACGAGCGGCGGAACGAGATGGAGGGGTCCACCGCCTTGAGCTTCATCAGGGCGTCAAGCAGCATGCGCTCGTGGCCATCGAGTTCGACCTCGATGCTCTGCATGTAGGGCTTGGCGTCCTTGTCCGGGTCGTAGCGGTAGATCTTGAAGGTGCGTTTTGCCATGGTTTGTTCTCCGTGCGTCGTGGGTGCTGGGTGAAGGGGCTCAGAAGGTGCGGACCTTCGGGGGCACCGACTCCACGGTCAGGGGCTTGAGGTTGACAGGCTTGTAAGTCAGGCTGTTGTCGGCGCTGTGCCACAGCGTGTGCTTCATCCACTCCGCGTCGTTGCGGCCCAGGGGGAACTGCGCGTCGTCGGCCGGGCGCTCATAGTCGTTCACCGTGTGGGCACCTCGGCACTCGCGGCGCGCGGCGGCCGAGGTCATGGTGGCCTGGGCGCATTCGATCAGGTTCTCCACTTCCAGCGCTTCGATGCGCGCGGTGTTGAACACCTTGGACTTGTCCTTGAGCGTGATGGCGGCGACGCGAGCGCGCATCGCGTTGATCTTGACCACGCCCTCGTCCATGCTGGCCTGGGTGCGGAACACGCCAGCGTGCTGCTGCATGGCCGTGCGCAGGTCGTTGGCCACGTCCTGCGAATACTCGCCATCGGTGGCGTTGTCCAGGCGGGCCAGGCGGGCGAGCGTCCTGTCCGCCGCGTCGGCGGGCAGGGGCTTGTGGATCTTGTTCTTGTTGTTGTACTGGACGATGTGGTCACCAGCCGCCTTGCCGAACACGAGCAGGTCGAGCAGCGAGTTGGTGCCCAGGCGGTTGGCGCCGTGCACGCTCACGCAGGAGCATTCGCCCACGGCGTACAGGCCGTTGACCACCTTCTGGTTGCCCTGGCCGTCCGGCGTCACCACCTGACCGTGGATGTTGGTCGGGATGCCTCCCATCTGGTAGTGGATGGTGGGCACCACGGGGATGGGGTCCTTGGTGATGTCGACGTTGGCGAAGTTGTGCCCGATCTCGTAGACCGAGGGCAGGCGCTTCATGATGTCGTTGACGCCGATGTGCGTCATGTCGAGGTGGATGTAGTCCTTGTTCGGACCGCAGCCGCGTCCTTCCTTGATTTCCTGGTCCATGCAGCGCGAGACGAAGTCGCGCGGTGCCAGGTCCTTCAGCGTGGGCGCGTAACGCTCCATGAAACGATCGCCGTTGACGTTGCGCAGGATGGCGCCTTCGCCGCGGCAGCCTTCGGTCAGCAGCACGCCTGCGCCGGCCACGCCGGTGGGGTGGAACTGCCAGAACTCCATGTCCTGCAGCGGGATGCCGGCGCGCGCCGCCATGCCCAGGCCGTCACCGGTGTTGATGAAGGCGTTGGTGGAGGCCGCGAAGATGCGGCCGGCGCCGCCGGTGGCCAGCAGCGTGGTCTTGGCTTCGAGGATGTAGGTCTCGCCGGTTTCCATTTCCAGCGCGGTCACGCCGACCACGTCGCCGCTGGCGTCGCGGATCAGGTCCAGCGCCATCCATTCGACGAAGAAGGTGGTGCGGGCCTGCACGTTCTGCTGGTACAGGGTGTGCAGCATGGCGTGACCGGTGCGGTCGGCCGCGGCGCAAGCGCGCTGCACCGGCTTTTCACCGTAGTTGGCGGTGTGGCCGCCGAATGGGCGCTGGTAGATCGTGCCGTCGGGGTTGCGGTCGAACGGCATGCCGAAGTGTTCGAGCTCGTAGACGACCTTGGGCGCTTCACGGCACATGAACTCGATGGCGTCCTGGTCGCCCAGCCAGTCGGAGCCCTTGATGGTGTCGTAGAAGTGGTAGTGCCAGTTGTCCTCGTTCATGTTGCCGAGCGAGGCGCCGATGCCGCCCTGGGCCGCCACGGTGTGCGAGCGGGTGGGGAACACCTTGGAGAGCACGGCCACCTTGAGGCCGGCGCGCGCGAGTTGCAGCGAGGCGCGCATGCCGGAGCCGCCGGCGCCGACGATGACCACGTCGAACTGACGCTTGGGAAGGGATGCGGATGCGGTCATGGCTTCAGAGCCTCCAGAGAACTTGAACGGCCCAGCCCAGGCAGGACAGGAGCCAGACGATGGTGAAGACGTGCAGCACGAGGCGGATGCCGGCGGGCTTGACGTAGTCCATCCAGATGTCGCGCATGCCGACCCACACGTGGTAGGCCAGGGCCAGGAAGACGGCGAAGGTCAGGGCCTTCATCCACTGTTGGGCGAAGATGCCGGCCCAGCTTTCGTAGCCGATGGGGCCGCTGATGAACAGCACCTGCAGCAGCACGATCAGGGTGAAGATCGCCATGAGGGCGGCGGTGATGCGCTGGGCGAGCCAGTCGCGCAGGCCGTAGTGGGCGCCGGTGACGACGCGCTTGGAACCGTAGTTGACGGACATGAATATGTTTCCTAGTCAGTTGGGGTCAGAGCTGAAGATCTGACCCTCAATCAATACAGGTTGAACAGCTTGGCGCCCAGCACCAGCGTGAGGCCGATGCTCAGCACCAGCGTGACGATGGCGGAAGAGCGGCCGAATTCCTTGCTCACCGCATGGCAGGCGTCCATGTACAGGTGGCGGACGCCGGCGATCAGGTGGTGCAGGTAGGCCCAGATGATGGACAGCACCACGAGCTTGAAGAACCAGCCCGGCACGAAGCCGATGCCGGCGGAAAACGCCGAGCTGAAACGTTCGAAGGACAGCTCGGACGACACGGAGGTGTCGAACAGCCAGACGATCAGGGGGAGCAGGATGAACATCAGGCCGCCGCTGGCGCGGTGCAGGATCGACACCCAGCCGGCCGGAGGCAGGCGGTAGGTGGTGAGATCCTTGAAGGCGTTGATGTTGCGGAACTCGGGCCGCTTCTTGGTCAACTCGGTCATGGTGGGGCTTTCTTCCGGGGAGGGAGGGGTCGTCGCGGCTTGGTAACTCGTTGGTAACTAATGCCAAGGCGCGTCAAATTCTATTGCAATGCACCAAACCGCAGTCCGGCACTCGGACGCTCCCCGATATCCGGGGCTCCGGCTGGGTGCGCCATCAGCTCAGCTCGTTGCGGTAATGGCGTGCGTCGGTGCGGTAGTAGCCGCGGCGCAACTCCATGGGTTCGTCGTTGTAGGTGTAGGCCAGGCGTTCCACGCTCAGCAGCGGGTGCCCGGGCGCGACGCCCAGCAGGGTGGCGGTGTCTTCGTCGGCGCTCACCGCCTTGATCTTTTCCACCGCGCGCACCATGCGCACGCCGAACTGCGTTTCGAACAGGGCGTACATCGGGCCCTTGTCTTCCGACAGCGCCTCGATCGTCAGGCCTTTGAAGGGGCCGCCTGGCAGCCAGAGTTCTTCCACGATGGCGGGGATGCCGGCGAACGCCAGCACGCGCTTGACCTGCAGCACGGCGTCGCCCGTGCGCAGGGACAGCTGGCGCGCCACTTCGGCCGGCGCGCGCAGGCGGCGGCATTCCACGATGCGGCGCTCGGCCGGTCCCTGGTCTTCCAGCGTGCCGGTGTCGGGCAGCAGGCGCAGGAAGCGGTACTGGATGTGCTGCTCGGCGTGGGTGGCCACGAAAGTGCCCTTGCCCTGGCGGCGCACCAGCAGGTTGTCGGTGGCGAGTTCGTCGATCGCCTTGCGCACGGTGCCCTGGCTCACGCGAAAGCGCGCGGCCAGGTCGAATTCGCTCGGGATCATGTCACCCGGCTTCCACTCGCCCGCCTGCAGGCTGCGCAGGATCAGGGTCTTGATCTGCTGGTACAGCGGGCTGAAGGCTGGCGCGGTGTTCTCGAACACGGGGGCGCCGGCCTCTGCAGGTGCCGCGTCGGTGGGATTCTGGGGTGAGGTGGCCATGGTTTGCGGGCGCCATCGGGAGGGCGCTCATGACTTCAATCATATCTTATATAAGACATAAGACAAATTGACGTATCAGGGTTTGCGAGGGTACACTCACGGGCTGTCCAGGGGGTTCGTCCGCCTCGTCATTTCTCTCTTCCCCAACGTCCTTTTCCGGAGTTTTCACCATGAACAAGAAGCCCGTTCGCGTTGCCGTCACCGGCGCCGCTGGCCAGATCGGTTACGCCCTGCTGTTTCGCATCGCCTCCGGCGAGATGCTGGGCAAGGACCAGCCCGTGATCCTGCAGCTGCTGGAAATCCCGGACGAGAAGGCCCAGAAGGCGCTCAAGGGCGTGATGATGGAACTGGAAGACTGCGCGTTCCCGCTGCTGGCCGGCATGGAAGCCCACAGCGACCCCACGACCGCCTTCAAGGACACCGACTACGCCCTGCTGGTGGGTGCCCGTCCCCGCGGCCCCGGCATGGAGCGCGCCGACCTGCTGGCTGCCAACGCCCAGATCTTCACGGCCCAGGGCAAGGCGCTGGACAAGGTCGCCAGCCGCGACGTCAAGGTGCTGGTGGTCGGCAACCCCGCCAACACCAACGCCTACATCGCCATGAAGAGCGCGCCCAGCCTGCCGCGCGAGAACTTCACCGCCATGCTTCGCCTGGACCACAACCGCGCCGCCAGCCAGATCGCCGCCAAGACCGGTGGCAAGGTCGGTGAGATCGAGAAGCTCACCGTCTGGGGCAACCACTCGCCCACCATGTACGCCGACTACCGCTTCGCCACCATCGGCGGCAAGAGCGTGAAGGACGCGATCAACGACCAGGTCTGGAACGCCGACACCTTCCTGCCCACCGTGGGCAAGCGCGGCGCCGCCATCATCGAGGCGCGTGGCCTGTCGTCGGCCGCCTCGGCCGCCAATGCCGCCATCGACCACATGCGCGACTGGGCCCTGGGCTCCCACGGCAAGTGGGTCACCATGGGCGTGCCCTCCAACGGCGAATACGGCATTCCCAAGGACGTGATCTTCGGCTTCCCGGTCACCACCGAAGGCGGCAAGTACAAGATCATCGAAGGCCTGGAAATCGACGCCTTCTCGCAAGAGCGCATCAACAAGACGCTGGACGAGCTCAAGGGTGAGCAGGACGGCGTCAAGCACCTCCTGTAATCGGCTGGTAACCGCGCCTTGGCTCCGCTCCATCCTCGCCACATCCTGCTTGGTGCCCAGGCCGGTGCGTTCGCGCTGCCGGTCTGCGACCACTACAGCGGGGTGGAAGCCCGGATGCGCAAGAGCCTGGCGCTGCAGGCCGAGATGGCCGAGGAGTTCGGCACCTGCGTCTTCGACGTCACGCTCGATTGCGAGGACGGCGCGCCCGTGGGCGGGGAGGCCGAGCACGCCGCGCTGGTGACCGAACTGGCCCTGGCCGCGGCGCCCGAGGCGCGCGTGGCGGTGCGCGTTCACCCGGTGGACCACCCGGCGTTCGACGCCGACGTGGCCACCGTCGCGGCGCGCGCGGGCCATCGCCTGGCCCACCTCATGGTGCCCAAGGTCGAATCGGTGGCCGACGTGCAGCGCGCGGCGGACGCCCTCGACGCCGCCGGTGCCCGGGCCTTGCCCCTGCACGTGCTGGTCGAATCCCCCGCTGCGGTGCACCGTGCCTTCGACATCGCCGCGCATCCCCGGGTGCAGAGCATCAGCTTCGGCCTGATGGACTTCGTCTCGGCGCACGGCGGCGCCATCCCGGCCGACGGCATGAGCGCCGCCGGCCAGTTCTCGCACCCGCTGGTGCTGCGCGCCAAGCTGGAGATCGCCTCGGCCTGCCATGCGCACGGCAAGGTGCCCTCGCATTGCGTGGTGACCGAGTTCAAGCACCTGGATGCCCTCCAGCAGGCGGCCCGCAAGGCCGCCCATGAGCTCGGTTACACGCGCATGTGGAGCATCCACCCTGACCAGATCCGCCCCATCCTGGCCGCGTTCGCGCCCCAGGCGAGCGAGGTTCACACCGCCGCCGCCCTCATCGAGCGCGCCCTGGCCGCCGACTGGGCGCCGGTGCAGTTCGAAGGCCGCCTGCACGACCGGGCGAGCTACCGCTATTTCTGGCAGGTGCTGGAGCGCGCGCACCAGACCGGCCTGCCATTGCCCGACACGGTGCAAGCCCACTTCGCCGAACCCGCCGCCCTGCGGCATTGAGCTTGCTTGCCCCGTCCCCACCTGTTTTCTGCCCCACGAATTTCACTTCCCCACTGGAGAACCCCATGTCCACCTTCCTCACCGACTACCGCGCCCACGCCGCCGAACGCGCCGCGCTGGGCATTCCTCCGCTGCCGCTGGACGCCAAGCAGGTCGCCGACCTGATCGAGCTGATCAAGGCACCGCCGGCCGGTGAGGACGCCTTCCTGCTGGACCTCATCACGCACCGCGTGCCGCCCGGCGTGGACGATGCGGCCAAGGTCAAGGCCAGCTTCCTGGCCGCCGTGGCGCACGGCGACGTGAAGGTGGGCCTGATCTCCAAGTCCAAGGCCACCGAGCTGCTGGGCACCATGGTGGGTGGCTACAACGTGCATCCGCTGATCGAGCTGCTGGACGACGAGGAAGTGGCCAGCGTGGCGGCCGAGGGCCTGAAGAAGACCCTGCTGATGTTCGACTTCTTCAACGACGTGGCCGAGAAGGCCAAGGCCGGCAACCTCAAGGCCCGCCAGGTGATGCAGAGCTGGGCCGACGCCGAGTGGTTCACCAGCCGCCCCGAAGTCGACAAGACCATCACCGTGACCGTGTTCAAGGTGCCCGGCGAAACCAACACCGACGATCTCTCGCCCGCACCCGACGCCTGGAGCCGCCCGGACATCCCGCTGCACTACCTCGCCATGCTGAAGAACACGCGCGAAGGCGCGGCCTTCAAGCCCGAGGAAGACGGCAAGCGCGGCCCGATGCAGTTCATCGACGACCTGAAGAAGAAGGGTCACCTCGTGGCCTACGTGGGCGACGTGGTGGGCACCGGCTCCAGCCGCAAGTCAGCCACCAACAGCGTGATCTGGGCCACCGGCCAGGACATTCCCTTCGTGCCCAACAAGCGCTTCGGCGGCGTCACGCTGGGCGGCAAGATCGCCCCCATCTTCTTCAACACGCAGGAAGACTCGGGCGCGCTGCCGATCGAAGTGGACGTGAGCAAGCTCGAAATGGGCGACGTGATCGACATCCACCCCTACGACGGCAAGATCACCAAGGGTGGCGCCACGCTGGTCGAATTCCAGCTGCGCAGCGACGTGCTGTTCGACGAAGTGCGCGCCGGCGGCCGCATCAACCTCATCATCGGCCGCTCGCTCACCGCCAAGGCGCGTGAGTTCCTGGGCCTGCCCGCCAGCACGGTGTTCCGCCTGCCGCAGGCACCCGCCGAAACCAAGGCAGGCTTCACCCTGGCGCAGAAGATGGTGGGTCGCGCGGTCGGCCTGCCGGAAGGCTTCGGCGTGCGCCCCGGCACCTACTGCGAACCCAAGATGACCACCGTCGGCTCGCAGGACACCACCGGCCCGATGACGCGCGACGAACTGAAGGACCTGGCCTGCCTGGGCTTCAGCGCCGACATGGTGATGCAGTCCTTCTGCCACACCGCCGCCTACCCCAAGCCCGTGGACGTGAAGACCCACCGCGAGCTGCCCGCCTTCATCAGCAACCGCGGCGGCGTGGCCCTGCGCCCGGGCGACGGCGTGATCCACAGCTGGCTCAACCGCCTGCTGCTGCCCGACACCGTGGGCACCGGCGGCGACTCGCACACCCGCTTCCCGATCGGCATCAGCTTCCCCGCCGGCTCCGGCCTGGTGGCCTTCGGCGCCGCCACCGGTGTGATGCCGCTGGACATGCCCGAATCCGTGCTGGTGCGCTTCAAGGGCCAGATGCAGCCCGGCGTGACCCTGCGCGACCTGGTGCACGCGATCCCGCTGTACGCGATCAAGGCCGGTCTGCTGACCGTGGCCAAGGCCGGCAAGATCAACATCTTCTCGGGCCGCATCCTGGAAATCGAAGGCCTGCCGGATCTGAAGGTCGAACAGGCCTTCGAGCTGAGCGACGCCTCGGCCGAACGCTCGGCCGCCGGTTGCACCATCAAGCTCAACCCCGAGCCGGTGAAGGAATACCTCACCAGCAACGTGGTGCTGATGAAGAACATGATCGCCCAGGGCTATGCCGATGCCCGCAGCCTGAAGCGCCGCATCGAGAAGGTGGAAGCCTGGCTGGCCAACCCCAGCCTGCTCGAAGCCGACAAGGACGCCGAGTACGCCGCCGTGATCGAGATCGACCTGGCCGACATCAAGGAACCCATCCTCTGCTGCCCGAACGACCCCGATGACGCCAAGACCCTGTCCGAGGTGGCCGGCACCAAGATCGATGAAGCCTTCATCGGTTCGTGCATGACCAACATCGGCCACTTCCGCGCCGCAGCCAAGCTGCTGGGCGGCCAGCGCGACATTCCCGTCAAGCTGTGGGTCGCGCCGCCGACCAAGATGGACGAGAGCGAGCTGATCAAGGAAGGCCACTACTCGGCGTTCGGCACCGCCGGTGCCCGCACCGAAATGCCCGGCTGCTCGCTGTGCATGGGCAACCAGGCGCAGGTGCGCGAAGGCGCGACCGTGGTGTCCACCTCGACCCGCAACTTCCCGAACCGCCTGGGCAAGAACACCAACGTGTACCTCGCCTCGGCCGAACTCGCGGCCATTGCCTCCAAGCTGGGCCACATCCCCACCGTGGCCGAGTACCACGAGGCGATGGGCGTGGTGAACAAGGACGGCGCGGCGATCTACCAGTACATGAACTTCGACCAGATCGAGGAGTACGCCGAGGCCGCGAAAGGCGTGGCGGCGTAAAAGGGACCCCCCGCGCCGCCTTCGGCGTCACCCCTCAGGGGGCGGCGCTGGAGGGCCGGCGGAGCCGGACCCTCGGCGCCCTGGATAAAAAAGCCGCTGCGGTTGCAGCGGCTTTTTTACGCCTGCGCGGCGAGTTGCCTGAGCAACTCGGCAGACGCTTCATCGCCTGGAAAGAAGGTCTCCAGCGCCAGCTCCTGCAGGGTGATGTCCACCGGCGAGCCGAACACCGTGGTCGTGCTCACGAGGTTCAGCACGCCATGGCCGGTGTTGAACTGGAAAGGCATCAGCACGCCATGGTGCTCGCCCGGCAGCGTGCCGGCGTCGTTGCCGAACGATTCCGGGTAGCCCTTGAGTTCGGACAGCAGCGCGGCCAGCGCCTCGTCGCCGGTGGCGTGGATCTGCTGGCGCAGGCGCTCGAACAGGTGCTCGCGCCATTGCCGCAGGTTGGCGATGCGCGGCGCCAGCCCCTCGGGGTGCAGGCTCAGGCGCAGCACATTGACGGGGCCCTCCAGCAGCCGGGGCGAGGCCCCCGCCATCAGCAGCGGCACCAGCCGGTTGGCCATCACCAGGTTCCAGTGCCGGTCCATCGCCAGCGCGGGCCAGGGTTCGTGGCAGTCCAGGATGCGCTTGACCGCCGCGCGCGCCGAGGCCATGTCGGGCGCGTCCAGCGGGCGCTCGCGGTACATCGGGGCGTACCCGGCGGCTTCCAGCAGCGCGTTGCGTTCGCGCAGAGGCACCTCGAGCCGGTCGACCAGGCGCAACACCATGTCGCGGCTGGGGCTGGCGCGGCCGGTCTCCACGTAGCTCAGGTGCCGGGTGGACACATCGGCCACGTGCGCCAGGTCGAGCTGGCTCAGGCGGCGGCGCTGGCGCCAGTGGCGCAGGCGTTCGCCGAATGGAGAGGGGGTGGTCAGGGCGTTCATGGGCGGCATGGTAGGGCACCCGGGTGCCGACCGGCCATGCCCTGCCACGTCATGGACGCCGCGCACCCGCCGGCCGACCATGCACCCCGGATGCCCTGACTTCCATCCGTCCTCACCTCATCAAGGAGTGCACCATGTCCCTCATCGCTTCCCTCACTTCCCCGGTCGGCCTGCGCCGCGTGCTCTGGGCCGATGCCCTGTCCGGCTCCGGCACCGCCGTGCTGCACCTGGCCCTGACCGGCTCGCTGTCCGCCCTGCTGGGCCTGCCCGGCGCGCTGCTCAGCGCCTCGGGCATCCTGTTGCTGCTCTATGTCGCCCTGGCCGGCACGTTGGCCCTGCAGGCCACGCCGTCGCGCGCGCTGCTGGGCGTGCTGGTGCTCGGCAATTTCGCCTGGGTGGCGGCCTGCCTCGCGCTGCTGTTTGGCGGCCTGGTCTCGCCCACGCCGCTGGGCCAAGCCTACCTGGTGGTCCAGGCCGTGGCGGTGCTGGTGCTGGCCGAGCTGCAGTGGATGGCGCTGCGGCGCCAGCGGCCAGCCGCCCTGGCCTGAGCCATGTGCGCCAGCGAACAGATGCGCGCGCCCTCAGCGCCTACGCTGGGTGCGCGCCATTGATGGATAGGCCGTCATTGGGCAAGGCTCTCTGAAAAAAGGAAAAAACCATGACCCTCGGTACCATCCTCCTGATCATCCTGGTGCTGATCCTGCTTGGCGTCTTTCCCACTTGGCCGCACAGCCGGGGCTGGGGTTACGGTCCCAGCGGTGTGCTGGGCGTCGTGCTGGTGATCGTGATCGTGCTGCTGCTCACCGGCAGGTTGTGACCTGAGCGTCACCCGCCCCGCGCGCCGTGCACGCGCGTCCTCCGGGTGCCTTGGCCCCGGAGGCTTTCCTGTTCGGCAAGGAATTCATCGCTGTCAGCACGGAATAGCCTGCTCCTGACAGAATGGACCGGTGTTTCACCGATTCCGTCAGGAGCCCCACATGCCCACGACCAGCCATTTCGCCCATCCCTTCGCCTCCACCGTCAAGACTTTCAAGACCGCCTCGGGCAAAAGCGGCCGTTTCTATTCCCTGCCGGCGCTGGCCAAACAGTACCCCTCGGTGAAGCGCCTGCCGGTGTCGCTGCGCATCGTGCTGGAGAGCGTGCTGCGCCATTGCGATGGCGAGCGCGTGACCCCGGAGCACGTGGCGCAGCTCGCGCAATGGCAGCCCAACACCGCGCGCACCGACGAAATTCCCTTCACCGTGGCGCGCGTGGTGCTGCAGGACTTCACCGGTGTGCCCCTGCTGGCTGACCTGGCCGCCATGCGCAGCGTGGCCCAGCGCCTGGGCCAGGACCCGAAGAAGATCGAGCCCCTGGTGCCGGTGGACCTGGTGGTGGACCACTCGGTGATGGTCGACCACTATGGCACCAAGCAGGCGCTCGACCTCAACATGAAGCTGGAGTTCCAGCGCAACAACGAGCGCTACCAGTTCATGAAGTGGGGCATGCAGGCCTTCGATACCTTCGGTGTGGTGCCCCCGGGCTTCGGCATCGTGCACCAGGTGAACCTGGAGTACCTGGCGCGCGGCGTGCAC
This sequence comes from Hydrogenophaga sp., assembly GCA_018993155.1. GTDB lineage: Bacteria > Pseudomonadota > Gammaproteobacteria > Burkholderiales > Burkholderiaceae_C > Hydrogenophaga. The sequence goes on from JAGKSX010000099.1 coordinate 46,884, forward strand.
ATGAAGGGCGGCATGTACTACCCCGACACCCTGGTGGGCACCGACAGCCACACCACCATGATCAACGGCATCGGCGTGGTGGCCTGGGGCGTGGGCGGCATCGAGGCCGAGGCCGCCATGCTGGGTCAGCCGGTGTATTTCCTCACGCCCGACGTGGTGGGCTTCGAGCTCACCGGCCGCCTGCGCGAAGGCGTGACCGCCACCGACCTGGTGCTGACCGTCACCGAGATCCTGCGCCAGCACAAGGTGGTGGGCAAGTTCGTCGAGTTCTTCGGCGAAGGCACGGCCTCGCTCGCGCTGCCCGACCGCGCCACCATCGCCAACATGGCGCCCGAGTACGGCGCCACCATGGGCTTCTTCCCGGTAGACGAGAAGACGCTGGCCTACTTCCGCGGCACCGGCCGCAGCGCGGCCGAGATCGAGGCCTTCGAGGCCTACTTCCGGGCCCAGGGCCTGTTCGGCATGCCGGCCAGCGGCGAGATCGATTACTCCAAGGTGGTCAAACTGGACCTCGGCCTGGTGACGCCGAGTCTGGCCGGCCCCAAGCGCCCGCAGGACCGCATCGAGCTCGGCCAGGTGGCGCGCCAGTTCTGCGATCTGTTCAGCAAGCCCAACGACCAGAACGGCTTCAACCGCCCGGCCGAGTTGCTGCACACGCGCTACCACGCCATCGACAACGAGATCGCGCCCGTGGCCGTGCCCTCGGCCAAGCCCACGCCCGAAGGCGCGCCGCGCTTCGAGGTGGAGATGGTGGCCAACCGGCCGGTGCGCGCCAGCGCGCCGGTCAAGGAACCGCGTGGCGATCTCACCATCGGCAACGGCGACGTTCTGATCGCCGCCATCACCAGCTGCACCAACACCAGCAACCCCGGCGTGCTGCTGGCCGCCGGCCTGCTGGCCAAGAAGGCGGTGGAGGCCGGCCTCAAGGTGCAGCCGCACATCAAGACCTCGCTGGCCCCCGGCTCGCGCATCGTCACCGAATACCTCACCCAGACCGGCCTGCTGCCCTACCTGGAAAAGCTCGGCTTCGCGCTCGCCGGCTACGGCTGCACCACCTGCATCGGCAACGCGGGCGACCTCGCGCCCGAGCTCAACGCCGTCATCACGCAGAACGACCTCGTGTGCGCCGCGGTGCTCTCGGGCAACCGCAACTTCGAGGCCCGCATCCACCCCAACCTCAAGGCCAACTTCCTCGCCAGCCCGCCGCTGGTGGTGGCCTACGCCATCGCCGGCAACGTCATGAAAGACCTCATGACCGAGCCGGTGGGCAAGGGCAAGGGCGGAAAGCCGGTGTTCCTGGGCGACATCTGGCCCAGCAGCGACGAGATCTACCAGCTCATGAAGTTCGCCATGAATGGCAAGGCCTACCGCGAGAACTACGCGCGCGTGGCCAGCGAGCCCGGCAAGCTGTGGGAGCACATCAAGGGCGTCTCGGGCAATGCCTACCCCTGGCCCAAGAGCACCTACATCGCCGAACCGCCGTTCTTCGAAACCTTCCAGCTCGCGGCCACGGCGTCCGCCGAGCCGCCGGCGGTGCGTGGCGCGCGCGTCATGGCGCTGTTCGGCGACTCCATCACCACCGACCACATCTCGCCGGCCGGCAACATCGCCGAAAACTCGCCCGCTGGCCAGTGGCTCTTGGCGCATGGTGTGCTCAAGGCCGATTTCAACAGCTATGGCGCGCGCCGGGGCCACCACGAGGTGATGATGCGCGGCACCTTCGCCAACGTGCGCATCAAGAACCTGATGCTGGCCCCCTTGCCCGGCGGATCGCGCGAGGAGGGCGGCTGGACGATCTACCAGCTCGACGGCGTGGGGCAGGGCCAGAAGATGAGCATCTTCGACGCCGCCATGCGCTACCAGGCCGCCGGCGTGCCCACCGTGGTGTTCGCGGGCGAGGAATACGGCACCGGCTCCAGCCGTGACTGGGCCGCCAAGGGCACCCAGCTGCTGGGCATCAAGGCCGTGGTGGCGCGCAGCTTCGAGCGCATCCACCGCTCCAACCTGGTCGGCATGGGTGTGTTGCCATTGCAATTCAAGGCCGGCGACTCCTGGGAAAGCCTCGGCCTGGCCGGTGACGAGACCATCGACGTGGTCCCGCACCCCGACCTGCTGCCGCAGAGCGAGGCCCGGCTGGTCATCACCCGCGCCAACGGCGAGCGCCGCGAGGTGAACGTCATTCTGCGCATCGACACGCCGGTGGAGGTGAACTATTACCGTGACGGTGGAATCCTCCCCTACGTCCTCAGGCAATTGTTGAGCGCTTGAGCCCGATGCCGCAACGCGGCATGATGTGTTTTCGTTCTGCCCTTCGGGAGTCGCCATGCGAAAGCCTGCCTTGTACAGCCCGTCCACCCGCCCCGGGGTGCCGAAGGCGGGCGCGCAAGGCGCCGAGGCGGCCGTGGAGCAGGCCGACACCCCGGTGGCTCCCTCCCCGCGCCGCAGCCGCTGGCGGGCCGCCGCCGCCCGCTGGGCGGCCAGCCCGCGGATCATGTGGTCGGCCCTGGCCCTGCTCGCGGCCCTGCTGGCCGCCAGCGCCTGGCAGGGCAGCGCGAACGGGCCCAAGGCGCTGACGCAGAAGGACATCGACGCGGCCGTGCTGCGCACCCTCACCACCCAGAGCATCCCGTCCAAGGCCGCGCGCGCGGCGGAGAAGATCCGCCCCGCCGTGGTGCGCGTCATGTCCTACGGCAAGGACAAGAAGGGCGAGGAGCAGGAAATGGGGGTGGGCACGGGCGTGGTGATCGTCGACAAGGGCATCATCCTGACCAACCTGCACGTGGTGCAGCACGCGCAGACCATCAAGCTGGTGTTCGCCGACGGCACCGAATCCGGCGCCAGCATCACCGGCGTGCAGGCCCAGAACGACCTGGCCGTGCTGCAGGCCCACACCATCCCCGACGACCTGATCGCCGCCACCATGCGCTCCACCGGCGACCTCGTGCCCGGCGACGAGGTGGTCGCGGTGGGCTTTCCCTTCGGGATCGGCCCCTCCACCTCGTCGGGCGTCATCTCGGGTTTCGACCGCGCCTTCAAGTCGCCCGAGGGCGAGCAGGAGATTGGCAACCTGATCCAGTTCGACGCCGCGGCCAACCCCGGCAACTCGGGCGGCCCGCTGGTCACCATGGACGGCGAGGTGGTCGGCATCGTCACCGGCATCCTCAACCCGACCAGCCACCGCACCTTCCTTGGCATCGGTTTTGCAGTGCCGATCGAGAGCGCCGCCAGCGCCGCCGGTCTGCCCCCGTTTTGACATGAGCACCCCCGCCGCACTTCGCGCGACCCCCTCGGGGGGCAACACCAGCGGCCTGGCAAAGCCAGTTCCGCGGTGTTTCTGGCAGACATCCCTTTGCGCCCGCTGATGGGCGTTGTTTAACAACCTGGAGAGCGTTCCATGGACCAAAGCACCGCCCCCGACACCGCCCAGCTCATGGAGCAGATCCTGTACGAGGTCAAGCGCGTGGTGGTCGGGCAGGACCGGTTCCTCGAACGTGTCATGGTCGCCATGCTGGCCCAGGGCCACCTGCTGGTCGAAGGCGTGCCCGGCCTGGCCAAGACCCTCACGGTCAAGACGCTGGCCAACGTCGTGCAGGGCCGCTTCAAGCGCATCCAGTTCACACCCGACCTGGTGCCCGCCGACCTCGTGGGCACGCGCATCTACAACCAGAAGACCGGCGATTTCAGCACCTCGCTGGGCCCCGTGTTCGCCAACCTGCTGCTGGCCGACGAAATCAACCGCGCGCCCGCCAAGGTGCAGAGCGCGCTGCTGGAGGTGATGCAGGAGCGCCAGGTGACCATCGCTGGCGACACACACAAAGTGCCCAACCCTTTCCTCGTGATGGCCACGCAGAACCCGATCGAAACCGAAGGCACCTACCCGCTGCCCGAGGCGCAGGTCGACCGCTTCATGATGAAGGTGATGGTGGACTACCCGACGGACGAGGAAGAGTTCGTCATCGTCGAGCGCGTCACCGGTCCGGCCGTCAACGTCAACGCGGTGGCCACCACCGACCAGCTCGCCGCGCTGCAGGCGCAATGCCGGCAGGTGTACGTGGACCCCTCGCTCGTGCAGTACGCCGTCAAGCTGGTCTCGGCCACGCGCACGCCCGAGAAGCACGGTATCAAGGACATGGCGCACCTCATCACCTTCGGCGCCAGCCCGCGCGCCACCATCGGCCTGGTGGAAGGTGCGCGCGCCCTGGCCATGCTGCGCGGGCGCAACTACGCGCTGCCCGAGGACATGACCGACCTCGTGCCGGACGTGCTTCGCCACCGCGTGGTGCTCTCCTATGAAGGTTTGTCCGAAGGCCTGACCAGCGAAACCCTGATCGGCCGCATCATGAAACACATTCCTGCGCCCGCCCGGCCGCTGGAGCACGAGAAAAAGGTGGCCTGAGATGATGAGCCACCCCCTGCGCCGCCTTCGGCGTCTCCCCCCTGGAAGGGGGGCGGCACCTGAGGCCCGGCAAAGCCGGTTCCTCGGTACCACTGGATGGGGCCATCGCGCTCCGGGAGGCTGACATGCTGGGCCGGCTGTTTCGCAAACGTGATGAGACAGCTTCGGCTGCTGCCACCGCCACGCCGGTTGCGCGACGGGCCGAGGCGCTGCTGCGCCGGCTCGAATGGACCGTGCTGCGCCGGCTCGACGGCCTGCTGCAGGGCGACCACCGCACCCTCATGCGCGGCTCCGGCCTCGACCTCGCCGACCTGCGCGAGTACCAGCACCACGACGACGTGCGCCACATCGACTGGAACGTCACCGCGCGCCTGCAGACGCCGCACGTGCGCGTGTTCACCGAAGACCGCGAGATGGCCGCCTGGTTCCTGCTCGACCTCAGCCCCTCGGTGGACTTCGGCTCGGGCGAGCAGCGCAAAAGTCAGGTGCTGCTGGACTTCACCGCCGTGCTCGCGCGCCTGATCGGCCGCCACGGCAACCGCGTGGGCGCCGTGCTCTACGGCTCGCGCGGCCAGCCCGTGGTGGACGCGGTGCTGCCCGCGCGCGGCGGCCGCACCCAGGTGCTGCGGCTCATGCAGATGGTGCTGCAGCCGCCGGTGCACGCCCAGGCGAAGAACGGCGTGACCCAGCTCGCCGACCTGCTCAAGGCCGCCGTGCACACGGTGCGCCAGCGCGCCACCGTCTTCGTGGTGTCCGACTTCATCAGCGAGCCCGGCTGGGAGAAACCCCTGGGCGAACTCGCGCGCCGGCACGACGTGGTCGCCGTGCGCCTGCTCGACCCGCTGGAACTCGACCTGCCCGACCTCGGCCTGATCCCGATCCGCGATGCCGAGACCGGCGAACAGCTCCTGGTGGACACCCACGACGCCGGCTTTCGCCAGCGCTTCGCGCGCATCGCCGCGCAGCGCGAGGCGCAGCTGCGCGAAAGCCTGAGCCGCGCCGGCGTCGACACCCTGGAGCTGTCCACCGACGACGACCTGGCCGAGGCCGTGCTGCGCTTCATCGACCTGCGCAAGCGCCGCCTGCGCGAGACGCGCAACGGCACCGGCGCACGCCCTGTGCCCACCCAGTTGCCTACCCGGGACCGCCGCAGCTTCAGCGGCGTCCCACGCGAAGGAGCCCGTCCATCATGAACAGCTGGCCTGTCACCTTTCTCTGGCCGCAGTTGCTGTGGTTGCTGCTCGCGCTGCCGCTGCTGGTGCTGCTCTACGTGTGGCTGCTGCGAAGGCGCAAGCAGGCCGCGCTGCGCTACGCGAGCCTGTCCATCGTGCGCGAGGCCATGGGCAAGGGCCCGGGCTGGCGCCGCCACGTGCCCCCGGTGCTGCTGCTGCTGGCCATCGGCATCATGCTGCTGGCCTCGGCGCGGCCCATGGCCACCATCGTGCTGCCCTCGACCCAGCAGACCATCATCCTGGCGATGGACGTCTCGGGCAGCATGCGCGCCGAAGACGTCAAGCCCAACCGCCTGGTGGCCTCGCAGAACGCGGCCAAGGCTTTCCTGGCCGAACTGCCGCGCCATGTGAAGGTCGGCATCGTTGCCTTCGCAGGCTCGGCGCAGGTGGTGCAGCCCGTCACGCTCAGCCGCGAAGACCTGGTCGCCGCGATCGACAAGTTCCAGCTGCAGCGCGCCACCGCCATCGGCAGCGCCATCGTGGTCTCGCTCTCCGAGCTGTTCCCTGAGCAGCGCATCAACCTCGGCGACATGACCTACAGCCGCAACACCGATCCGTTCGCGCCCAAGGGCCGCTCGCTCGACCAGCCCAAGCCCGACGAGAAGACCTTCACGCCGGTGGCTCCGGGCTCCTACACCTCGGCCGCGATCATCCTGCTCACCGACGGCCAGCGCACCACCGGTGTGGACACCGCCGAGGCCGCGAAGATGGCGGCCGAGCGCGGGGTGCGCGTCTACACCGTGGGCGTGGGCACGGTGGACGGCGAGATCATCGGCTTCGAAGGCTGGTCCATGCGCGTGCGGCTCGACGAGGACAGCCTCAAGGAAGTGGCGCGCGCCACGCAGGCCGAGTACTACTACGCCGGCACCGCCGAGAACCTCAAGAAGGTCTACGAGACCCTGAGCTCGCGGCTGACGGTGGAGAAGAAGGAAACCGAAATCTCCGGCCTGCTGGCCCTGGCCGCCTCGCTGCTCGCGCTGCTGTCGGCGGGCCTGTCCGTGCTCTGGTTCAACCGCATCCTCTGAACGCCGAGGGCACGCGCCGGCACGGGGTGCAGCGGCCCGCGCGTCGGCGCGCCACGAAGAAGGCCTGAACGGCGAACCGTTCGGGCCACCGGCTGCGCCTGCAGTCCCGGCGCTGAGCGCCTCCCATTTCCCCTCCATCACACCGCGCCGTCGGCATGAGGCGCAGGCCTCTGCGCGCGCGTTGACGCCCCATCACCGGCCGTCGCATCGGGGAAAACACTTATCTCACGATCGAGACAAGTATCAAAAAAGATACTAGTATCAAAACATAGAAGAGATGTCGAACCTCGCCGAGACCTTGCGGCGATGTCCCGTGCAACGAAAGCCCTGCGGGGTGGAGACTCAAATGAGCAAGAAGGATGCGGTGGATGGCTACAGCTGGAAAGCCCTGGCAGGCTCGGCGGTGGGCTATGCGATGGATGGATTCGACCTGCTGATCCTGGGCTTCATGCTCAGCGCGATCTCGGCCGAGCTGCAACTGACGCCCAGCCAGGCCGGGTCGCTGGTGACCTGGACCCTGGTGGGCGCGGTCTTCGGCGGCATCGTCTTCGGGGCGCTGAGCGATCGGTACGGGCGCATCCGGGTGCTCACCTGGACCATCGTGCTGTTCGCCGTCTTCACCGGCCTGTGCGCATTCGCGCAGGGCTACTGGGACTTGCTGATCTACCGCACGATCGCGGGCATCGGCCTGGGCGGGGAGTTCGGCATCGGCATGGCGCTGGCGGCCGAGGCCTGGCCCGCCAAACACCGCGCGCGCGTGTCCTCGTACGTGGCGCTGGGCTGGCAATGTGGCGTGCTCGGCGCCGCCTTGCTGACGCCCTTGCTCCTGCCCGTCATCGGCTGGCGTGGCATGTTCCTGGTGGGGGTGCTGCCCGCCTTGGTGGCCTGGGTGATCCGCAACAAGCTGCATGAGCCCGAGGTGTTCGTGCGCAGTGCCGCCAAGACGGCGTCGAAGGGGCAGGCTTTCAGGTTGCTGGTGAAGGACAAGGCGACCGCGAAGATCAGCGCGGGCATCGTGGTGCTGTGCTCGGTGCAGAACTTCGGCTACTACGGCATCATGATCTGGATGCCCAGCTTTCTGGCCAGGCAGCTCGGGTTCAACCTCACCAAGTCGGCCCTGTGGACCTCGGTGACCATCCTCGGGATGATGGCCGGCATCTTCATCTTCGGCCAGCTGGCCGATCGCATCGGCCGCAAGCCCAGCTTCCTGCTGTTCCAGGCAGGCGCCGTGGTCATGGTGCTGTTCTATTCGCAACTGACCGATCCCATCCAGATGTTGTGGGCGGGTGCCGTGCTGGGCATGTTCGTGAACGGCATGCTGGGCGGCTACGGTGCGCTGATGTCGGAGGCCTACCCGACGGAGGCCCGTGCCACGGCGCAGAACGTGCTGTTCAACATCGGCCGCGGCGTGGGTGGGTTCGGGCCCGTGGTCGTGGGGGCACTGGTGAGCGCCTATTCGTTCCAGATCGCCATCGCCTTGCTGGCGGCCATCTACCTGCTGGACATGGTGGCCACGGTGTTCCTCATTCCCGAACTCAAGGGCAAGGAACTGGAATGACCGAAGCGCTCCAGCGTCTCCCGGCCGCACCGCGAGCCTGCGCCACCCTGACCGAGCGCGCCTGCTTCCAGCGCAATGCCGAGGCGGTGGCCTCGCACCGCTGCGAAGTGGTGGAGCACCGTTGGGTCAACGACCGCTACAAGTACCTCCGGCTCACCGCCGAGGTGGATCTCGCGGCCATCACCCGGCCCGGGCAGTTCTACCAGCTCAAGTGCCCGTCGACCGACGACATGAAGCCTTTCCTGCTGCGGCCGATGAGCGTCTATGGCGTCGGCCCCGCTCCCGGCACCGTCGAATTCCTCTACAACGTGACCGGCCTGGGTACGAAGGCCCTGGCGACCCTGGCCGTGGGTGGACAGATGGACATCGTCGGCCCCCTGGGCAACACCTTCGTGCTGGACGCCAGCGTCCGGCGCATCCTGGTGGTGGCGCGGGGTGTCGGCCTGGCCACCATGGCGCCCTTGCTGCAACTGGCGGCGCGCTCGGGCATCGCCATCACGGCGGTGATGTCGGCACGCGCACCCAAGGACCTGATGCGCGACGAATTCCTGCGCGGCGCGCAGGCCGATGTGCACGTGGTCCATGACAGCGATGGCAGCTCGTCGGTCGAGGCGGTCGAGGCCCTGGTGCGTCGGCTGATGGACGCGCAGCACCACGATGTGGTCTACACCTGTGGATCGCACCGCCTGCTCATGTTGCTGCAGCAGGTGCTGAAGGACTATCCGCAGACGCGCGGTGAAGTCGCCATGGAACAGCGAATGGCCTGTGGCATGGGGGTCTGCCTCTCCTGTGTGCGGCTGTTCGACCACGGCGGCGACAAGCGGTTCCTGCGCGTCTGCCGCGAAGGCCCGGTGTTCTCGATCGATCAGGTGGTGGGGGAGGTGGAGTTTGGCTGATCTCCATGTCAAAGTGGGCGACGTCGTGCTGCGCAACCCTGTCATGCCCGCCTCCGGCTGCTTCGCGATCGAGTACGCCGAAGCGCTGGACTTCAACCGCCTGGGCGCGCTGGTGATCAAGAGCGTCTCGCCGAAACCGCGCGCGGGCAACCCCACGCCGCGGGTGACCGAAACCCACGGCGGCATGATGAACTCGATTGGCATCCCGAGCAAAGGCCTGGAACACTACCGGCGCGAAGTGCTGCCGCCCTACACGCGGTTCGACACACCGGTCGTCGTGTCCATCTCGGCCGACACGGTGGACGAGTTCGCGCAGGCCATCGAGGAGATGTCGCTGCCGGAGGTCGCCGTGATCGAGGCGAACATCTCGTGCCCCAACCTGGAGGCCGACGGCATGGCTTTCGCGATGACGCCCGAAACCACCTACAAGGTGGTGAGCGCCATCCGGCGGCGAACCCCGCATCCGTTCTGGGTCAAGCTCACCCCCAACGCATCGCACATTGCCGCCGTGGCGAAAGCCGCCGAGGAGGCCGGGGCGGATGCCCTGGTGATGGGCAACACGGTGCTGGGCATGTCCATCGACGTCCGCACCCGAAAGCCTAAGCTGGGCAATGTCATGGGGGGCTTGTCCGGACCCGCCATCAAGCCGATTGCCTTGCGCATGGTGCACCAGTGCTACCGCAGCGTGCGCATCCCGGTCATCGGCTGCGGCGGCATCTCGACCGCCGAGGACGCGGTCGAGTTCATGCTGGCCGGTGCCAGTGCCGTCCAGGTCGGCACGGCATCGTTCATCGATCCCGGTGCGATGCAGAAGATCATCGACGGTCTTCACGCCTTCTGCGACGAGACCGGCGTGACCCACATCCGCGAGTTGACCGGCCAGGTCCGGCTGGATCGGCAGCTGTCCGACCGCTGGTTGCGCTTTGCCCAGCAATCGGGTTGATGCCCACCGCCGGCGACTTCCATGAACCTTGCTGAACTTCGGCCCCTGGCCGAAAAACTCTTTGCCGACATCCGTGAACTCTCGTTCGACGGGGTGGGCGTGACGCGGGAAAGCTACGGACCGGGCGAAACCGCCACGGCCAACTACCTGCGGGACTTCGCGCACTCGGAGGGGCTGGTGGCCACCTCGGACCGGGCCGCCAACGTGGTGTTCTCGCTGCCGGACGCACCGGTGGATCGGCCTTCGGTCTGGATCGGTTCGCACATCGACTCGGTGCCGCAAGGCGGCAACTTCGACGGTCTGGCCGGGGTCGTGGCGGGCCTGCTGTGCCAGGTGGCCCTGCGGCGCCAGGGCGTCAGTCCCGCGGTGCCCATCCAGACCATTGCCTTGCGGGGCGAGGAAAGCGCCTGGTTCGGCAAGGCCTATATGGGCTCCGGCGCCCTGTTCGGCCAACTGGGCGCCGAGGACCTGGTGCTGCGCCAGCGCAGCACCGGCGAGTGCCTGGCCGATTGCATGAAGCACAGCGGTGCCGACATCGAGGCGGTCCGCGCGCAGGAGGTGCTCATCGACAAGGCGGCGGTCAAGGCCTATATCGAACTCCACATCGAGCAGGGGCCGGTGATGGTGGCGCGCCAGCTGCCGCTGGCCGTGGTGTCGGGCATCCGTGGCAACGTCCGGCACAACCGCATCGAGTGCCTGGGCGATGCCCAGCACTCCGGCGTGGTGCCGCGCTGGCTCCGCCACGACGCCGTCTTCGCCGTCTCCGACCTCGTCATGCGGCTGGACGCCCATTGGCGGGCCCTGCTGGAACGCGGCACCGATCTGGTGGTGACGGTGGGCATTCTGCAGACGGACACGGCGGAACACGCCATTTCGCGCATTCCCGGGCAGGTGGGCTTCAGCCTGGAGGCGCGCAGCAAGAGCACGGACACGCTCGAAGCCTTCTACCAGCTGGTCCAGGCCGAGGTGAGTGCGATCACCCGCGAGCGAGGCGTGACCTTCCGCTTCGACCGCCGCCTGGTGAGCGAGCCCGCCACCATGGACGAGCGCCTGTGCGCCCTGTTGTCGCAGGCTTGCGCGGACCAGGGCGCGGCCTGCGAAGTCCTGCCCAGCGGCGCCGGGCACGACGCCGCGCTGTTCGCCAACGCGGGCATTCCCAGCGCGATGCTGTTCATCCGCAACCAGAATGGCTCGCACAACCCGCACGAGTCCATGGACCTCGACGATTTCATGCTGGGCGTGCAGGCGCTCTCCGTCGCGGCCAGCCGCATCGCCTGAAGAGGCCGACCATGACCGACCTGATCACGATCCGGCGCCCCGACGACTGGCACCTGCATCTTCGCGATGGCGACGTGCTGGCCACCGTGCTGCCCTACACCTCAGGGTGGTTCGGGCGGGCGATGGTCATGCCCAACCTCCAGCCGCCGGTGACCACGGTGGAGGCGGCCCGCGCCTACCGGGCGCGCATCCTGGCCGCGGTGCCCGCAGGCGATCGCTTCACGCCCCTGATGGCCGCCTACCTCTGCGACCACACGCCGCCCGACGAATTGCGCCGTGGCCACGAAGAGGGCGTGTTCAGCGCCGTCAAGCTGTACCCGTCGGGCGCCACCACGCATTCGGAATTTGGCGTGACGGACATGGCCAAGGTGGCCCGGGCGCTGGAGTGCATGCAGGCCATCGGCATGCCGCTGCTGCTGCACGGTGAGAGCACGGACCCGGCGGTGGACGTGTTCGATCGCGAGGCGGTGTTTCTCGAGCGCACGCTGCAGCCGCTGCTGCGCGACTTCCCCGCGCTGAAGGTGGTGCTGGAGCACATCACCACCGAAGAGGCGGCGCAAGTGGTGCGGTCCAATCACAGCGGGCGCCTGGGCGCGACCATCACGCCGCAGCATCTTCTGTTCAACCGCAACGCCATCTTCACCCAGGGCATCCGGCCGCACTTCTACTGCCTGCCGATCCTGAAGCGGGAGCGCCACCGGCTGGCCCTGATCCAGGTGGCGACCTCGGGCGACGCCCGTTTTTTCCTGGGCACCGACTCGGCGCCCCACGCGCGCGCGCTGAAGGAATCCGCCTGCGGCTGCGCTGGGATCTTCAACGCGCCCACCGCCCTGGCGGCCTACGCCACGGTCTTCGATCAGGCCGGCGCGCTGGATCGCCTGGAGGCCTTTGCGAGCCTCAACGGGCCCCGGTTCTACGGCCTCTCGCCCAACGAGGACACCCTCACCCTGCTGCGCGCGCCGCAAACGGTGCCCGACAACGTGGCGCTGCCCGGCGGCGCGGCGATCCACCCTTTCCTGGGCGGGAGCACCGTGCCCTGGCAGGTGCGCCCGGCGCCATCCCCATCGCTCACCCACGGCCCGGAGCCTGCCCATGAAATCGTCCGTTCGTCCCCATCGCACGCGGGTGCGCCGCAGGAGGGTGCGCAACCGGGGGAGGGCGCCCGTTCGACGCGGGTATGTCTTTTCCAGCGGGTGCCCTATATTCTCTTTTTTGATTCGACCGAGTGAAAAAGAGATGAGCACACCCGTCTTGCCACCAGCTTCCTCGATTGACTACGCGGACCTGGGCAACCGGCTCAAGGCCTACCGCATCGGCGCGTCGCTGCAGGCTGAGGATGTGGCCGAGCAGCTCGGCGTGTCGCGCGCGGTGGTGTACCGCATGGAGAAGGGCGAGATCGTCAAGATCGAGACCCTGGAGAGGCTGGCCCAGCTGCTGAACACGTCGCTGGCCTCCTTGCTGGGGGTGGAAGTCGAGTACTACTCGAACGCCCTGGGCCTGTTCGAACGCATGCGCCAGCTCGAGCAGACATCCGACCGCATCCTGGCCCACTTCGAACCCATTTCCTTGCTGCTGACCTCCGACGAGTACCTGACGCACCTGCGGGAAATGCTGCTCGAGGCCTCGCCAAAACCCCAGGGCAAAGCGCGCCAGGGCGAAGTGGAGGACATGCTGACCATCCTGGCCGAGCGTCGGCGGTTCTTCGAGCAGCGCCGCATGAGCATCGTGAGCCTGATCGGCATGCGCGAGCTGGAGCGCTTCGTGCTGACGGGGCTGGTCGGGCGGGTCGATCTCCCGCACGAGGTCCGGATGCAGCGCGTGCGGGCCGCGCGCAACGAAGTGGTGCGCATTGCCGATCTGATGGAGAGCGAGCCGCTGAATGTGCAGATCGGCCTGATCGACGACGCCATGCCCTCGTCGACCTTCCAGCTGTTTTCCGGGAACCAGCGCACCGTGCTGGCGGTGAGCCCCTTCAGGCTGGGCGAGTTGCCCAACGTGCGCAACGGCATTGCCACCGTGACCGCCTCACCCGAGGCCGTGCGCCTGTACGAGGACATGATCGGCCGCCTCTGGAAGAGCGCCTACAAGGGCCGCACGGGCGCGCAGCGCTTGCGGCGCCTGCTGGAGCGGGTGGATGCATTGACGGAGTTGCCATGATGCCCAACCCATCCTCCGCCCATGCGGTGGCCGAGCTGCTGATCGAGGCGGGCTGCGTCAGCTGCCGGACCGATGAGCCTTTCCGCTTGCCATCGGGCTGGGCCAGCCCGGTGTACATGGATTGCCGTCGACTGATTTCGTTTCCACGGACGCGGCAGGTGCTGCTTGAGCAGGCCCTGGCCCGGCTTCGCGCCGCCGGCGCCCTGGAGGGCCTGGCCGCCGTGGCGGGCGGGGAGTCCAGCGGCATCGCCTTCGCGGCCTGGATGGCGGATGCCTTGAACCTGCCCCTGCAATACGTTCGCAAGCGCGCCGTGGGCCAGGCCCAGGTGGAAGGCGTGGTGGCGCCCGGCTCGGCGGTGCTGCTCGTGGACGACCTGATGGCCGCGGGCCTGTCCAAGCTCACGTTCTGCCAGGCCCTGCGCGCGCGGGGTGCCGTGGTCCGCGACGTCTTCGTGGTGTTCGACTACGGCACCTTCGATGCCACGGCGATGCTGCACGCGCACCAGATGCGTGTGCATGCCCTGTGCACCTGGCAGGACGTGCTCGATGCCGCGCGCGGGCGCGATGGGTTCGACCCATCGGCCGTCGCGGAATGGGCCGCATTTCTTCGAAACCCGGGGGCGTGGTCCGAGGCCCATGGTGGCATCGCATCCTCCCCCGTGTCCCCTGTCCCCGCCTAAAGGAGAACCTCCGGCATGACTTTTCAACACATCGCGCAGACGTTTGCGCAGGGCCTGGCGGGAACCGACCAGTTCAAGGCGTTCTACAAAGGCGCGTTCGCCCTCATGAAGACGGATCCGGCCAACGCCGCGCTGTATTTCGTGGTGGGCGTCGCGGCCCATTCCTATGTGCAGAAGTTCGAGGACCAGGCGGTGGACCCCGCGCAGGCGGACCAGGCCAAGGCGACGCTCGACGCGTTCAATGCGCGCTTGCTGGCGTCGCTGTCCCAGTCGCCCGAGGAGCGCCTGGCCGCGGTGAGCGCCGTGGCGCTCGACTACGAGTGGAACGTCCAGGCGTTCTGAACGTCCCTGGGTGCCATGGCCGTCATCGGCGTCATGGGTTCGGGCTCCCGACCCTGGAACCGGCTCGCCAAACCACTGGGCGCGTGGATCGCCGAGGCCGGCCACCACCTGCTCACAGGCGGTGGCCAGGGCGTGATGGCGAGCGTGGGCAAGGCGTTTCACGAACACCCCGGCCGACGCGGTTGCGCCATCGGGGTGCTGCCTACCCTGGCCGACCCCGAGCGCGGTTTCCGGCCGCTGGAGGGCTACCCCAACGCGCATGTCGACATCCGGATCGTCACGCCGCTCCCGCGCCGTGCCGCATCCGATCCACCCGAGCTGCACACGCGCAACCACGTGAACGTGCTGAGCAGCGACGTCGTCGTGGCCTTGCCGGGTGCGCACGGCACCCACGATGAGGTGCGCCTGTGCCTGGCGTTCCACAAACCCGTCATCGGCTTCGGGCCGCAGGCGCAGTTTGCGGACATGCCGGGCGAGCTGTTGGTCGTGCAGCGCCTCGAGCGCGTCGTCGCGTTCATCGAAGACCAGCTGAAAGCCTGATCCCTTCGTCCCTCGGCGCGCGCGCGTTCAGGCGCCGTTGCCGTAGTCCAGCCTGGGGTACCAGTCGGTGCCGCGCCCGCCCGGCGTGAGGTCCAGGATGTTCCACAGCGGCGTGGGGTCGGGTGCGCCGCGAGGGTCCTGGCCCGGGTCGGCCGTGCCGCCGAGCTCGGAGCCCCAGAAGTGCCGCACCTGGCCGTCGCGCCGCACCCAGACATCGAGCGCGGGCCACTCCTCGCCATTCGGTGCCAGGCCCCGGTAGTCGCGCGCGAAGCGGTCGCCCACCGTCGCGTAGAACTTCAGGTTCTTCCAGCCCCGCTCGCGCGCGAAGGCCAGCTGCCGCTCCACCGGCGAACGGCCGATCACCGCCAGCGCCACGTGCTGCGAGAGGTCGCGCGCGGGAATGTCGAGCGAGCCGATGAACGCGGTGCACATCGGGCAGGGCCGCTCGCGTTGAGGCCCGTACATCCAGAAGTAGGTCACCAGCGTTTCGTGCGCGTCGAACAGCGCCTTCCAGCCCACCGTCTTGCCGTTCTCGTCGCGGAACTCATAGTCGGCCGCCACGCCGCCCGGCGGCAGCGCGCGCCGCTGCGCGGCCACGCGCTCGATGTGGCGCCGCAGTTCGATCTCTTCGGCCAGCAGCGCCGTGCGCGCCGTGCGGTATTCGCTGCTGTCGTTGGGGTAGGGCTGGCTGGCCGCCCGGGCCAGGGCGGTGGCGGGCTGGAGGGAGGCGGTCATCGGAGGTCCTTTCCGGGTGCTCGGGGCACCAGCCTAAGGCTTTCCCGAGCGCCTGTTGGTGCGGTACCTCACGCAGCGCCCGCCAGGCTCAGAGGTGCGCGAAGAACGCCGGCGCGGACGGCCGGTCGTGCAGGCCGTCGATGTAGGTGATCGGCACCTTCGACAGCTCTTCGTCCGTCACATCGTTCAGGCAGCCCAGGTTCACGCCGATCATCTGGCCCATCGGCGTGTCGTTGCCGATGCCGAAGCTGCGCACACCACAGTGCCTGCAGAAGAGGTGGTGGTTCTTCATCGTGTTGAAGCGGTAGAGCGTGAGGTCCGCCTCGCCGCTCAGCAGGCGGAAGTGCTCGGGCGTTGCCACCGCCGGCCAGAAGCGGTTGCGCCGGCAGATGGAGCAGTTGCAGCGGTAGCTGCTTTGCGCGAGGTCCAGGTCGGCCTCGAAGGTGACGGCGCCGCAATGGCAACTGCCGTGGTAGGTCTTGAGCATGGCGACTCCTCGGGCGTGGCGGGAGGGCGTGGTGTCGGCCAATATAGCCGGCCCCGCCCAGGCGGCACAATCGCGCGCATGAACCAACAGGTGATCGTGGCGGGCGGTGGCATTGGTGGACTGGCTTGCGCCCTGGCGCTGGCCCGCGCGGGCATGCGCTCGGTGGTGCTGGAACAGGCCGAGGCCTTTGGCGAGGTGGGGGCGGGCCTGCAGCTCGGGCCGAACGCGGTGCGCGTGCTGGCCGAGTGGGGCCTGATGGACGCCCTGCAGTCCTGCGCCGCGTTCCCGGAGGCGCTGCGCGTGCGCGACGCCCACCGCGCGAATCAGCTCGGCCACCTGCGCCTGGGCGCCCTGGCGCTGGCGCGCCACGGGCAGCACTACGCCACCCTGCACCGCGCCGACCTGCACGGCCTGCTGCTGGCCGCGGTGCAGCGCCGACCCGAAGTGCAGCTGCGGTTGGGCGCGCGGCTGGCGAGCTGGACGGAAGACGGCGAGGGTGTGCAGGTGGCGCTGGACGGCGGCGAGACGCTGTCGGGCGAGGCGCTGATCGGCTGCGATGGCCTGTGGAGCCGGGTGCGCGCCGGCCTGCTCGGCGGGCCGGCCGTGCGCGCCACCGGCCACCTGGCCTACCGGGGCATGGTGCGCTCGGTGGACCTGCCCACGCCCCTGCGCGCCAACCTCGTCACGGCCTGGCTGGCGCCGCGCCTGCACGTGGTGCACTACCCGGTGAAGCAGGGCGACTGGTTCAACCTCGTGGCGGTCGTGCACGGCAGCCTGCCGCCCGGCGACGACCCCCAGGCGTGGACGCACGAGGCCCACGCCAGCGACCTGCGGCGCGCCCTGGGCCCCGCCTGCGGCGAGCTGATGGCCATGGTCGCGGCCGTTCCCGACTGGACGCTGTGGCCGCTGAACGACCGGCCCGCCTTGCGCGGCCCGCACGAACAGGCGCGCGGCCGCGTGGCCCTGCTGGGCGACGCCGCCCACCCCATGCGGCCCTATTTCGCGCAGGGCGCGGCCATGGCCATCGAGGACGCCTGGACGCTCGGGCGCCTGGCGCAGGACCGCGAGGCCGGCAGCGACTGGGCGCTGCGGCTGTCGCGCTACGCCCAGACCCGCTGGCAGCGCAACGCGCGCGTGCAGAAGCTCTCGCAGCGCAACGGCGTGGTCTTCCACGCGCAGGGCCTGCTGCGCTGGGCGCGGGACTCCGCCATGGGCATGCTGGGCGAACGATTGCTGGACAATACGTGGCTCTACGACGGACCGCCCGAGCCGATGAGATGAGACATCCCCCTGCGCCGCTGCGCGGCTTCCCCCCTCCGTGGCGCGCCTTCGGCGCTTCGAGGGGGGACGGCACCTTGGGCCGGCGCAGCCGGACCCTCGGTGCCTCTGGTGGGCGTTGTTTCGCGCGCGGCGGTCGTGCCCCCGGGCGCAGTGAGAGTCCTTTTGAATCCATCCCGAAACCTGAGGCAGACATGAACTTCCAGAACACCCCCGTCACCCGCCGCCATGCCCTGGCCACCGCCGCCGCCGTGGCCGCTTCCACCGTGCTGCCCGCCGCGCATGCGCAAGCCGCCTGGCCCAGCCGGCCGCTGAAGATCATCGTGGGCTTCCCCGGCGGTTCCTCGCCCGACCTCACCGCGCGCCTCCTGGCCGAGCCGCTGCAGCAGGCCCTGGGCCAGCCGGTGGTGATCGAGAACCGGCCGGGTGCCGGCGGCAACATCGCCGCCGCAGCCGTGGCCCGCGCCACCGACGACCACACCATCGGCCTGATGATCAACGGCAACATGACGATCGCCAAGATCCTCAACCCCGACACCACCTACGACCCGATCACCGAGCTGGCCCCCGTCTCGCTGATCGCCGTCGCGCCCCTGGTGCTCAGCGTGCCCGCCAGCGTGGCCGAGAGCGGCGCGGCCTACATCGCCGCCGCGCGCGCCTCCGGCGACAAGTGGAACTACGGCACGCCCGGTGTGGGCACCGTGGCCCACCTGGGCATGGAGCTGCTCAAGAGCCGCGCCGGCATCGCACCGGTGCATGTGCCGTACCCGGGCAACCCGCAGGTCATCACCGCCATGCTGGGGGGCCAGGTGCAGATGTCGCTGCTGCCCCCGGGCCTGGCCATGCCGCAGGTGACGGCGGGCAAGCTCAAGGCCATCGGCGTCACGTCGGCCGGCCGCAGCAGCCTGGTGCCCGGCGTGCCCAGCCTGAGCGAGGCCGGCGTGCGCGACTTCCAGCTCGAGATCTGGAACGCCGTGGCCGCGCCCAACAGCCTGCCCAAGGCGCACGTGAACCGCCTGGCCACCTTGCTGACCGAGATCGTGCGCCGCGAAGACATCCGCCAGAAGATCTTCGGCCAGGGCTGGCAGGTGGCCGGCACCGGTCCGGAAGGACTGGCGCGCCGCATCAAGAGCGACACGGCCGCCATGGCCGAGGTCATCAAGCGCAACAACATCCGTCCGGGCTGATCGGCCGCCCCCGCCAGCCGGCGGGGTCCCGCGGGTGGTGGCGCGAACGCCCGCGAACTGCTAATGTGGCGCTCTCATGAGTGAACACGCTCCGCCCGCGCCCGCTGGTGTCCGGCTCCACGCGCTGGACAACCTGCGTGCCATCCTCATGTGGCTGGGCATCGTGCTGCATGTGTCGGCCGTCTACGCCACGCACCCGATGCCCAACGTCTGGCTGGACGAGCAGCGCACCGTGGTGGCCGATGCCCTCATCACCGTCATCCACGTGTTCCGCATGCCCGCCTTCTTCATCCTGTCGGGCTTTTTTGCGGCCTTGCTGGCGAAGTCGCGTGGCCCGGCGGGCCTGCTGCGGCACCGGCTCGCGCGCCTGGCCCTGCCGTTCGCGATCTTCTGGCCCATCCTGTGGCTGCTCACCAGCCTCGCGGTGCTGCTCTTCCTCAATCGGCTGGCCCTCAACCAATGGGGGTTCGACCTGGCCGTGGCCGCGAACGTGCCCGACAAAGGCATCAGCACCATGCACATGTGGTTCCTGTGGCTGCTGCTGTGGTTCTGCGTCATCGCCTCCGTGCTGATGCGGCTGCCCCGGCACTGGTTCACCCCCGTGGCTTCGATGCTCGCGTGGGTTGCGCGGCAGCCCTGGGGCTTCGCGCTGCTCGCGCTGCCGCTGCTGTTCGCCACCGCCGGCTACCCGCGCGGCTTCATCGTGAACTCGGGCTCCTTCCTGCCGCCCTGGAACGAGTGGGTGCACTACGGCGTGTACTTCGCCTTCGGGCTGGTGCTGTACGGCCAGCAGGCGGTGCTGTTCGCGCAGTTCCAGCGCCGCTGGCTCCTTTGCGCCCTGGTGGGCCTGGTGTTCTTCGTGCTCTCCGAAGGGGTGACGCGCCGCCATGGCCCCATGCTGCTGGGCGCCTACAGCTTTCACTGCGCGGCCTGGCTCTGGAGCTTCGCCTCGATCGGCCTGGCCCTGCGCTTCCTGCAGTCGCGCCACAAGGTGCTGGGGTATCTCGCGGACAGCGCTTACTGGGTCTACCTGGTGCACTTCCCGCTCACCATCCTTTTCGGCGCCTTGCTCTACCAGCTGCCGCTGCCGGCCCTGGTGAAGATCGCCATCAACATCTCGGCCACCACGCTGGTCTGCCTGGGCAGCTACCGCCTGTTCGTGCGCCACACCTGGATCGGTGCGTTGCTCAATGGCACGCGCCACCCGCAACCCTCACACGATCTGCCCATCACGGCCGACGGCAGGGTCTGAGCGGACGGCCCGTCTGAATCTTCTTCCGCCGTGTCGCACTGAAGGACACCAGGCATCTGCCTGGGGATTCACTTTTCGTATGACACCCACTTCCATTTCCCGACTCGGCATTGCATGTCAACAGCGCTTTTCCCTTCTGCACCCTTCCAGGCAAGCCATCGTCGCCGAGCTGCTGCGCGCGTGGACAGATGACGCGACGGGGGCGATCGCGCAAGCCGAGACCACCCTTTCCAGGCACCATCCCGCGCTGTTCGCGGAGTACCGCTCCTTCATGGATGCCAACCGGCTGGCACCCATGCGGTCCAAGGCTGAGATGTGGTGCCGGCAGGAGCTCGACGAACCGATGGTCTTGTCGACCCCTGTTCTGCCCTCTGAGCCCAAGCATGTGCCCGAGCCGACCTGCCTGTTGTTGAACAAGCGGCACCGACCCTCCGTCCACGACGGTGGTTTCAAACAGCCGAAGCCGGTGCGCCGCACGGACTTGACCATGGTGCGTGTTCAGCGGCCCATCCTCCAGCCTCCGAGTGACCTGCAGGACGTCATGCAGCTCCACGCCCTGCTGGCTGTGCAAATGAAGCAGATTCAGGTCAAGGCCTTGTCCATGGCGCTGGCGAAATGCCGGGCATTCATGGACAGGTTCCGGTAGGGCTGGCGTTTCACGTGGCCCGTGTCAGCGGTGCTGGCAGGATTCGCACTTGCTGTGGCCGCTTGAAGCGCGCCAGTCGCTGCGCCACGAAGCCGATCAGATCGGCTTCGGTGGCTATCGCGCCGGGCTTGAGGGCGCAGGCCGCGTGCACCGCCTCGCCCCATTTCTCATCCGCCTGGCCGAACACGAAGGCCTCGGCCACGGCCGGGTGTTCGAGCAGCACCTGTTCCACCTCGGCCGGGTAGACGTTTTCGCCCCCGCTCTTGATGAGCTGCTTGTGTGCCGTGCGGCCGGTGAACCACAGCCAGCCGTCCGCGTCGAGCCGCCCCAGGTCGCCGGTGCGGTGCCAGGGGTCGGCCGGTTTGAAAGGGCGCCGCGTTTCCACGTCCCAGTAGCCCAGGAACACGGTCGGACCGCGCACCGCGATCTCGCCCTCCGCCCCGTCGGCCACCGGCTGCCCGGTCGCGTCCTGGATGCGGATCTGTGAAGGCGGCACGGCGCGGCCGGCGGAGCCCGGGCGCTCGCTCTGTAGCCCCAGGCACACCATGCTCGACACCTCGGCCTGCCCGTAGGCGGACCAGAAACCGACCCCAGGGCACAGCGCGGTCAACCGCGCCTGCGTGGCCGGTGGCTCCAGACCCATGCAGATGCGCAGGCTGGCCAGAGAGGCGCCGCTGGTCTGTGCGGCATCGAGCATGGCGCCGAGCATGGGCGCGAAGGTGGCGCTCACCGTGACCTGGTGCTGTTCCACCGCCGCCACGGCGGCGGCGGGGTCGAAGCGCGGCAGCAGCACGCAGGTGCCGCCTGCGGCCAGCAGCGCGAGCGAGAGGCCGATGCCGGCCGCGTGGAACAGCGGCAGCACGCCGAGCCAGCGGTCGTTCACGCCGAGCGACCACACGGCACCGATCTGCCGGGCCGAGGCGGTGAGCTGCGACTGCGCCAGCACCGCGCCGCGCGCGTGGCCTTCCACGGCGGCGGTGAACAGCATGAGCACGCCGAGTTCCGGGGCGTCCTGCCGCGCCACCGGCGGCGCGGTGCCGGGACCGGCATAGGCGGGCGAGGGCCCGTTCGCCGCGCCGAGCCGCACGGTCGGCACCCCGGGCATGCCCTCGGGCCAGGCCGCCTGCCACAAGGGCGCGCAGGCGGCGTCCACCACGGCCATCGCCGGCGTGGCGTCGCGCGACTGCTGGGCCATTTCGGCCGGCGAGAGCCGCAGGTTCAGCGGCACCAGCATCGCGCCCAGCCAGGCCACCGCGCCCAGCATCACCAGCACCTCGGCGCGGTTGCCGGCGACCAGCACCACGCGGTCGCCCTGGCCGACTCCCAGGGCCGACAGGGCGGCGGCCTGCCGCTGCACGGCCACGTAGAGCAGGGAGTGGGACTGCGGCGCGCCGTCGTCGATCACGGCGGGGCGGTCGGCGTGGGCGACGGCGTTGTGCGCGAGCAGGTCGATCAGCGTGGGCAGGGTGGAGGTCATAGGGTCATCCTGGGAAACGGGAGGGGCCGGCGGGTGCGAAGCCCAGGCTGCGCTGGCGCGCGGCATCGTATTGGCCGGCGAGTTCGTCCACCAGCGCGGCGACGGGCAACACGCCGTGCACGCCGGCCGCCGAATGGCCGGCGCTGAAGAGTTCGGTCCAGCGCCGGGGGCGTTGCTGGGTTTCGCGGGTGCCGTACAGCTCGGCGGCGTCGGCTTCCAACGCGCTGGCATCGAGCGCATCGGGGTCGAGGCCCGCATCGACGAGGGAGGCGCGCAGCCAGTTCACCGGCAGCCCGGTGAACGCGCTGGACGGCACGATGTCGTCCCAGCCCGCGTCCACCAGCATGCGCCGGTGGGCCTCGCTGGCCAGGCTCTCGGGCGTGGCGATGAAGCGCGTGCCCATGTAGCCGAGGTCGGCGCCCAGGGCCTGCGCGGCCCACAGCGCATGGCCGTCGCTCAGGCCGCCGGCGACAACCAGCGGGCCGTCGAACAGCGCGCGCAGCGAGCGCACGCCCGCGAAGGGGCTCACCCAGCCGGTCTGCCCGCCCGCGCCCGCGCACAGCAGCACCAGGCCGTCCACGCCGGCGGCCAGCGCCTTCTCGGCATGCGCCAGCGTGGCCACGTCGGCGAACACGCGGCAGCCCGCACCGTGCAGCGGACCCACCAGCGCGGCCGGCGAGCCCACGCTGGTGATCACGAGCTCCACCTTCTCGCGCAGCACGCAGGCCAGGTCGTCGGCGAGCGTGGCGCTGCGCACGATGAGGTTGACGGCGAAGGGCGCGGCCTTCGCGGTGTCGCCGATGGCCTCGCGGATGCTCGCGATCCACGCCGCCAGTTCGCCGTGCCGGCGGCAGTTGGCGGCCGGGAAGGCGCCAATCACCCCCGCGCGGCAGGCGGCCGCCACCAGCGCCGGCCCGGACACGTGCAGCATGGGTGCCGCGATCAGCGGCAGCCTCAGGCGCGTGCGCCACTCGGCGGGCAAGGCCATGGCGACTCAACGGCCGGTGAACGTGGGCGTGCGCTTGGCCACGAAGGCCGAGGTGCCTTCGCGTGCGTCGGCGGTGCGGGCGCAGGCCTTGAGCAGCTGCTGCTCCAGCGAAAGGTAGGCCTGCAGCGAAAGGGCCGGCCCTTCGAGCGAGAGCCGCTTCATGGCCGAGAGCGAGGCCGGCGCCGAGGCGCACAGCCGCTGCACCAGGGCCTGCGCCGCGGCGTCCAGCCCGGCGGCGGGAAACACCTGGTCCACCGCGCCGGCGGCCAGGCATTGCGCGGCGTCGACGGCGTCGCTGAGCATCAGCCACTGCTGCGCGCGCACCGGGCCCACGCGGCGCGCCAGGAAGTAGGAGGCGCCCACGTCGGGCGAGAGGCCGATGGCCGCGTACCCGGTGCGCAGCTTCATGGTGTCGCTGGCGAGCACGAAGTCGCCGCACAGCGCCAGGCCCACACCCGCGCCACCCACCGGGCCACCCACCACCGTCACGATGGGGCAGGTGGCCTGCGCGAGCTGGAGGTAACCCGGCAGCAGCTCGTCGAGGATTTCATCCACCAGTTCATCGAGCCGGTCGCCGGCCTTCACGAATTCGCGGATGTCGCCGCCCGCGCAGAAGATCGGCCCGCGCGCCTCGATCACCACCACGCGCGGCTGGCCCGCCAGCACCTCGGTGATGGCCTTCACCAGCGCAGGCGCGTTCGATGGGCCCAGCGCGTTGTTGTGTTCCGGCCGGTTGAGCACGATGCGCCCCACGCCCTGGCCGTCCACGTTCCATTCGATGCCGTTCATGTTGTTCATGATTTTTCTCGGTTGCCTGAAGTGCCCCAGCCAAGGATGCCGCCGATCTGGCTTTGCCAGTCGGCAGGCATCGCCCCGGGGGGTGACGCCGAAGGCGGCGCGGGGGTGGGCGTCAGCCCAGCCATCTCTTTCGCCGGCGATAGTGTTTGACTTCGCGGTAGTTGCGCCGCTCGCCGCTGGCCTGATGGCCCAGGTAGAACTCCTGGATGTCCTCGTTGGCGCGCAGCTCGGCGGCCGTGCCTTCGAGCACCACGCGGCCGTTCTCCAGGATGTAGCCATGGTCGGCCAGTTCCAGCGCGGCCTGCGCGTGCTGCTCCACGATCAGCAGCGACACGCCTTCGGCGCGCAGCTTGCCGAGCAGGTCGAAGATCTCCTTCACCATCAGCGGCGCCAGGCCCAGCGAAGGCTCGTCGATCATCAGCAGGCGGGGCCGGGCCATCATGGCGCGGCCGATCAGCAGCAGCTGCTGCTCGCCGCCCGAGAGGTAGCCGGCGGTGCGCGTGCGCAGCTCGGCCAGGCGCGGGATCAGGCCGTAGACCCGCTCCAGCCCTTGCTTCACATCGGCCATGCGCGTGAGCCGGTGCCCGCCCACCACCAAGTTCTGCTCGGTGCTCATGTGGCGCAGCACCTTGCGGCCTTCGACCACGTGCACCACGCCATCGGCCACCATCCGCTCGGCGGACGCGCCGGTGATGTCCTGGCCCAGCATGCGCACGTGGCCCGAGGCGACGCGGCCTTCCTCCACGTCCAGCATGCCCGAGATGGTCTTGAGGGTGGTGCTCTTGCCGGCCCCGTTGGGGCCGAGCAGCACGGTGCAGCTCCCGGCGGCCACCTCCAGCGTGATGCCTTTGAGCGAAAGGATCACGTCGGCGTAGAGCACCTCGACGTTGTTCAGAGCGATCAGCGGTTCCGACACGGCACTGCTCTCACTCACCACTTCGCCAGCTTGGGCACCGGCACGCCCTTGGCCACCGTGGTCAGCTTGCCGCCCACCACCTGGCCGATGTTGACGCGCGGGTCCTTGATCGGGAACGGTGCCTCGACCGAGAAGTCGATGTCGCCACCGCCGGTGAAGCCGTAGAAGTCCTTGGCGGGGAAGTGGGTCTCGATCAGCGTGTTGTAGAGCATCTCGCCGGTGAGCTTGTCACCGCCGTTCTTCTTCGCCGCCGCCTCCACCGCGCGCACCAGCACCAGGGTCTGGTTGATGCCGATGGTGGTGATCGAGTGCCAGGGCGCCTTCACGCCGTACTTGGCCACCAGCATGTCGTAGAACTTCTTGGCCTCGGTGTCTTCGTCGGTGGCGATCACGCCGGCGTGCACCTCGTAGTCGCCGTCCATGGCCGACAGGCTGCCCAGCAGCTTCTGCAGCATGGCGGGCGAGTTCTGCAGGCTGTAGACGATGGGCACGTTCTTGCCCAGGGTCTGCATGGCGCGCTTCACCGCCACCGCCTGCTGGATGTTGGACGGCACCAGCACCACCTCGGCGCCCGCGTTGAGCACGCGGCGCAGCTGCAGGGTCACGTCGGCCGGCTGGGGCTCCACGTAGACCATCTCGACCAGGCTCACCACGTTGGGGTTGGCCTTGGCGTAGGCGATGACGCCCTTGCCCATGTCGGCGAAGGTGGGCGAGGCCTCGGTGGTGAACATCGCCACCTTGGTCGGGCGGCCCGGCGTCTTGGTCTTCTGGAACCAGTCGATGAAGCCGGTGACCTCGTGCACGAAGGTCGGCCGCGTGGCCAGCACCCACTGGTTGGGGCGCCAGCCGAAGCCGTTGGCGGCCGAGCCCAGGATCATGGGCACCTTGTCGGTGGGCAGGCGCTGCTGCAGGGCCGAGGTGTCGGGGCCACCGAGCGAGAGACCGATCACCGGCTTGGTGGCCAGCACGCCGGGCCACAGGCTGGCGGTCTGTGCGGTGTCGTAGCGCGTGTCGTAGGTCTTGAGCTCGAGCTTCACGCCCAGCTTGCTGCCCACTTCCGCGTTCCACCAGTTCACCACGCCCTCGCGGCCCGGGCCCACCATGGGCATGATGGCCGCGAAGGGGCCCGAGTAGTCGGACAGGGCCGGGATCTGGTACACGGTCTGCGCGCCGGCGGGCGTGACGGCCGAGGCGGCGATCCCCGCCAGCAAGGCGGCCTGGGCGGCCCAGTGTTTCAGTGCTTTCATCGTGTTGTCTCCTGGTTGGAATGAAGAGAAAAGAGGCTCACCACTTGCCCAGTTTGGGCACCGGCACACCCTTGGCCACGGTGGTCAACTTGCCCCCCACCACCTGGCCGATGTTGATGCGCGGGTCCCTGGTGGGGAAAGGTGCTTCGACCGAGAAGTCGAGGTCGCCGCCGGTGAGGCCGAAGAAGTCCTTGGCGGGGAAGGTGGTCTCGATCAGCGCGCTGTAGATCAGCTCGCCGCTGAGCTTGTCGGGGCCGTGTTTCTTCGCGGCCACCTCGATGGCCCGCACCGCCAGCAGCGTCTGCGTCATGCCGAGCGAGGTGATGGCGTGCCAGGGCACCTTCATGCCATGCCTGGCCACCAGCAGGTCGTAGAAGCGCTTGGCCTCGGTGTCTTCCTCGGTGGTGATCACGCCACCGTGCATCTCGTAGTCGCCTTCCATCGCGGCCATGCCGCCCACCAGCTTCTGCAGCATGCCGGGCGAGTTCTGCAGGCCGTGCACGATGGGCACGTTCTTGCCGAGGGCCTGCATGGCGCGCTTCACGGCCACCGCCTGCTGGATGTTGGTCGGCACCAGGATCACCTCGGCGCCCGCGTTGAGCACGCGGCGCAGCTGCAGCGTCACGTCGGTGGGCTGCACGTCCACGAAGACCATCTCCACCAGGTTCACCACGTTGGGGCTGGCCTTGGCGTAGGCCGACACGCCCTTGGCCATGTCGGCGAAGCTGGGCGAGGCCTCGGTGGTGAACATCGCCACCTTCACCGGGCGGCCCGGGGTCCGGGTCTTCTGGTACCACTCGATGAAGCCGGTGATCTCGTGCACGAAGGTGGGCCGGGGCGTGAGCACCCACTGGTTGGGTCGCCAGCCCGAGCCGTTGGCCGCCGAGCCCGAGATCATCACCACCTTGTCGGTGGGCAGGCGCTGCTGCAGCGCGGCCGTGTCGGGCCCGCCGGCCGAGAGGCCCACCAGCGGCCTGGTGGCCAGCACGCCGGGCCACAGGCTGGCGGTCTGCGCGGCGTCGTAGCGCGTGTCGTAGCTCTTCACCTCGATCTTCACGCCCATCTTCGCGCCCACCTCGGCGTTCCACCAGGTCGCCACCGCCTCGCGGCCGCCGGCCATCATCGGCATGATGGACGAGAACGGCCCCGAGAAATCGGACATCGCGGGCACCTGGTACACGGTCTGCGCCGTGGCCGGCAGGGCCGCCGACAGACACAGCCCGGCCGCGGTGGCGGTTCGGGTCACCCAACGCTTCAGTGTTTGCATGTTGTCTCCTGTTGTCGTGATGGTCAGTACGGGAACGGCCAGAGCCGGTACGCCTGCTTGGTGATCTGCACGCGGTGCATCACGCCCTTGGGCTCGAAGAGCAGGAACAGAATGATCACGGTGCCCAGCAGCACGTTCATGGCGGCGAAGACGAAGTCCTGCCCCACGGCGGGCACCCACTGGATGACGCTCGGGCCCAGGCTGGTCACGCCCTCGCGCGCCAGCTGGATCAGCACGGTGCCGATCAGCGCCCCCACGATGGAGCCCAGGCCGCCGACGATCATCATGGCGATCATCCAGATCGCGTTGAACAGCGTGAACTGCTCCACCGACACGTGGCGCAGCGCCACCACCCACAGGCCGCCGGCCACGCCGGCATAGAACGCACTCACCAGGAAGGCGCGCGCCTTGGTGGCGGCCACGGGAATGCCCATCATCCCGGCGGCCACGTCGTCGTCGCGCACCGCCTCGAAGCTGCGGCCGTGGCGCGAGCGCACGATGCCGAAGGCCCCGATGGTCATGACCACCAGCACGATGAACGAGAAGCCGTAGATCGCGCGGTCGTTGTTCAGCGAGATGCCCAGGGCCGTGGCCGACTCCACGTGCAGGCCACCCGCACCGCCCAGCCAGGCCTGCGGCAGGTTGAGCACCAGAAAGTGGAACAGCGCCTGCGCCGCGATGGTGGTGAGCGCGAGGTAGAAGCCCTTGATGCGCGCCGCCGTCAGGCCGAACATCACGCCGAAGAGGGCCGCGCCCGCGCCGCCGATGAGCAGGGCCGCCAGCGCGTCCCACCCGGCCGACATGGCCAGCGCCGCGCCGTAGGCGCCCACGCCCATGAAGGCCGACTGCCCCAGGTTGATCTGCCCCGCGTAGCCGGTGCAGATCTGCAGGCCGATCACAGCCACGGCGGTGATGAAGGTGGTGTAGCCGATGCTGACCCAGCGGTCCGAGGCCCACCAGGGCAGCGTTGCCAGCACCAGCAGCAGGGCAACCAGGCAGACCCACTGCGCGCGCGTGCGGATCAGGGAGCGGTCGCCCGCGTGGCTGGTGAAGAAAATGCCGGACGGGTCCATCACACACGCTCCACATGGCGCCAGCCGAACAGGCCGGTGGGACGCACCAGCAGGATCAGCAGCATGAAAACAAAGGGCACGATGGACGAGGCCGAGCCGCCGATCGCAGGGTCTACATAGGCCGCCACCAGGGCCTGCACGATGCCGACGATGGCACCCGCCAGGATCAGCCCACCGATGGACTCCAGCCCGGCCAGCAGCGCCACCGGCAGCGCGGCCAGGGCCACGTCGGCCGTGCCCACCGTGAGCGAGCGGCCGCTGAGCAGCACGATGGCACCGGCCGTGGCGATCACCGAGCCCATCATCCAGGCCAGGGTGACCGCGCGCTTGACCGAGATGCCGAGCGAGATCGCCGTGGTGGGTTCTTCGGCCACCGCCGTCAGCGTGAGGCCGGCGCGGGTGCGGTTGAAGAACCACGACATGCCCACCGTCACCACCAGCGTGAGAATGGCGCCGATCACCAGCGACGACGGGAAGATCATGTCGCCGACGATGAAGGGCGTGGGCGGCAGCAGCACGGGGAACTGGCGGTCCGCCGCGCCCCACACCACCAGCACGATGCCGCGGATCAGGATCACCAGGCCGATGGTCACCATCACCATGGAGAACACCGACTCGCCGACCAGCCGCTCGAAGAACAGCCGCTCGATCAGCCAGCCGTAGACCAGCGCGCAGACGAAGGCCAGTGGAATGGCCAGCCAGGGCGGGAGGTCGGCGCCCAGCGTGAGCGTCCACACCGCGTAGGCGCCGAGCATCATCAGCTCGCCCTGCGCGAAGTTGAACACCTTGCTGGCGCGGTAGATCACCATGAAGCCCAGCGCCAGCAGGGCATAGATCTGGCCTTGCAGGAAACCGTTGAAGAGGTAGTTGAAGAAATCGGTCATGGGTCAGGTCTCCTGGGCGATCGAAGCCGGCACGTGGCCGGTGGTCACGTCCGCGCGCAGCACGCCGGCGCGGCCGTCCTGGTAGCGCACCGGGATCTCGATCCCTGTGGCGGGCCGGTTGTCGTACATCGCCTCGATCAACGCGCCATAGCGCTGCTCGATGAAGTCGCGCTTGAGCTTGCGGGTGCGCGTCAACTCACCCTCGTCGGCGTCCAGCTCCTTGGGCAGGTTCACGAAGTGCTTCAGGCGCGCCGCCTCGGGCAGCGTGCGGTTCACGACCGCGATCTCCTTGGCGACCTGGGCCAGCACCTCGGGGCGCTGTGACAGGTCGGTGAAGGTGGTGAAGGACACGCCGTTGCGCTCGGCCCAGCGGCCGAACACCTCGCCGTCGATGTTCACCAGCGCGGTCACGTGCGAACGCGTCGGGTCGCCCACCACCATCACCTCGCGGATGTAGGGCGAGAAGCGCAGCCGCACCTCGATGAACTGCTTGGAGAACAGGTGGCCACCCTGCAGCCGGTTCATGTGCTCCACGCGGTCGTAGTAGATGAGCTCGTTGCCGCTGGGGCCCTGGCCCACCGCGTCGCCGGTCTGGAACCAGCCCTCGTTCATCTTCTCGGCGCTCTTCTCGGGCTTGCCCCAGTAGCCCGAGAAGCCCGCGCCGCCGCGCACTTCGAGCCCGCCGCCGTCGGTCACGCGCCACTCCATCGGCACGCCCCAGGCGCTGGCCATGGCCACGGTCTCGCCGATGGTCTCGGCGTTGACGCGCTCGCCCTGGTGCACCGTGATCAGCCCGAACTCGCTGCAGCCGTAGACGTTGCGCAGCATCACGCCCATGGCCGCGAACAGCCGGAAGATGTCGGGCGCCACCGCCGCGCCGCCGGTGAAGGCGATGCGCGCGCGTTTCAGGCCCAGCTGCTCGCGCAGCGGGCGCAGCACCAGCGCGTCGGCCAGCGGCAGCTGGGCGCGCACCCACCAGGAGCGCGCGCGGGTGTCCATCTGGTCCGCGCGCGCCAGCTTGCCGATGCGCAGGCCCCAGTCCACCACCTTCTGGCGCCAGGGCGCGGCGTCGAGCATGCGGGCATGCACGCGCGCGGCCAGGCTTTCCCACTGGCGCGGGCCGAAGAACACCATCTCGCAGGCCAGCTCGCGGATCGCTTCCTGGATCTGGTCCGGCCGCTCGGCGAAGTTCACGCGCAACGGGCGCATCAGTCCCATGGTCACGCCCACCCACTGTTCGGTGGCCCAGGAGAGCGGGATGTACGACAGGTACTCGCCGCCCTCGGGCACCTGCATGGTCTGGCCGATCAGCTCGGCGTTGTGCATCAGCGAGGCGTGCGTGGTGATCACGCCCTTGGGCGCGCCGGTGGTGCCCGAGGTGTAGGACAGCACGGCGATGTCGCTCGCCTGGCCCTGCATCACCGACTGCTCGAACCAGGCCGCGTCATCGGCCAGCGCGCGCAACGCGTCCCAGCCCAGCAGGCCTTCGTGCCGGTACGACCACAGGCCGCCCGACTCCCACCACACCACGGTGTGCAGGCCGCCGTGGCGCGCCATCACGGGCAGCACCTTGTCCACCTGCTCCTGGTCTTCGGCGAACACGCAGACCGCCTGCGCGTCTGCCACCACGTAGTCCACTTCCGATTCGGCGGCGTCGGGGTAGAGCGCCACCACCTTGGCGCCGACCGCCATCGCGGCCCATTCGGCCCAGTACAGCTCGGGCCGGTTCTCGCTCAGCAGCACCACGGTCTGGCCGCGCTGCACGCCGCGTGAGCGCAGGCCCAGGGCCAGGGCGCGCACTTCGTCGCGCACGTCGGTCCAGGTGAATTCGTGCCACACGCCGTCGCGCTTGTGGCGTTGCGCCACCTCACCGCCGCGCGTGGCGGCGTTGTGCAGCAGCCATTGCGGCAGGGTCTGCGGGGTCTTGTTGGGTGTCGCGCTCATGCGATCCGGCGCCGGGCCGCCCCAAGCCGGATCAGCCCCCTTGGGGGGCAGCGACTCGCGCAGCGATGGAGCGTGGGGGCTCATGCGTGTACTCCCAGGTAGGCCGAGATGACCTTCTCGTCTTTTTGCACCGCGGCGGGCGAGGCGTCGGCGATCTTGCGACCGAAGTTCAGCACGATCACGCGGTCGGCGATGTCCATCACCACGCCCATGTCGTGCTCCACCAGCACCACCGGGATCTGCCGCGATTCGCGGATGTCCAGGATGAAGCGCGCCAGGTCTTCCTTCTCCTCGGTGTTCATGCCGGCCATGGGCTCGTCCAGCAGCAGCATGCGCGGCTCCATGGCCAGCGCGCGGCCCAGGTCCACGCGCTTGCGCATGCCGTAGCCCAGCGTACCCACCGTGTGGTGGCGCAGGTGCTCGAGTTCGAGAAAGCCCAGGATCTCCTCGGCCACGGCGCGGTGCGCCACCTCTTCGCGGTGCGCGAACGGGTAGTAGAAGAAGGCCGTGGTCAGCGTGCTCTTCATGTGCATGTAGCGGCCGACCAGGATGTTGTCGAGCACGCTCATGTGCGGCAGCAGGTGTGTGCCCTGGAAGGTGCGCGCCAGGCCGGCCTGGGCCACGCGGTGCACCGGCCAGCGGCCGATGTCCTGGCCTTCGAAACGCACCGTGCCGGTGCTCGGGCGGTAGAAGCCCGAGAGCACGTTGAGCAGCGAGCTCTTGCCCGCGCCGTTGGGGCCGATGAGGGCCACCAGCTCCTGGTGGCCGATGTCCACCGAAATCTCGGACAGGGCCGTGACGCCGCCGAACTTCAGCGTGAGGTCGCGCGCCTCCAGCATGGCGGCGTTGGAACGCCGGGCTTCATTCATGGGTGTGGGCCTTTGGCAGGGGGGTGAAGCGGGGCGCGGCACCGGTGCGGCGTTCGCCCGACGGCGTCTGCGCATACAGGCCGCGCACCACGTTGTGCGGGTGGCTGGCGGCTTCGTCCAGCGTGAGCACCGGGGCGAAGCAGGCGTCCGTGCCTTCGAGCAGATCGCACCAGTGCTGGCGCGGCTGGGTGAGGAAGAGAGCGCGCACGCGTTCTTTCAGGGCCGGCCAGGCGTCGGTGTCGAACTGGGCGGCCGGGTCCACGTCGGTGAGCCCGAGCTTCTGCACCAGCAGCGCGTAGAACGGCGGCTCGATCGCGCCCAGCGTGACGAAGCCGCCGTCCGCGCAGCGGTACACGTCGTAGAACGGCGAGTCGTGGAACACACTGGGTCGGTCGTTGCCTTGGCCACCCAGGCCGCCGGTGCTGGCGATCCATTGCGCCAAGCCGCCCAGCATGGCGACCACGTCCACGATGGCGGCATCCACCACGCAGCCCTGGCCGCTCTGGCGCGCCTGCAGCACGCCGCTGACAATGCCCAGCGCCAGGCCGAGTGCGCCACCGGCATCGCCCAGCACCGTGGGCGGCGAGACCGGCACCTGGCCGTGCACGGCCGAGAGCGAGAGCATGCCGCTGAGCGCGACGTAGTTGATGTCGTGTCCGGCGGCCTGCGCCAGCGGGCCCTGCTGGCCCCAGCCCGTCATGCGGCCGTAGACCAGCTGCGGGTTCACCGCCGCACAGGCGGCAGGGCCCAGGCCCAGGCGCTCCATCACGCCCGGGCGGTTGCCTTCGATCAGCGCGTCCGCGCTGGCCACCAGGGCCAGGGCCCGGGCCACGTCGTCGGGCTGCTTGAGGTTGAGTTCGACGACGGTCTTGCCTTCGCGCAACGGTGGCTGCCCGCCGCCCGAGAGCTTGTCGACCACCGCCGAGGTGCCCGGCCGCGCGATCACGGTGACGCGCGCGCCCAGGTCCGCCAGCACACGGCCGCACAGCGGGCCGGGGCCGATGCCCTCGAACTCGATCACATGGAGGTGGTTCAGCGGTTGCATCAACCCACCACCTTGCGCGCGATCAGGTCTTTCATGATCTCGTTGGCGCCGCCGTAGATGCGCTGCACGCGAGAGTCGGCGTAGAGCCGCGCGATCGGGTACTCGGCCATGTAGCCGTAGCCGCCGAAGAGCTGCAGGCACTCGTCCGTCACCTTGCACTGCTGCTCGGAGCACCACCACTTCGCCATGTAGGCGGCCTCGTTGTCCAGCGTGCCGTCGAGCTGGCGCTGGATGCAGTCGTTCACGAAGCTGCGCACCACGTGCGCGAGCGTGGCGCACTCGGCCAGCTTGAAGCGCGTGTTCTGGAAGTCCGCCAGTGCCTGTCCGAAGGCCTTGCGCTCCTTGGTGTATTCCACCGTGAGTTCCACCGCGCGCTCGATCACCGCCGCAGCGGGCACCGCGAGCAGCAGGCGCTCGTAGGTGAGTTGGCTCATCAGCTGCACGAAACCCTGGCCGTCCACGCCACCCAGCAGCTGCGAAGCCGGCACGCGCACGCCTTCGAATGAGAGTTCGGCCGTGTCCGAGGCGTGCTGACCCAGCTTCTCCAGCCGCCGGCCCACGCGAAAGCCCGGCAGGTTCTCGGTCTCCATCACCAGCAGCGACACACCCTTGGCACCAGCGTCGCCCGTGCGCACCACCACCACCAGCAGGTTGGCCGTGAAGCCGTTGGTGATGAAGGTCTTCGCGCCGTCCACCACGTAGTGGTCGCCGTCAAGCCGGGCCCGGGTGCGGATCGCCTTGAGGTCCGAGCCCGCGCCCGGCTCGGTCATGGCAATGCCGGCCAGCAGCTCGCCGCTGGCCAGCCGGGGCAGCCAGCGCTGCTTCT
>JAGKSX010000100.1 GCA_018993155.1 Hydrogenophaga sp.
TCAGATATTTTAAACCACAACCAAGGACGCACCATGATTGCAGATCGCATTCGTCAAGCGCGGTTGGCGGCAGGCCTCACCCTTGTTGCTTTGGGTGAAAAAGTGGGTGTGTCGCACACCGCTATCCAAAAGTATGAAAAGGGTTTTTTGACCCCGTCGTCGTCTCAGCTCCTCAATCTGGCCAAAGCTTGTGGGGTTCGCACCGAATATTTCTTTCGCACGCACACGGTAGAACTGCTGCATCCTGAGTTCCGCAAGCTTTCGGCTTTTGGCAAGACGGCGCAGGATGCGTTGAAGATCAAGGTTGCCGAGCTTGTAGAAAAACGTGTGGAGTTGCTCGGAGCCTTTCCTGAATTGCCGTTTCCTGCGTTTTCACCTCCTGCGGGCCTGCCTGAACGTGTGGTTTCGTTGAGCGAGATTGATGCATTCTCGGACTTGGTTCGCAACGCTTGGCAGCTGGGCATGAACCCGATTGCCGACCTTACGGACACCCTCGAGGTGCTTGGTTTACTGGTCATCGTGGTTGATGAAGAGAACCCGGGGTTTTCTGGCTTGACCGCCACGGCGCGAACCGAGGACGGACGTGAATTTCCTGTCGTGGCCGTCTCCAAGCGCTGGCCCGGTGATCGGCAGCGGTTCACGCTAGCGCATGAACTCGGACACCTGCTGCTGGAGGGTCGACTGGCGGAAGGCATCGATGAAGAGAAGGCTTGCGATCGGTTTGCTGGTGCATTTCTGGTCCCATGTGTCGCGGTTCGCCATGTTCTTGGACAGCAGCGCCATGCGTTGGAATGGCAAGAACTGTATGGACTCAAACACGAGTTCGGCTTGTCGATGGCTGGATGGTTGCAACGAGCCAAACAATGCAGCGTGATTACCGAGACCGCTCATCTTTCGATGTTCAAGCGGTTTTCGGCGAAGGGTTGGCGCAAGAACGAGCCGGGCGATCCGCTGCCGCAAGAGCACCCACGGCTATTTGATCAGCTCGTGTACCGTGCGTTGGCCGAGCAGTACATTTCTGAGGGCAAGGCAGCTGAGCTGCTGGGTATCCCGATGATGCGCTTCCACAAGGAGCGCCAGTTGGAGTCGTCGGATGCGGCTGCTCATCAGTGATGCCAACATCCTGATCGACATGGAAGCGGGAGCGTTGATGGGAACGCTCTTTCAACTTCCAATGCAGTTCGGCATTCCGGATCTGCTGTATTACGAAGAAATTGAGCCGGGTAGCCCGGGTCTTGAAGACTTGGGTTTGCTGGTCATGGAGGTCAGCGGTGATTTTGTGGCGTATGCCGAGCAATTGCCACGGCAGCACAATCATTTGCTTCGGGCAAAAAATGGCCCAAAGCCAAGTCATAACGACTACCTCGCGTTAGCGCTCGCGAAGCAGGAGGTTTGCACCTTGCTGACGGGGGATGCCAATTTGCGCGCGGTCGCGGACCTGGAGCAGGTCAGCGTTATGGGCACGATCGGACTACTGTGTGCCATGGTTGAAAACCAGTTGCTGTCGGTCGATGAGGCATTGAGAGCGCTGGATGGGATGAAGTCGGGTAAGCGTCGGCTGCCTTGGGCCGAAGCGGAAAGCAGGTTGAACGCGCTGCGTTGAATGCGAAGTCTGCGTGTCGAGCCCGTCGGGGCCGCGGCGAAAGGGGCGACCCTACGGCGCCGAGAAGAGCCCGTGCCAGCCTTTGAACTTTTGCTCTGAGCAAAAAGCGCTTTTTGCATGCACGTGGTGTTGAACGTGCATAAGAAATCGCGATTTCCATACATATGGATAACGCGCTTTGGCGTCATCACCCGCTAAAATCCCCGCTTCTCAAGGAGCGTTGCAGCGCCGGCGGGCTTTCAGCCCCCACCGTGCGTCAGGCTTGAGTGGGCGCGAACAGGCCCAAACGGCGCTCACCGGTCTGTTTTTCGCAAACTGCCTTGGTGAGCCTCATGTCCTCCGTATCCGCTTCCCCGTCGTCGTCCACCCCCGTGCCGCCCATGCTGCTCTCCGGCCTGGAGCCGCTGCGCATCGAGCCGGGCAGCCTGTTTGTCAACGTCGGCGAGCGCACGAACGTCACCGGCTCCAAGGCCTTCGCCCGCATGATCCTGGAAGGGCGCTTCGAGGACGCCCTGGCCGTGGCGCGCCAGCAGGTCGAGAACGGCGCCCAGATCATCGACGTCAACATGGACGAGGCCATGCTCGACAGCAAGGCCGCCATGGTGCGTTTCCTCAACCTGATCGCCGGCGAGCCCGACATCGCGCGCGTGCCGGTGATGGTGGACTCCTCCAAGTGGGAGGTGATCGAGGCCGGCCTGCGCTGCGTGCAGGGCAAGGGCGTCGTCAACTCCATCTCGATGAAGGAAGGCCTGGACGAGTTCAAGCGCCAGGCGCGCCTGGTCAAGCGCTACGGCGCGGCCGCCGTGGTGATGGCCTTCGACGAAAAGGGCCAGGCCGACACCTACGAGCGCAAGGTCGAGATCTGCGAGCGCGCCTACCGCGTGCTGGTGGACGAAGTGGGCTTCCCGCCCGAAGACATCATCTTCGACCCCAACATCTTCGCCATCGCCACCGGCATCGAGGAACACAACAACTACGCGGTGGACTTCATCAACGCCACGCGCTGGATCAAGCAGCACCTGCCGGGCGCCAAGGTCAGCGGCGGCGTGTCCAACGTGTCGTTCAGCTTCCGCGGCAACGATCCGGTGCGCGAGGCCATCCACACGGTGTTCCTGTACCACGCGATCCAGGCGGGCATGGACATGGGCATCGTCAACGCCGGCATGGTGGGCGTGTACGACGAGCTGGAGCCCGAGCTGCGCGAGCGCGTGGAAGACGTGGTGCTCAACCGCCGGCCCGACGCGGGTGAACGCCTGGTGGAAGTGGCCGAGAGCGCCAAGGGCTCGGCCAAGGACGACAGCAAGAAGAACGAATGGCGCGCGCTGCCGATCCGCGAGCGGCTGAGCCACGCGCTGGTGCGCGGCATCAACGACTTCATCACCGAAGACACCGAGGAGATGTGGCGCGAGATCGAGGCCGGCGGTGGCCGCCCGCTCAATGTGATCGAAGGCCCGCTGATGGACGGCATGAACGTGGTCGGCGACCTGTTCGGCCAGGGCAAGATGTTCCTCCCGCAGGTGGTCAAGAGCGCGCGCGTGATGAAGCAGGCCGTGGCGCACCTGCTGCCCTACATCGAAGCCGAGAAGCAGGCCCTGCAGGCGGCCGGCGGCGACGTGAAGCCCAAGGGCAAGATCGTGATCGCCACCGTCAAGGGCGACGTGCACGACATCGGCAAGAACATCGTCACCGTCGTGCTCCAGTGCAACAACTACGAGGTCGTGAACATGGGCGTGATGGTGCCCTGCCACGAGATCCTGGCCATGGCCAAGGCCGAGGGCGCCGACATCGTGGGCCTCTCGGGCCTGATCACGCCCAGCCTGGAAGAGATGCAGTACGTGGCCGGCGAAATGCAGAAGGACGAGCACTTCCGCGGCAAGGGCATCCCGCTGCTGATCGGTGGCGCCACCACCAGCCGCGTGCACACCGCGGTGAAGATCGCGCCGCACTACGACGGCCCGGTGGTCTACGTGCCCGACGCCTCGCGCAGCGTGAGCGTGGCGCAGGGCCTGCTGTCCGACCAGGCTGCGGCCTACATCGCCGAGGTCAATGCCGACTACGAGCGCGTGCGCCACCAGCACGCCAACAAGAAGCAGGTGCCGCTGTGGCCGCTGGCGCGCGCGCGCCTGAACAAGACGCCGATCGACTGGAAGGCCTACACGCCGCAGAAGCCCAAGTTCATCGGCAAGCGCGTGTTCAAGAACTTCGACCTGCACGAGATCGCCAAGTACATCGACTGGGCCCCGTTCTTCCAGACCTGGGACCTCGCCGGCCCCTTCCCCGAGATCCTGAAGGACGAGGTGGTGGGCGAAGAGGCGCGGCGCGTGTTCAGCGACGGCAAGCGCATGCTGCAGCGCCTCATTGAAGGCCGCTGGCTCAGCGCCAGCGCGGTGGTGGGCCTGTACCCGGCCAACAGCGTGCACGACGACGACATCGAGCTCTACACCGACGAGAGCCGCACCAGCGTGGCCCTGACCTGGCACGGCCTGCGCCAACAGGCCGAGAAGCACGA
Source organism: Hydrogenophaga sp. (assembly GCA_018993155.1). Lineage (GTDB taxonomy): Bacteria > Pseudomonadota > Gammaproteobacteria > Burkholderiales > Burkholderiaceae_C > Hydrogenophaga. The sequence continues at coordinate 4,113 of JAGKSX010000100.1, forward strand.
GATCGACGGTGTGATGCGCCCCAGCCGCTGCCTGGCCGACTTCGTCGCGCCCCGGGGCGAAGCCAACGACTACGTGGGCATGTTCGCCGTGACCGCCGGCCTGGGTGTGGAGAAGAAGGAAAAGCAGTTCCTCGACGACCTCGACGACTACTCCGCCATCATGCTCAAGGCCCTGGCCGACCGCATGGCCGAGGCGCTGGCCGAGTGCATGCACCACCGCGTGCGCACCGACCTCTGGGGCTACGCGGCCGACGAGGCGCTGAGCAACGAAGAGCTGATCAAGGAAAAGTACCAGGGCATCCGGCCGGCACCGGGTTACCCCGCCTGCCCGGACCACTCCGTCAAGCGCGCGATGTTCGACGTGCTGCAGTGCGAGGACATCGGCATGGGCCTGACCGAGAGCCTGGCCATGACCCCGGCGGCCAGCGTGAGCGGCTTCTACCTCGCCCACCCGCAGAGCACCTACTTCAACGTCGGCAAGATCGGCGACGACCAGGTGGACGACCTGGCCGAGCGCAGCGCCGTGGCGCGCAACGAGCTGCAGCGCTGGCTCGCGCCGAACCTGTGAGGACGCAGAACGATGACGTCGAAGAACCCACGCCCCAACGACGACCTGCTTTGGAAAGGCGTGTTGCTCGCCGCCATTGGCCTGATCGTGCTGATCGCGCCCCACCGCCTCCAGTCGCCGGCGCTGCGGGACATCGTCGCGGGCTCGGCGGGCCTGGGCTGGCTGGCGCTGGTCCTGGGCGCCGGGTGCCTGGCGGTGTGGGGATGGCGCGGGTACAGACACTGGAAGCGCCAGTAGGTCACCGACCCTGTCACCGGGCGCCATGGCGGCGCGTGCCGGGAACCTCCTCATGCGGCGGCGGCTCTGCCTACCGTACATCCCCTTTTTGATGTTGGCTTCTTAAAACCTTTTCACCATGAACCTGCTCAACAACCTCTTCAACCACCCCCGGCTCGGCGTCATCCTGTTGCGCTGGACGCTCGCGCTCCTGATGGTGCTGCACGGCTGGGCCAAGATCACCGGCGGCGTGGGCGGCATCGAAGGCATGCTGGTCGCCAAGGGCCTGCCCGGCTTCCTGGCCTATGGCGTGTACCTGGGCGAGTTCGTGGCGCCGCTGTTCCTGCTCGCGGGCGTGTGGGTGGTGCCGGCGGCCCTGGTCATCGCGATCAACATGGCCTTCGCCGTGGGCCTGGCGCACATGGGCCACTGGTTCGATCTCACCAACACCGGCGGCTGGCGCCTGGAGCTGCAGGCCTTCTTCTTCGTGACCGCGCTGGTCGTGGCGTTCACGCACCGCATCGGACCTAACAAGTGATCTGAGGGGCGCTCCGACCTGAGACGGCCTGGAGCTGGGTCTTCTGCTGGGTGTTGAACTGCCGAATAAGCTCTTGGGCAATCTGCAGCAGCGCGCCCTCTGCATCCGCGTGCGTGTGCAGCGTGCCGTCCTTGCTCGCCGCCAGCAGGGCTCTGGACAAGGCCGCGGCACAGAGCACCCGCATGGCTCTGGGCTGGTCGCTGCGCATGAACGCAATGACCAGCACGGCGGTCGTGAGAACCAGGCCCTTGAGGCGCCCATTCAACAATCCCGGCATGCGGTCGCACGAGAACTTGACCGCATGCCGGGCGAGGGTCGCCGGAGGACCCAGATCGATGCCCAGGCGTTGGCACAGTTCAAACAGCGCTTGAATGCTCGCTTCGGCCTTGCGCTTTCGGCGCATGGTCAGCACACCTGAAAAGAAGTCCATACGCATCTCCGCAACGTTGGCACGACAGTATGCACGTTTCAATGTGGCTTCAAGGCGGCTGACTCCAACGCGTCGCGGCCAGAAACTTGGGCGATGTCTCGTTCATCGGCCTGCGTTTCGCCATCCCCGTTTCGGCCCGCAGGCCCGGGAACCCTGGTTCCCAGGCCGTTGCATCGAGCGATCAGACGTTCATGATCGCCACGGCGCGCGAGTTCAGGTAGGCCTCCATGGCCTCCGGGCCACCTTCGGAGCCGTAGCCCGAATCCTTGATGCCGCCGAAGGGCATTTCCGCCGAGGGCATCGCGGGCATGTTGACCCACAGCATGCCCACCTCCACCCGGCGCGCGAGCAGGTCGGCATTTTTCAGCGAGCGCGTGAAGGCGTAGCCGGCCAGGCCGTAGGGCAGGCGGTTGGCTTCGGCGATGGCTTCGTCCAGCGTGTTGAAGCTGCGCACGGCGGCCATGGGGCCGAAGGGCTCGTCGTTGAACACACGGGCTTCGAGCGGCACGTCGGTGAGGATGGTGGGCCGCCAGAAGTTGCCCTCGTCGCCGATGCGTTCGCCACCGGTGGCCAGCGTGGCGCCGCGGTCCACGGCGTCCTTGGTGAACTCGGCCATGGCCGTGACGCGGCGCGGGTTGGCCAGCGGGCCCATCTGCGTGCCCTCGGCCGAGCCGTCGCCCACGGCGAGGCCGGCCGCGTGCTTGACCAGCGCGGCCGAGAACTCCCTGGCGATGCTCTCGTGCACCAGGAAACGCGTGGGCGAGATGCAGACCTGGCCTGCGTTGCGGAACTTGGCACCGCCCGCGGTCTTCACGGCCAGGGCCACGTCGGCGTCTTCCGCCACGATCACCGGCGCGTGCCCGCCCAGCTCCATGGTCACGCGCTTCATGTGCTGGCCGGCCATGGCCGCGAGCTGCTTGCCCACCGGCGTGGAGCCGGTGAAGGTGATCTTGCGGATGACCGGGTGCGCGATCAGGTAGCTGGAGATCTCGGACGGCGTGCCGTAGACCAGGCCGAGCACACCCGCCGGCAGGCCGGCGTCGGCGAAGGCGCGCACCAGCTCGGCCGGCGCGGCCGGGGTTTCTTCGGGCGCCTTGACGATCATGGAGCAGCCCGTGGCCAGCGCCGCCGCGAGCTTGCGCACGACCTGGTTGATGGGGAAGTTCCAGGGCGTGAAGGCGGCCACCGGGCCCACCGGGTCCTTGAGCACCATCTGGCGCAGGGCCAGGTTGCCGCGCGAGGGCACGATGCGGCCGTAGACGCGCAGGCCTTCGTCGGCGAACCATTCGAGGATGTCGGCGGCGGCCATGGCCTCGCCCTTGGCTTCGGCCAGCGGCTTGCCCTGCTCCTGCGTGAGCAGGCGGGCGATGGCGCCTGCGCGCTCGCGCATCAGGCCGGCGGCCGCGCGCATCACCTTGGCACGCTCGATGGCCGGCGTGTCGCGCCAGGTCTCGAAGCCCTTCTGTGCGGCGGCCAGGGCCAGGTCCAGATCGGCCTGGCGCGCGTGCGCCACGCGCCCGATTTCCTTGCCGGTCGCCGGGTTGAACACGGCCAGCGTCTCGCCCGCTTGGGCATCGCGCCATTGGCCTTGGATGAAGAGTTGGGTGTTGGGGTACGTCAAGGAAGTCTCCTGAAGCGGTGAAGACGGGGAGGGGAAAGGCGGAACCTTAACAGCAGTCGAATGGTCGCGCGGGCACGGTGGCATGCGGGAAATCTCGAGCCTCATCGCGTGCGCTTGTCCGCGATAATTCCAGGGCCGCTTCCTGCGGTGATCACGACATGACACTTCAGCAGCTGCGAACCTTTCTGGCCATTGTCGAGTTTGGCAGTTTTCGCAGAGCCGCGCGAGAGCTCGACGTGTCCCAGGCGGGCTTGACCACCAGCATCCAGGCGCTTGAGAACGAGCTGAAGCTGAGGCTGATCGTGCGATCGACCCATGGGATCACCTTGACGGCGGAGGGCCGGCAGATCTACGAGCGCGCGCAGATCGTCGATCGCGAGTCGCGCCAGATCCTCAGCGATGCCGATCGCCTGCGGGGCAAGAGTGGCGGTCACCTCAGCATTGGCCTGGGCCCCACGCCGACCGCGACCCTGCTGCACCACGTGGTGCCGGATTTCCACAAGCGTTTTCCCGACGTGCGGCTGAACCTGACCAGCGGGGTGTACGAGCACCTGGAGTCCGCGTTGCAACAGGGCAAGGTGGAGCTCGCGATCACGGCGGTGCCTGGCGAAGGCGTGTCACCGAACCTGACGAGCGTGGAGCTGTTCCGCAGCGATCTGGCCGTGATCGCCCGGGAAGACCACCCCCTGGCGGGCGCCGACTCCATCCGCGAGCTGCTCGAGACCGAATGGGTGCTGCTGGGCTCGCCGGGCGGCCCGGGTGGCACGGTGACGCAGTACCACATCGAGCACGGGTTGCCGGCGCCCCTCATCGCGGCCACGTGCGAGTCCCTGACCCAGCTGGCGGCCCTGGTGCGCGGCACGGACTGGATGGCCGTCATCCCGGCCGTGATGATCGACCGCGGTCTCATGGGCGACGGGCTCGCGACCCTCCAGCTGCAGGAGGCGGTGCCGCGCTATGTCAACAGCGTGGTCTACCGCCGCGAGCCCCCGCTCTCGCCAGCGGCCCAGGCCTTCGTCGCCATGTGCCGCTCGTGCGCGCGCGCGCTGGCCCTGGGCGTCAGGCCCTGAGCCTTCCCGCCCGGGTCAGAAGACGTGGCGCATGCCGATCTGGACCCCTCGGACGTCGGCGCCCGCAGCCGGGCTGCCGCCCGCGTCGGCGCGGCTGGGCCACAGACCGAACGCGGCCGCGCCGTCGTTGCGCTGGTGGGCGACGCTCACGTACACCGAGGTGCGCCGGGACAGGGGTTGCAGGTACTGCACCGCCCACAGGCGCGCGTCCGAGCCGGCGGCGTCGTCGACGTTGCGCACCTGGTAGGTGGCGTTGATTTCGCCCGGCCCCACCGGCACCTTGACGCCGACGGAGCCGCCGCGCATGCCGAACGATCGATCGACATCGGACTTGGTGAGGTAGCCGTACAGCTTTGCCACCCGGAAGTCGTAGCTCGCGCCCAGGCTGACCGTGTCGGTGGAGACCGAGGCCCGTCCGGGCTGGCCCGCCGAAGCGCCGGTGGTGTTCAGGCGGTCGTAGACGGCGCCGACGTACAGCGCGCCCTGGGCGTACTCCAGGGCATAGCTGGCGGGATGGCCAAAAGGTGAGGCGTCCTCGTTGGTCGCCACCATCACGCGGCCCACGAAGCCGCCGACGGTGGGCGAGGTGTACTGGATCGCGTTGTTGTATTGAACCGGATAGCCCAGGTTGCCCGCCGCACCCCCGCGCTGGAACAGCGTCTGCATGGCACCCATGCTCGAGCGCTGGAACGGGTCGATGCGCAGCGACATCGCGATGCTGGGCGTGAACTGGCTGCCCAGGGCGAGGCTGCCCAGCGTGGCATGGCGCAGGCCCACCACGGTTTCGCGGTTGAAGGCCTGCGTGGGGCTGGACAAGGTGCCGGTGTCGGCGTTGAAGCCCTGCTCCAGCTTGAAGAAGGCCTGGTGCCCGCCCCCCAGGTCCTCCGTGCCGCGCAGGCCCCAGCGCGAGGTGTCGCTGGACAGCAGCGTGTGGCTGCGGGGGGCCGCCACGGCCGTGCCGGACATGCGCACGGCATTGACGGACGCGTCCAGGCGCCCATACAGCTGGACCGATGACGTGCCGCCCGGGGCCTGGGCGAACGCGAGGGGCGGCACGAGCAGGCACGCGCCGATCACACCATTCTTCATGTTGTCTCCTTCTGTGGGAAGCGCTCGGGGCGAGCGCGGATGGCAGCGCCTCGCGGCGCCGCCGGTTACAGATCCAGCACGACCTCCGCATCCGCCTCGGCGGCGCGGGAGCAGCACAGCACCATCCTGGTTTTCCGTTGTTCCTTGCTCAGCACGAAGTCGCGGTGGTCCACCTCGCCTTCGACATAGGGAACGGCGCACACACCGCACAGGCCGTCGCTGCACTTGACGTCCACCTGCAGCCCGCAGGCGGCGAGCGCCTGAACCGCCGATTGCTCGGCGGTCACGGGAATGGTCCTGGCGGAGCGCGCCAGGCGCAGCACGAAGGGGTGGCGCTCGCGCGCGGGGGCCTCGGGGACCGAGAAGTACTCCCGGTGCAGGCTCTCCTCGGGCCAGCCGAACGCGCTGGCGGTGTCGAACACCGCGTCCATGAAGGCCGAGGGGCCGCAGGTGTACAGGTGGCTGTCCGGCACCGGATCGCGCAGGACGTCCGCGATGTCGAGCCGGCGTTCATCGCTGAAGTGGAAGTGCACCTTGTGGGCCCAGGGCATGGCCTCAAGTTCCGGAATGAACGCGGCCTGGGCCCGTGTCCTGGACTTGTAGTAGAGGTCGAAGTCGGCGCCCATCGCGTGCAGCTCGTGCGCCATCGCGATCAGCGGGGTGACGCCGATGCCGCCGGCCATGAGCACGTGCCGCCGGGCCGACGGCACGATGGGGAAGTGGTTGCGGGGCCGCGAGATCACCACCGGCGTGTCCTGCCGCAGCATCTGGTGGATCTTGAGAGAGCCCCCCCGGCCCTGGTCCTCGCGCAGGATGCCCAGCAGGTAGTGCCCGCGCTCGGCGGGGTTGCCCGCCAGGCTGAACTGCCGGATGTACTCCGGCGTGACCGTGACGTCGACGTGGGCGCCGGCCGCCCAGGCGGGCAGGGGCTGGCCGTCTTTCGACACGATCTCGAACAGGTCGATCTTGCCGTCGGCCGAGCTCTGCCAGCGGCGGCCGATGCGCGCGACGATCACGGGCGGCGCCTCGACCAGCGGGCGCAGGGGTGGAACGAGGTTGTCGGTGTCGCCGTCCTTGACGCGCTGCTGGTGCTGCTGAGGGCTGAGCAGCTGCCGGTACGCCTCGATGCCGGCCTCGCGGTCCAGGGGACTGGGCATCGGCAGGGGCAGGGGGGCCAGCGGCGCGGGGTAGGCCGCCAGTGTCTGGTCTTCGTGTTTCAACCGGATGTGCTTGTTCAGGCCGCGCGTGTTGACCTCCTGGGCCTGCACGATCCGCCCGGTGCCATCGTTCGTGATGTCCCACCACCACTTTTTCCTGGCGTTGATGCCGCCCCGTCCGAGGGCGTCGTCCAGCCGCGCGAGCCATTGGGCCGCGACCGGCATGTGGATGGCCGCCCACCGGAAGGGCTTCTCCTGCACCAGCCCGGGCAGGTTCCAGGGGCAGGCCTTCATGCAGCGGCCGCACATGGCGCCGCCCAGGTTGGTCATCCGGTAGCGCGTGCATTTCTCGACATCGGCTTTCCAGATCTCGTAGCCGTTGAACATCACCTTCGGACCCGCCGAGATCGCGCCCGATGGGCACTCGCGCGCGCACTTGTTGCAGGAGTCGCAGAAGTTCTGCAGGCCGAAGTCGATGGGTTTGTCGGGCTGGACCGGAAAGTCCGTGGTCATGACGCCGGTCTTGCTGCGCGGACCCAGGAACGGGTTGAGGATCGTCTCGCCGATCCGGCTGACCTCGCCCAGGCCGGCCAGCAGCACCAGCGGGGTCTGGATGACGTCGCTGTCGGCCGCCGAATGGGCCGTGGCGCTGAAGCCGAGGTTGCGCAGGTGGTCACCGAGGACCCCGCACACCAGGCCCGCGCGCATGTAGGTGCGCATCGATTGGGCGCTGGAGATCCAGTCGTCGCCCGAGGCGCCTTCCATGGTTTCGTAGCCCTGGTCGATCATCACGGTGGCCGCGAAGGGGTGGGCCACCGGCATTTCGGTGCCGTCCTGCCGGTGCGAGTACCAGACCCACGCCGGCGCGCGGGAAAGGCCGGCCAGGTCGGCGCCGAGGAAATGCAGCGTCGCCTTCACCAGGTCCGCGTTGTGCGCCGGATCGTTGTAGGGGGCCTGCTCGGCCGCGGGCTCGCCCCGCTGCAGCACCGAGTACACGTTCAGCGCCAGGCGCAGCGCCGCGGCCAGGGGCGCCTTGGCGACCGAATAACCGTCCTTGGACATGTCCTGCGTGGTCTTGCCCAGGTCGCCGAACGCGGCCCGCAGGAAGAACTCGCTGCTCTTGGGCACGCGCGGAATGCGGGCTTCGTCGATGTAGGTGGTGGTCTCGTCGACCCGCTTGAGCGTCTCGACCGGGTAGCGGCTGTCGCGGTAGTGGCGGCCCTGGAAGTCGATCGCGTTGGAGGCGTTCTTCGGGCTCGCCGAGCCGATCCACCAGCTCGGGCCCTGGGCGTGGAAGCGTTCGGCAAGCGACGGTGGCGCCAGGGCCTGGTCGGGCTCGAGCGCCAGGTTCGTGGTGACCACGGCCAGGCCGAAACGGTCGCCGATGAAGGGGTTGACGACGGTGTCGCCTTCCAGCCGCGCCAGCCCGCTGGACACCGCCAGGCGCAGGAGGTTCACGTTGGTGGTGGTGGCGGTGTGGCTGCGCGCCTCGTAGCCGAGGATGCGCAGGTAGTTGGCCAGGACCGCCGCCGTCTCGGCCGCGCGCAGCGCGGCGCGCCAGGCCTGCATGCCGACGATCCAGTCCGAACCAGGTTCTTCCTTCGAAGGGTCGCGAGGGTGCTCCACCATCAGGACCAGCGCGTGCGTGTGCCGCTCGATGCCCGACTCGCACAAGGCCATCGAACGCTTCATCTGGCGCAGCACGGCGTTGGGGTTGAAACGCAGCCGCAGCTTGGTTTCCGATTGCTCGTAGGTCGCGGTGCGGAAGTCCGGGTGTTCCACCGGTTGCGCCAGCAGATCGCCCGCGCCCAGACGGCACACGCCCGCGATCGAGGTGTCCAGAAAGTAGGCGGCGGACTTGAGGTGTTCGGCCCGCTCGCGGGGGCTCGACGGGATCTCCGCCTCGGCCGGGTTGCGGTCGCCTTCGCGCACCTGGTCGAGCGCGCACATGAAGCGGCTGATGGAGGACGCGAGCGTGGAACGGGGCCCGGGTTCGCGGGGCGGGCGCAGCACGCCGGTCTCGCGAATGCGGTCCAGGTCGGGCGCGGCGGCCCGGCGGCTGAGCCGTTCGCTGGGGTAGGCGCCCAGGTGCACGGGCCGTTCGTCGTGGGAGAAGAGGCGCATGGCGTTTACTCTTTGATGCCGCGGGCTTTGACGATGGCGCCGTAGCGCTCGCTGTCGCGCCGGATCTGCGCCCCGAAGTCCGCGGGGCTCATGGGCGTGGCTTCCGCGCCCAGGGCGCGGATCTGTTGCGCCACCGCGGCCGAGGCCAGCAGCTTGTTGATCTCGGCGTTCATCCGGGCCACGATCGCCGCGGAGGTGCCGGCGGGGGCGTAGACGCCGTGCGTGGTGCCCGCGTCGAAGCCCGCCAGGCCCTGCTCCTGGATGGTGGGCGTGGCCGGGAACAGCGGTGAGCGTTTGGTGGTGCCGACCGCCAGCAGGTGAAGCCGGCCCGCGCGGATGTGTTCGAGCGCGATGCCGGGGTCGAAGGCGAACTGCACGACACCGCCCAGCAGGTCCTGCAGCGCGGGCGACGAGCCCCGGTAGGGCACGTGCTCGGCCCGGATGCCGGCCTGCTCCTTGAGCATCTCGGCCGCCACGTGCGGCGCGCTGCCATTGCCCGGGGTCGCATAGGACAGCTTGCCGGGGTGGGCCTTGGCGTAGGCCAGAAAGCCCTGGAAATCGTTGAAGCCCAGGCGCGCATCCGACACCAGGAACAGTTCGATCCGGGCCGCCGCGGCCACCGGCATCAGGTCCTTGTCCGGCTGGATCGGCAGGCGCGGCAGGGTGTGCACGGAGATCGACATCGCGCTGCCGGAGGTCACCAGGAAGGTGTAGCCGTCGTTGGGCGCGCGCGCGACGGCCTCGGCGGCGATCATGCCGGTCACGCCCGACTTGTTCTCCACCACCACGGGTTGGCGCAGCGCCTCCGTCAGCCCCGGCACCAGGGCCCGCGCGATCACATCCGGGGAACTGCCGGGCGGAAAGCCGACGATCAGGCGGATCGGTTTGCCCGGCCAGTCGGCGGGCGTGTTGGCGCTGGCGGAATGGGCGCCCGGGAGCAGCGCGGCGCAGACCGCCAGGCGGCCGATCCAGGTCGAGAGTCGAGAGCGGTGTGGCCGTGGGGATGTCGTTGTCATGTGGTCTCCTGGTGGGGTGAGGGGGCGCGATCCGATGCGTTGCCGGATCGTCAGGCGGTGGTGTGAAGCGGGGGGTCCACGTCCTCGAGCACGAGCAGTCCGTAGGCCGTGTTCGACGCGGGGACGTGATAGAAGCGGTGCACCACGTCGACCTCGGCTTGAAGGGCCCCGCGCATGACGAGCCACATCACGCACTCCAGCCCTTCCGAGCCGGCTTCGCGCAGGAGTTCGAGGTGGTCCTTCTGAGCGACCTGCTCGGGCGCGGCGACAAAATCGTCGAGCCAGGCGTTGTCGAATTCGGCGTTGATCAGGCCGGCCCGCTCGCCCTGCAACTGGTGCGAGAGGCCGCCGGTGCCGATCACGGCCACCCGCACGTCGGCGGGGTAGGCCTCGATGGCTTTGCGGATCGCCTGGCCCAGCTTCAGGCAGCGCCGGCCCGTGGGGGGCGGGTACTGGATGACGTTCACGCACAGCGGGATCACCTGGCAGGGCCAGGACGTCGGCTGGCCGAACAGCACGGAGAGCGGTACCGTCAGGCCATGGTCCACCGTCATCTCGGCAACGACCGTGATGTCGAATTCGTCCAGGATCAGCGATTCGGCCAGGTGCCAGGACAGTTCGGGCGCACCCTGGACCACCGGCACCGGACGGGGGCCGTAGCCCTCGTCGTGCGGCTGGTAGCGCTCGGCCACCCCCAGCGCGAACGTGGGCGTGAGCGCCAGGGAAAAGCAGGACGCGTGGTCGTTGTAGACGACGATGCAGACGTCCGGCTTGGTGCGCGCGATCCAGTCCTTGGCCGCCTGCATGCCGTCGAACACCGGCTTCCAGTACGGCTCCTGCGTCCTGCCGCCATCGACCGCGGCGCCGATCGCCGGCACGTGCGAGGTGCCCACGCCGCCAATCACCTTAGCCATGGGCCGCCTCCCGGTTCTGTTGCCGGCTGCGAAGGCCCGCGACCGCGCGGCCGCCGCCCACCATCATTCGCCGGAAGTCCTCGACCGTCGTCGGCGTGGCCGACATGGCGGCCCCGACGTGCTGCATGCTCAGGCCGTCGAAGATGGCCAGCTTGAAGGTGTAGTAGATGTTGCCGCCCAGGCGCAGCAGGGCCAGCCAGTCGCGCTGGAGCACGGCCTCGCGCTGGGCCTGCGTCATCGGGTAGCGGGCCAGGCAGCCCTGCGGGTCGGCGCGGAAGGCGTCGCGCTGGTCCGCGATGTCCAGCGATTTGCAGAACATGTTGAGCCCGTAGCCCATGCGCTGGTGGGTGCCGTCGAACACGTAGGTGCCCGGGATGTCGTGGTAGTCGCGTGTCTGGGGTGTCATCAGGTGTTTTCCAAAGCTAGGCCGGCGTACTGTTCGGCGAGGGCCACTTGCGCGCTGGGAGAGGACTTCAGGAAGTCCAGCTCATACTCCTGCGCGCGCTGGTCGAAGGCGGTCGATGAGGGGAAGCGGTGCAGCAGGTTGGTCAGGTACCAGGACGTGCGCACGGAGTGCCACACGCGCCGCAGCGCCGTCTCGCTGTAGCTGGCCAGCAGGTCCGCGCTGCCCGTGCGGTAGCGGTGATCGAGCGCGCGGCTCAGGTAGTGCACGTCCGAGAAGGCGAGGTTGAGGCCCTTGGCGCCCGTGGGCGGCACGATGTGCGCCGCGTCGCCGGCGAGGAAGAGCCGCCCGTAGCTCATGGGTTCGGCCACGTAGCTGCGCAGCGGCGCGATGGACTTCTCGATCGAAGGCCCCTCCACGATCGAGGCGGCCATGCGGGCCGGAAAACGCGCCTTGAGCTCGGACCAGAAGCGCGCGTCCGGCCAGTCCTCGATGTGGGTGTCCAGCGGCACCTGGATGTAGTAGCGGCTCAGCGTCGGGCTGCGCATGGACGCGAGCGCGAAACCGCGCGGGTGGTTGGCGTACACGATGTCCGGCAAGGGTGGTTGCGGCGTGAGGATGCCCAGCCAGCCGAACGGGTAGACCTTCTCGAACTCCTTCAGCACGTCGGCCGGGATCGCGCGGCGGGACACGCCATGGAAACCATCGCAGCCGGCGATGTAGTCGCACTCGACGGTGACGCGGCGGCCATCGAGCTCCAGGCTGACGCTGGGCGCATCGGTGTCGACACCGTGCAGCGCGACCTGGGCCGCGTTGAAGATCACGTGGGCGTTGCGCCGGTCGGCCGCTTCGAACAGGTCTTCCTGGATGCTGGTCTGGCCGTAGGCGACGAAGCGCTTGCCCACGTGCTTGTGCACGTCGATGAAGAACTCGCTGCGACCGGCCCACACGATCTTCATGCCGTCGTGCTCATGGCCTTCCTGGTCCATGCGCGCCGAGAGGCCGTACTGGCGCAGCATGTCCACGGTGGTCTGCTCCAGCACGCCGGCGCGGATGCGCGCCTGGACGTAGTCGCGGCTCTGGCGTTCCACGACGACGCTGTCGATGCCGTGGTGGTGAAGGATTTCCGAAAGCAGCATGCCCGCCGGGCCTGCCCCGACGATGGCGACTTGGGTTTTCATGGTGATGTGCAAAAAGGCGCTGGTTGAGTGGGGCGGATCGTAGGAAGACCCCCCGCCCGCAACAAGTCAGCGCGGCGCTATAGCGATCGCTTCGAGCGATCACCTGAAACGCGCACGCGGAACCACAATGCCGGCATGAGCAGAAGCAGAGCGGCCGTGCGGGCCATGAAGCAACAGGCCGCGTGCGCCGGGGCGAGTCCACAGCGCGCGCAGGAGGCCCTGATGGCGCTGCTGGAGCGCAGCATCCGCTTTCGCCATCGAAGGCTGGCGGTGTTGCGCCTGTGCGATGCCATGGAGTCCGGTGCGCCGGTGCCGGAGGCGCAGTGGCGCTACTGCCTCGAGGCCATGCCGTCGGACGACCTCGCGTTGCGGGCGCGGCTGGAACGGGCCGCGCGCCGAAACGCGTCGGTGCCGGGCGACGCGGTCAGCCGGCGCTCTTGAGCACCCGCCGGTACTGCACCGCCTCCGCCACGTGCGCGGTGCCCACCGCGTCCGCGCCCGACAGGTCGGCGATGGTGCGCGCCACGCGCAGGGCGCGGTGTGTGCTGCGCGCGCTCCAGCCCAGGCGCGCGGCGGCGGTGTGCAGGAACTTCAGCGCGGCCGGTTCGGCGTTCACGTGCGCGTCCAGCGCCTGCCCGGCCAGGGTCTGGTTGGTGCTGCCCTGGCGGGTCTGGGCGCGCTGGCGCGCGAAGTGCACGCGCTCGCGCACGGCGGCACTGGGCTCGCCGGCCGCGCCGTGCAGCAGGTCGTCCGGCGCCAGCGCGGGCACCTCCACATGCAGGTCGATGCGGTCGAGCAGCGGGCCGCTGAGCTTGCCCTGGTAGCGCGCGATCTGGTCGGGTGTGTCGCGGCAGGCGCGCGTGGGGTGGCCCAGAAAACCGCAAGGGCAGGGGTTCATCGCGCCGATGAGCTGGAAGCGCGCCGGGAATTCGCTCTGCATGGCCGCGCGCGAGATGCGGATGTGGCCGCTCTCCAGCGGCTCGCGCAGGGCCTCCAGCGCCGAGCGCGGGAATTCCGGCAACTCATCGAGGAACAGCACGCCCTGGTGCGCCATGGAGATCTCGCCCGGCCGGGGCGGCGAACCCCCGCCCACCAGGGCCACGGCGCTGGCGCTGTGGTGGGGCGCGCAGGTGGGGCGCTGGCCCCAGCGCTCCAGGCTGAAGCGCCCGGTCAGCGAGGCCACGGCGGCGGACTCCAGCGCCTCCAGCGTGCCCATGGGCGGCAGCAGGCCGGCAAAACGCTGGGCCAGCATCGACTTGCCCGAACCCGGCGGGCCGACCAGCAACAGGCTGTGGCCGCCGGCCGCGGCGATCTCCAGCGCGCGCTTGGCGGCCACCTGGCCCTTGACGTCGATCAGGTCGGGGTAGCGGGGCAGGGCGGCGCGCGCGGTGGGCGCCAGGCGGGCCCAGCCGGCCTCCTCGGGTGGCGGCGGTGGCGCCGTGTCGGCTTCGCGCTCGGGCAGGAAGCGCGCGACCACATCGAGCAGGTGGCGTGCGCGGTAGACCTGCGCCTGCGGCACCAGCGCCGCTTCTTCCGCGCTGCCTGGCGGCAGCACCAGGCGGGTCGGGCGCTCGGTGTCCTGCCGGTGCACGGCCAGGCTCATGGCCAGCGCGCCGCGCACCGGCCGCAGCTCACCACCGAGCGAGAGCTCGCCCGCGAACTCCCAGCCGGCCAGCCGCGCCGCGTCGATCTGTCCGCTGGCGGCGAGGATGCCCAGGGCGATGGGCAGGTCGAAGCGCCCGGAGTCCTTGGGCAGGTCGGCCGGCGCCAGGTTCACGGTGATGCGCTTGTTCGACGGGAACTCCAGCCCCGCGTTCGCGATGGCCGAGCGCACGCGTTCGCGCGCCTCTTTCACGCCAGTGTCGGCCAGGCCGACCAGCGTGAAACTGGGCAGGCCGTTGGCGAGGTGGACTTCGACACAGACCGGACGGGCTTCCAGGCCGAGCAGCGCCCGGCTGTGCACCAATGACAGACTCATGTGGGGTTTCTCCCTGTTTCGGTGCGCGCCCAAGCCGCCAACTGGGGCGAAAAGCGCACGGTGGACCGCACCCAATTGGTGCGCACAGCTTTGGTGTGGCTGTGGGCGATCGGGGCGGCACTGGCGCCTGAAAAATCCGGGCGCGTGGCCCAACTGTAGGTGGCCGCCAGGACCCGAACCCGGGGGGGTACGCGGGCGGGGCTGTTGGCACGGTCCGTGCTTGGGGGTGTAAGCGATTGAATCCGGGCCGTGGAGTTCCATGGTCCCTCCGCAAACCGCGGTGTCGGCCCTCCGGTCTGAGCACCCTTCCGTTCTAGAAGAGGAATCACAGCATGAAAATGGTTTCAGCCATCATCAAGCCGTTCAAGCTGGACGAAGTGCGCGAAGCACTTTCCGGCATGGGCGTGCAAGGCATCACCGTCACCGAAGTCAAGGGCTTCGGCCGCCAGAAGGGCCACACCGAGCTGTACCGCGGCGCGGAGTACGTGGTCGACTTCCTGCCCAAGGTCAAGATCGAGGCCGCCGTGTCCGACGAGCTCGTCGAGCGCGTGATCGAAGCCATCGAAGGTGCGGCGCGCACCGGCAAGATCGGCGACGGCAA
>JAGKSX010000176.1 GCA_018993155.1 Hydrogenophaga sp.
TCTTGAAACTCTCTTCGGCGGCTTGATGGCCGGCATGCTGTATTCGCTCGTGGCCCTGGGCTTCGTGCTGATCTTCAAGGCCTCCGGTGTCTTCAACTTCGCCCAGGGCGCGATGGTGCTGTTCGCCGCCCTGGCCATGGCCCGCTTCTCGGAATGGATTCCGGTGTGGCTGGGCATCGAGAGCCGGGTGCTGGCCAATGTGCTGGCCTTCGTCCTGTCGGCATTGCTGATGGGCGTCGTGGCCTGGCTGATCGAGCGACTGGTGCTGCGCCACCTGGTCAACCAGGAGGCCGTGACCCTGCTGATGGCCACCCTGGGCATCACCTACTTCATCGACGGCCTGGGCCAGACGATCTTTGGCTCGAACATCTACCCCATCAACGTGGGCATGCCCAAGGACCCGCTGGTGCTGTTCGAGAGCACGTTCGACGGCGGTGTCCTGCTCAACCTGGAGGACGTCTACGCGGCGTGCGTGGCCGCCTTGCTGGTCGCGGTCCTTTCGCTCTTCTTCCAGAAGACGGCCACCGGCCGTGCGCTGCGCGCGGTGGCCGACGACCACCAGGCCGCGCAGTCCATCGGCATTCCGCTCAACCGCATCTGGGTCATCGTCTGGTCGGTGGCGGGCATCACCGCGCTGGTGGCGGGGATCATCTGGGGCTCCAAGCTGGGCGTGCAGTTCTCGCTCACCACGGTGGCGCTGCGCGCGCTGCCGGTGGTGATCCTGGGCGGTCTCACCTCGGTGCCCGGCGCCATCATCGGCGGGCTGATCATCGGCGTGGGCGAGAAGCTCTCCGAGGTCTACCTCGGGCCGTTCGTGGGCGGCGGCATCGAGATCTGGTTTGCCTACGTGCTGGCGCTCGTGTTCCTGCTGTTCCGGCCTCAGGGGCTGTTCGGCGAAAAGATCATTGACAGAGTTTGAATACCTTGCGGGTCAGACCACGATTTGCGCAGCAAATGTGCTCTGACCCCAACTGAAAAAAGAGCCCGCCATGTTCTATCGTGAAAACGGTCAGTTCAAGACCACCTACCGCGCCGACCAGCAGATCTTCCCGATCACCCAGGACCGACGGCTGGTCCTGGCCTTCATCGCCTTCGCTTTCGTCGCGGTCCCCTTGCTCGCGGACGAGTACCTCTTGCGCGCCATCCTGATCCCGTTCCTGATCATGTCGCTGGCGGCGCTGGGCGTGAACATCCTGGTGGGCTACTGCGGCCAGATTTCGCTGGGCTCGGGCGCCTTCATGGCCGTGGGGGCCTATGGCGCCTACAACTTCTTCGTGCGCGTGCCGGGCATGCCGCTGATCCCGGCGCTGATCCTGGGTGGGCTGTGTGCCACCTTCTTCGGCATCCTGTTCGGCCTGCCCAGCCTGCGCGTGCGCGGCCTGTACCTGGCGGTGGCCACGCTGGCCGCGCAGTTCTTCGCCGACTGGATGTTCCTGCGCATCAAGTGGTTCACGCTGAACACGCCTTCGGGTTCGGTGTCGGTCTCCAACCTGCAGGTGTTCGGCTTCTCGCTGGAGAGCGCCGCCGGCAAGTACCTGTTCTGCCTGGCGGTGCTGGCGGTGATCGCGCTGCTGGCCAAGAACCTGGTGCGCAGCGCCATCGGCCGCGAGTGGATGGCGATCCGCGACATGGACGTGGCCGCCGCCGTGATCGGCATCCGGCCCATGTACGCCAAGCTCAGCGCCTTCGCCGTCAGCAGCTTCATCATCGGCGTGGCCGGTGCGCTCTGGGCCTTCGTTCACCTCAGCGCCTGGGAGCCGGCGGCGTTCTCCGTGGACGTGTCCTTCCGCCTGCTGTTCATGGTGATCATCGGCGGCCTCGGTTCCATCGTGGGCAGCTTCTTCGGCGCGGCCTTCATCGTCGTGCTGCCGATCTTTCTCAATCAGGTCCTCCCCGCCGCCGGGGCGCTCGTGGGCATCGAAATCTCCACGGTCGCGGTCTCGCACGCGGAGTTCATGGTCTTCGGGGCCCTGATCGTCTGGTTCCTGATCGTCGAGCCCCACGGGCTCGGCAAGCTCTGGTCACTCGGAAAACAAAAGTTGAGGATCTGGCCGTTTCCTCACTGACAGCCTGGGAGGTTTTGAATCCGGCCACGAGGCACCCCACCACCATCTGGAGACAACATGAAGAAGACCTGCGCGATTTTCGCGACGGTGTTGGCCTTGCTCGCCCCGAGCATGACGACCACCGCCATCGCCCAAGAAAAACAACAGTATTTCCCGCTGCTCACCTTCCGCACCGGCCCGTATGCGCCCAGCGGATCGCCCTGGGCGAACGGCTTTGTCGACTACTTCAAGCTCGCCAACCTCAAGGGCGGCATCAACGGCGTTCGCATCGCCTGGGAAGAGTGCGAGACGGCTTATGCCACCGACCGGGGCGTCGAGTGCTACGAGCGCATGAAGGGGAAGAACGGCGGCGCGACGGTCTTCCAGACCATGTCCACCGGCATCACGCTGGCTTTGACGGAACGCGGCATGACCGATGGCATCCCCATCCTGACGCCGGCCTACGGCTTGAGCGAGAGTGCCGACGGCGAGGTCTTCAAGTGGAGCTTTCCGATCGGCGGCAGCCACTGGGCTTCGGCCGACACGCAGATCCAGTACATCGCGCAGAAGGCGGGCGGGCTGGACAAGCTCAAGGGCAAGAAGGTCACCCTGCTGTACCACGACAGCCCGTACGGCAAGGAAGCGATTCCCGTGGTGACGGCGCGTGCGAAGAAGCACGACTTCGAGCTGACCGCGATTCCGGTGTCTCACCCCGGCGTGGACCAGAAGGCGGCGTGGTTGCAGATCCGCCGCGCACGCCCGGACTTCGTGCTGCTCTGGGGTTGGGGTGTGATGAACTCCACCGCGCTGAAAGAGGCGCAGTCCACCGGCTTCCCGCGCGACCGCGTGGTGGGGGTCTGGCCCTCCGGCTCCGACTCCGATGTGCGGGAAGTGGCGGGTGCCGCCGGCTACAGCGCCGTGCTCGTCTTGCCGGGCCCGGGGTTCGATTCCGCCATCGCCAAGGAGGTGCGCGAGAAGCTGCACGACAAAGGCCAGGGCTCTGGTCCGAAGGAGGAAGTCGGCGAGGCGCTGTACATGCGCGGGCTGATGAACGCCATGGTGGCGGTGGAAGGTGTGCGCCGTGCGCAGGAGAAGTTCGGCAAGGGCCAGGTGATGACGCCTGCCCAGGCCCGGTGGGGGTATGAGAACCTGCAGATCAACGACAAGCGCCTGGCGGAGCTCGGCATTGCCGACGTGATGCAACCGCTGGCCACCACCTGCAAGGACCACATGGGCCCCTCCGCCGCGCGCGCCTACACCTGGAACGGCAGCAAGTGGGAGGTGAGCTCGGAGTGGCTGCACGCGGACCCCGCCGTGCTCAACCCCTTGATCAAGGCCGCAGGCGACAAGTACGCGGGCGAGAAGAAGCTCACGCGCCGTGCAGCCGCCGACTGCCAGAGTTAAGCACCCCCGCCGCGCTGCGCGC
>JAGKSX010000101.1 GCA_018993155.1 Hydrogenophaga sp.
ATCAACTTTCATTATTAAATGACTCGGCGCCCACCGAAATTTACGCTCTTTCCCTCACTGCTGATCAAAGGACACTCTCATGGAACGCGACCAGGCATCCAAATTCATCAACGACCTGCTGCGCCTCATGCTCAGCCGCTCGGGCAGCGACCTGTTCCTGACCGCCGATTTTCCGCCAGCGATCAAGGTCGACGGGTCGGTCGTCAAGGTGTCGCCGCAGCCCTTGAACGCCACGCACACGCTGGCGCTGGCGCGCGCCATCATGAACGACAAGCAGGCCGCCGAGTTCGAGCGCACCAAGGAGTGCAACTTCGCGATCTCGCCGCCGGCCATCGGGCGCTTCCGCGTCAACGCTTTCATCCAGCAGGGCAAGGTTGGCATGGTGCTGCGCACGATTCCCGCCGTGCTGCCCACCATCGACAAGCTCGGCCTGCCCCAGGTGCTCAAGGACGTGGCGCTCTCCAAGCGCGGCCTGTGCATCCTGGTCGGCGCGACCGGCTCGGGCAAGTCCACCTCGCTCGCGGCCATGGTGGACTGGCGCAACGAGAACACGCATGGCCACATCATCACGGTGGAAGACCCGATCGAGTTCGTGCACCCGCACAAGAACTGCGTGGTGACGCAGCGCGAAGTGGGCCTGGACACCGACAGCTGGGAGGCCGCGCTGAAGAACACGCTGCGCCAGGCGCCCGATGTGATCCTGATGGGCGAGATCCGCGACCGCGAAGCCATGGAGCACGCGATCCAGTTCTCCGAGACCGGCCACCTGTGCCTGGCCACGCTGCACGCCAACAGTGCCAACCAGGCGCTGGACCGCATCATCAACTTCTTCCCCGAAGAGCGCCGTGCCCAGCTGCTGATGGACCTGTCGCTGAACCTGCGCGCGCTGGTCTCCCAGCGCCTGGTGCCACGCCAGGACAACAAGGGCCGTCACGCGGCGGTGGAGATCATGCTGAACTCGCCGCTGATCTCCGACCTGATCTTCAAGGGCGATGTCGCTGAGATCAAGGAGATCATGAAGAAGAGCACCCAGATGGGCATGCAGACCTTCGACCAGGCGCTGTTCAACGCCTTCGAGGCCAACCTCATCACGCTCGAAGACGCGCTGCGCAACGCCGATTCGCTCAACGACCTGCGGCTGCAGATCAAGCTCAACAGCCAGCGCGCCAAGTCGCTGGACCTGGCGGCGGGCACCGAGCACCTCACGATCGTGTAAAAACACCCCCGCGCCGCGCCGCGCTGGCGCGCGTCACCCCCTCAAGGGGGCAATGTCTGCGGCCCGGCAAGGCCGGTTCCGCGACATTTCTTGAACCCCGCACGAAAGACCTCTTCATGAGCAGCATCGCCGAACGCACCTACGAACCCACCCCTGCGCGCAAGGTCGCCTTCATCGGCCTGGGTGTCATGGGATACCCCATGGCCGGGCATCTGGCGCGCGCCGGCCACGCTGTGACGGTCTACAACCGCTCCAGCGCGAAGGCGGCCGCGTGGGTGGCCGAGTTCGGCGGGGCGCACAAGCCGACGCCGCGCGAGGTCGCCCAGGGCGCGGACATCGTGTTCGCCTGCGTGGGCAACGACGACGACCTGCGCTCCATCGTGCTCGGTGCCGACGGCGCTTTCGCGGGCATGTCGCCCGGCGCCGTGTTCGTGGACCACACCACCGCCTCGGCCGACGTGGCGCGCGAGCTGCATGGCGCGGGCAAGGCATTGGGCATCGCTTTCGTGGATGCCCCCGTCTCGGGTGGCCAGGCGGGCGCGCAGAACGGCGCCCTGACCGTGATGTGCGGTGGTGAGGCAGCCGCGTTCGACGCCGCCAGGCCGGTGGCCATGGCTTTCTCGCGCGCCTTCACCCGCATGGGCGAGAGCGGTGCTGGCCAGCTCACCAAGATGGTCAACCAGATCTGCATCGCCGGCCTCGTGCAAGGCCTGTCCGAAGCGATCGCCTTCGGTCAGAAGGCCGGTCTGGACATGACCCAGGTGCTGGACGTGATCGGCAAAGGCGCGGCCCAGAGCTGGCAGATGGACAACCGGGGCAAGACCATGGTGGCCGACAAGTTCGACTTCGGCTTTGCCGTGGACTGGATGCGCAAGGACCTGGGCCTTGTGCTGGACGAAGCCAAGCGCAACGGCGCGCGCCTGCCGGTCACCGCGCTGGTGGACCAGTTCTACGCCGACGTGCAGGCCATGGGCGGCCAGCGCTTCGACACCTCCAGCCTCATCAAGCGGTTGAGGTAGCCCCCCCCGCGCCGCCTTCGGCGTCACCCCCCAAGGGGGCAACACGTGCGGCCCGTCAAAGCCGGTTCCGCCGTGTTCTGGAAGGGGCCACGCCTCTTCGAGCGGCGTTATTTGGCGGGATTCGCCGGTGCGGGCGGCTTGGCGGCGCCGATGTTGGCGAGTTCCTGCTCGGAGATGATTTCGAACACGCGCACCACGCGCGAGACGTTCTGCGTGTTGCGCGCGATGTCGGTGGCGCGATCGGCCTCGCGTTGTGTCACGCGGCCCATCAGGTACACCGTGCCACGCTCGGTCACCACCTTGAAGGCGCTGGCCGAGAGGTCCTTGGCATCCACCAGCGAGGCCTTCACCCGGCCGGTGATCAGCGTGTCGCTCGCGCGCTCCTTGAGCGAGGGGCTGTTGGTCACGCCCAGCTCGTTGATGACCTCGCGCACGTTCTCCACGCCGGACACGATCTGCGTGACCTTGCTCTTGATCGCCTCGCTGGAGGCCTCGCCGGTGATCAGCACGCGGCGGTTGTAGCTGGAGAGGTTGTAGCGCGCATGCGCGTCGCCCAGCTCGTCCTTCAGGCGGTTGGACGCCCGCAGCTCGATGCCCTGGTCGTCGAGCTGCGCGCCCGAGGTGCGGCGGTCCACCGCGACCAGCGCGGTCACGGCCGCGCCGCCCACCACCAGGGGCGCGCAGGCGCTCAGTGTGGCGCCCAGGGCGGCCACGGCGAGCGCGGCAGCGGCGATGCGGTGAAAGGAAGGGGTGTTCTTGATCTGGCTCATGAGGCACTCTCCATAGGGGTGTTGGACTCGTCGGGCAGGCCCAGCAGCTGGGCGTCCACGCCGTCGCAAATGCAGTGCAGCACGAGGTGATGCACTTCGAGGATGCGGGCCGGCAGCTCGTGCGGCACGCACAGGTGCACGTCGGTGTCGCGCAGTTGCATCGAGAGGCGGCCGCCGCGCGCGCCGGTGAGCGCCACCACGACCATTTCGCGCTCGTGCGCAGCCTCCACCGCCGCCAGCACATTGGCCGAATTGCCGCTGGTGGACAGCGCCAGCAGCACATCGCCGGCCTGGCCGAGCGCGCGCACCTGGCGGGCGAACACCGCGCGGGCATCGAAATCGTTGGCAATGCCGGTGAGCACCGCCGCGTCGGACGAGAGCGAAAACGCCGCCAGCTCGGGCCGCTCGCGTTCGTAGCGGCCCACGAAGCTGGCCGCGAAGTGCTGCGCGGCCGCGGCCGAAGCGCCATTGCCGCAGGCCAGCACCTTGCCGCCGCCCGTGACGCTGGCCAGCACGGCCGCGATGGCCGACTCCACCATCGGTGCCAGGGACTGGGCGCACTGGTACTTCAGGTCGGCGCTGTCGATGAACTGTTGCTGGATGCGTTGCAGAAGCATGGCGCGATCATAGCGGTGAGGGGTGTATCCATTTGCTCAGAATGCCACGGAGGCATCGAAGGCGGCGCGCAGCCACTCGATGCGCACCGGCGTCGGCGCGTCGAACGCACCATCGATCAGCACCACATCGAAGCGGCATGCAGGCTCTGAGCCGAGCCGCAGCAAAAAGTGCCGCGCCGCGAACACGATGCGGCGTTGTTTCAACCCGGTGATGCTGGCGCCGGCCCCACCCTGGCGCTGGCTGGCGCGCTGGCGCACCTCAACGAAGACCAGCGTGCCATCGGGCTCGCGCATAATCAAATCGACTTCGCCACCGCCCCGGCCCGGGGTCCTGAAGTTGCGCCGCACCAGCGCCAGGCCATGGCGCCGCAGGTGGACCAGGGCCGCATCTTCCGCGGCGTCGCCCCGGTCCTTGGTGGTCTGTTTCGCCGCGCCGCTCTCCGAGGGCGCTGCCTGTTTTCTGGATGTCCACATTGTCTGCAAGCACTCCATCCCTGTTGGCCGCCGCCCGTGACGCGGCGGGGCACCAGCATTATCCGCAGGGCGCGCTCTACATGGTCGCCACCCCCATCGGCAACCTGGCCGACATCGGGCTGCGCGCGCTGCAGGTGCTCTCGCTCGTGGACACCGTGGCCTGCGAGGACACACGCCACACCGCCGCGCTGCTGCAGGGCTACGGCCTGCACAAGCCGCTGCTGGCGCTGCACGAGCACAACGAGGCCGAGGCCGCGCAGACCGTGGTCCAGCGCCTGCAGGAAGGCCAGCGCATCGCCTACGTGAGCGACGCCGGCACGCCAGGCGTGAGCGACCCGGGCGCGCGCCTGGTCGCTGCCGTGGCCGCCGCCGGCCTGCGCTGCCTGCCGATCCCCGGCGCCAGCAGCATCACCGCGCTGCTCAGCGTGGCTGGGCACAGCGGCTGGGACGGCCGCTTCGTGTTCGCCGGCTTCCTGTCGCCCAAGGCGGCCGAGCGCCAGCGCGAGGTGCAGCAGATCGGCGCCGATGCGCGTGCCTGCGTGCTGCTGGAGGCGCCGCACCGCATCGAGGCCCTGGCCAAGGAACTGGCCATGCTGGGGCAGCGCACCCTCACCGTGGGGCGCGAGCTGACCAAGCAGTTCGAGGAGATCGCGCCCATGCCGGCCGAAGCCTTCCCCGGCTGGCTGCAGGCCGGCGCGCACCGCACGCGCGGCGAGTTCGTGTTGATGGTGCACCCGCTGATGGCCGAGGCGGCCGAAACCGGCGCGGTGGGCGCGGCGGCGCTTCGCACGCTGGACCTGCTGCTGGCCGAACTCCCGCTGAAGACCGCCGTGCGCCTGTGCGCGGAGATCACCGGCCAGCCGCGCAACGCCCTGTACGAGGCCGCGCTGGCCCGGCGGGCCGATCAGTAGATCACGCGCGCCGTGTGGTCGGGGCCTGATCGGGAACCCGGTTCGCGCGCTGAGGGCGGTGCGTCGGGCACCTCGGTGGCCTCGACATCCACCACATCGCCCATGGGCCGGCGCACGCCGCCCGTGCCACCTGGCCACACGCCCTGCGTGTAGCGCTGCGAGGTCTGGCGAAAGCGGCTGAACACCACCGCCGGGGCGGGCTTGCGGCCGGTCACCAGCGACCAGAGCGAGACGCCGACCACCACCACCAGGGACGCCAGCAGCAGGCTGAGCACGAAGACCAGGGCGGCCAGGGCCAGCGCCAGCCGGATCACGCCACGCAGCACGCGGCCAAAGAAGTCGAAGAGTCCGTTCATGGATGAGAGAGCCTCCTGGCCCCGAGGGAGTTCCTGAACTGGCGCAAACACCAGGCGTGCCACCCGGCATGGGGCAAACAGCGGGCAGATGGGGGCATTCTGGCGGTTTGCAAGCCACCTCGCGGTATGCTCCCGCGTGTGAAACCGATCTACCAGTACTTCTTCCGCGGCCTGATCACCTTCCTGCCGGTGGCGCTCACGGTCTACGTGCTGTACCTGTTCATCGTCTGGGTGGAAACCATCGCCATGTGGGCGATCCGACCGCTGGTCGGCGACTTCTACCTGCCTGGCCTGGGCATCGTGATCGGCGCGGCCATGATCTTCGGCCTGGGTTTCCTGATCTCCCAGCCCGTGACAGCGCGCATGCTCTCCTGGGTGGAGCTGCCGTTCACCAACCTGCCGGTCGTCAAAAGCATCTATTCCTCGCTCAAGAGCTTTGCCGACTACTTCGCGCCCAACAAGAAAGACGCGCAACAGCAGGTGGTGATGCTGAAGATGCCGGACAATGAGATGACCATCGTCGGCCTGGTGACGCGCCAGAACATGGCCGGCCTGCCGCCAGGGCTGGCCGAGCTGGACCACGTGGCGGTCTACCTTCCCATGGGCTACATGATCGGCGGCTACACCGTGTTCGTGCCGCGCAGCTGGACCACGCCGATCGACATGTCGGTCGAAGAAGCCATGCGCGCCTCGCTGCTCGCGTGGATGGCCTCGGTCAGCCGCAACCCGCCCTGAGCGGAACTTGCGCCGGGGTGGCGCTTCCAACCAGACTGCCGTCGCCTGGAGACCTGCATGCCCACCCTGCCCCGCCGCCGCCTCCTCATCGCCAGCGCCGCCGCCGTGGCCGCGCCGGCCTGGCTGTCACCCGCCCTCGCGCAGGGCAAGGCCTTGCGGCCCACGCCGAGCCAGACCGAAGGCCCGTTCTACCCCGTCACCCTGCCGACCGATTCGGACGCCGACCTGCTCCGCAACGGCAAGGCGGTCTACGGCAAGGGCCAGCCCACCTGGGTCGACGGCACGGTGACCGACCTGTCGGGCGTGCCCGTGGCCGGCGCGGTGGTGGAGATCTGGCAGTGCGACCACGAAGGCCGCTACCACCACCCCGGCGACGGCGGACGGGCCGACCCCGCGTTCCAGGGCTTCGGCCAGGTCACCGTGGGCCGCGACGGGCGCTACCGCTTCCGCACCCTGAAGCCCGTGCCCTACACCGGCCGCACGCCGCACATCCACGTGAAAGTGCGGCTGGACCGCCAGGAACTGCTCACCACCCAGCTGTACGTGGCGGGCGACCCCGGCAACGAGCGCGACGGCCTCTGGCGGCGCATGAACGAAGAGGCCCGCGCCGCGGTCACCGTGCCCTTCACCCCCGGCAGCGACGGCCTGCGCGCCACTTTCCCCATCGCCGTGCAGGCTTGAAGCCGGGCGGCTAAGCTCGCCGCATGGATTCATTGACCCAGATTGCCCTCGGCTCGGCCGTGGGCGTGGCCGTGATGGGCCGGCGCACCGCCGCGTGGAAAGCCGCGCTGTGGGGCGCCGTCGGCGGCACCCTGCCCGACCTGGACGCCTTCATCAACCACGGCGACGCCATCCTCAACATGACGCGCCACCGCGCCGAGAGCCACGCGCTCTTCGTGCTCACGCTGGCCGCGCCGGTGCTGGCCTGGATCGTTTCGCGCGTGCACCGCGAGGCCGCGCTGTTCAGGCGCTGGTGGCTGGCGATGTGGCTGGTGTTCATCACCCACCCGCTGCTCGACACCATGACGGTCTACGGCACCCAGCTTCTGCAGCCGTTCAGCGATTACCCGTTCGCCGTGGGCAGCGTCTTCATCATCGACCCGGCCTACACCCTGCCGCTGATCGTGGGCGTGGTCGCGGCGCTGCGGCTGAAGTCCGCGCGCGGTCTGGCCTGGAACACCGCCGGGCTGGTGCTCAGCACGCTCTACCTGGCCTGGAGCGTGGGCGCGCAGCAGCACGTCACGCGGGTGGCGCAGGCGTCCCTGCAGGCCGACGGCATCGCGGCCGAGCGCCTGCTGGTCACGCCCTCGCCGTTCAACACCGTGCTCTGGCGGCTGGTGGCCACCACGCCCACCGAGTACCGCGAGGGCTTCTACTCGCTGCTGGACGACAGCCCGCGGATCACCTGGACGGTGCATGAGCGCGGCGCGGACCTGATCGCGCAACATCGCAACGAGCCCTACCTCGCGCGCATGGCGGCCTTCACCCACGGCTTCTACAGCGTGTCGGCCACCGAGGGCCATCTGTTCGTGACCGACCTGCGCATGGGCCAGGAGCCGCACTACACCTTCCGCTTCGACCTGGGCACCGACACGGAGCGGGCCAGCGGGGGCCACCGCCCCACCCTGAACGGCTCGCGCCCGGACCTCGCGACCGCGCTGCCCGGCCTGTGGCACCGCCTGCTCGGCAACCGCCCGCCCTCGCCACCGGGCAACTGACAAATATGCACCATGTTCGGGCAGTCTCCAAGAGTGAAGGTCCTGATGACGCAAGCGGGACGGGCGCGCAGCATGAACCGATCTGTGATTGAACACGGAGGCGAGAGAGAACCAGGCGCCAGAGACATCGAAAGCCATCCGCAATGCGCGATTCCTGGGCGGGCACCGGCGTGGTGTCTAGTCAAATCACACCAATGAAGAAGAAGAATGAAAGTTGCCCCGCCCACGCCCTTCGAGGCAAAGCGCCTTCAACGCTTGCGCGAACTCGGAATCATGGACACCTTGCCCGATGCGGCATTCGACGCCATCACCGAGTTGGCCGCTCAGATGTGCGAGTCGCCCATCGCCCTCATCACGCTGGTGGACGAAGACCGACAATGGTTCAAATCCAAAGTGGGCCTTCGGATCACGCACACCGCACGAGAATTCGCCTTCTGCGCGCATGCCATCCTCATGCCGGAGGATGTCATGCTCGTCGAAGATGCGCTTCGCGACGAAAGATTCTTCGACAACCCACTGGTCACCGGTGACCCGAACATCCGGTTCTACGCGGGTGCACCGATCGTCACTTTGGATGGCCATGCGCTGGGGACAGTCTGCGTCATCGACCACGCTCCGCGACAGCTCTCAAAGCGACAGATCGGCGCACTCCAGACCATGGCGGCGGCGGTCCGAAACCTGATCAACCACTCGAATGCCATCCTGGAATCGGTTTCGGATCAGGCGAATCGCTGGCACCAGCAGCAAACCGTGATGCAAGCGGTCGGTGCGGCGGGCATCGATCTCAAAGCCTATATCGACAAGGACCACACCTATCAGTATGTGAACCGCACCTACCTGGACTACTGGGGACTCAGCCGCGACCAGATGGCCGGATTGAAAGTGGAAGAGCTGCTGCCCAAGGGGCTTTACGAGTCCGTTGTGGCGCGCCAGCTTGACCACGCGTTGGAAGGCACGGAGGTGCGATTTGAAACAGTGATCGAGTTCTCCAAAGCCGGCCCTCGGCATGTGCAGGTCACCTACATTTCGGATCGAAAAGACGGCAAAGGCGCTCCTGTGGGCGTCGTGGCCAGGATCCAGGACATTGAAGACATCAAGGAACGGGAAAAGCAACTCGAAGCCACTGTCGAGCTGTTGGAACAAAAGACGCTGCAGCAGCAGAAGTACTTCCACATGTTGTCGCACGACTTGAAGGAGCCGTTGAATGCCATCCGAAACTTCATGGGGCTCATCAAGATGGAGTGCGAAGAGCTTCTGCCGCAGGACAGTCTGCACCATGTAGACAGTGCCATCCAGGGGAGCGAACGAATGCGCGCCCTGATCGATGACTTGCGGCGCTTCATGGAGATCGAGTCATATCAGATGGAGATTGAAGAGGTGCGGCTGAACGAAGTTGTCGATGAGGCCTGGCTCGATCTGAACGCCGTTGCGCGGCGACAGAACGCTCAGCTCGCGGTTGCGAGGTTGCCAGTGATTCAAGGGAGCGCCTCATTGCTGCGCATCCTGTTTCAGAACTTGTTTTCCAATGCAATCCGGTACGCGCGCGAGGGCGTTGCACCACAGGTCGCGCTCTCAAGCGAAGCAGAAGACGACACGCTGCTCGTGCGCGTAACCGACAACGGTATTGGCGTCCCTGTCGAATACCACGAGGAGATATTCCTGCCCTCAAGACGCCTGCACTCCCGAAGGATCAGTCCGGGATCCGGGCTCGGACTGGCCATGTGCAAGCGCATCGCGGAAATGCATGGTGGATCGATCACCGTGCAATCGACCGAAGGCGCGGGAAGCACCTTTCTGCTGGAACTCCCTGGCGCCATTCGCCCCTGTCAAGATTGAACGAACCATGCCCCCCATCGAGCGCATCGTCCTGGTTGACGACAACGATCTGGACAACAGTTTTCACACCATCATTCTGAAGAAGGCGGGATTTGCCGGCGAGCTGGCGGTTCTGGAGTCCGGGGTTCAGCTCGTTGACGTCATGCGGCGAGAAACGCAGCCAGTGCCAACCCTCTTGTTCATTGACATCAATATGCCGGTGCTCAATGGCTTCGAGACCATCAAGAAGTTGGTTGAACTGTCACTGCTGAACGGCGAAATTCAGACTTACATACTGAGCTCCTCGGATGCGGCCTCGGACATGCAGATGGCGAGATCTGTGCCTCAGATTAAGGGCTTTCTCGTCAAGCCGCTCAACGTGGAGGACGTGCGGCGCCTTCTGGCCGCATGACGCGCGGCTAGAGCAGCCACTCGATCGGCAACACCGACAACAAGCCGATCCAGGCGCGTTGCCCCAGTGAGCTGCCCGGCTCGCGGGTGTGGCGGATCTCCTGGCCGTCGCGGCGTTCGATCCACACCAGATCGCCCTGCTCATCGAGCCGCACCGCGTACGCCGTGGCCGGCACCTCGCGGTCGAAGGCGTCTGCGACCGCGCGCGCCATGGCCGGGCTGTCGATGATGAACCCCAGCTCGGTGTTCAGGTGCGCCGAGCGCGGATCGAAATTCATCGACCCCACGAACACGCGCTCGCCATCGAGCGCGAAGGTCTTGGCGTGCAGGCTGGAGCCCGAACTGCCGAACACGCCCGAGCGGCCCATCACCACCGCGCTGCGGCGCATCTCATACAGCTCGATGCCGCAGCGCAGCAGGTCCTGGCGGTAGCGCGCGTAACCCGAGTGCACGGCCGACACGTCGGTCGCCTCCAGCGCGTTCGTCAGGATGCGCACGCGCACGCCCCTGGCCGCGAGGCGCTCGAAGACCGCCACGCCGGCCGCGGTGGGCACGAAGTAGGGCGAGATCAGATCGAGCGAGCGCACCGGCGGGCGCGCCAGCACCTGGGCCAGCTGGTGGGTCACCAGCCCTTCCTTCTCGGCCAGGCCCAGGCCCTTGCGGGGATCGTCGCTGACCATCTCCACGCGCGCCCACTGGGGCACGATGCCCCCCGTGAGCAGGTCGGACACGAAGCGCGACCCGCGCAGGGCCTGCAGGTAGCGCGTGGCGCGCGGATCGCGCTCGGCCTGCGCCACGGCGTCCGGTGCCGCCACTGCGGTCCCGGCCGGGACGATGCGGTCGATCGGGTAGGCCGAGGCGCTGGCCCAGTAGCGGTCGAAGTCGGTCGACAGCTCGGGCACCACCGCCCCGGTGGCCAGCACGTCGAGATCGGCGAACAGCACGCCATCGGTGGCGCCGAAGTACTCGTCGCCCACGTTGCGCCCACCCATGATGGCGGCCTGGCTGTCGGCGACCAGCGCCTTGTTGTGCATGCGCCGGTTGGCGCGGCTGAAGTGCGTGAGGTAGCCCAGCGCCTTGGGCTGGCGGATGGAGAACGGGTTGAACAGCCGCACCTCGATGGCCGGGTGCCGGTCCAGCGCGAGCAGCTTGCCGTCCATGGCCACGCCGTTGTCGTCCAGCAGCAGGCGCACGCGCACGCCGCGGTCGGCCGCCTCGCGCAGCGCGTTGAGCAGGAGGTTGCCGGTGATGTCGTCGCGCCAGATGTAGTACTGCACGTCCAGCGTGCGCTCGGCCGCGCGCACCAGCAGCACGCGCGCCGCGAACGACTCCAGCGCATCGGCCAGCGGCAGGATGCCGGACTCGCCGGGATGGGCCTGCGCGTCCGCGCTCAGCACACGGCCCAGCGCCGTGGCAGCGGCCTCGGCCGGCGCCAGGGCCCGGGACTCGGTGCGCCCTTCCAGCGGAGGCAGGGCACAGCCCTGGAGCAGGGCAGTCAGCAACGCCATCATCCACCCCCCTCGTTGGAAGATCCTCATGGAAGGCACGCTCATGACAGCGCGGCGGAGGCGTTCAGCCCATCAGCAGCGTCACGCAGACGATCACGATGCCGATGCACAGGTTGACGAACACCCAGCTGCGGATGGAGGCCATGGCCGCGCCGGCGGCCGGCCAGTCGCTGGCGGCCACGGTGCGCGTGAGGCGCTTGAACAGCGCGAAACGGATGTGGCCGAAGATGGCGATCATCACGATGCCCAGCGTGGCCATGATGGTCCAGTCCAGCGGCATGTTGAAGGCCAGGCCGGCCTGCACTGTCTCTTTCGCCACACGACCGATCATCCACAGGCCGGTGACCAGGACCACCAGCGAGGCCCACAGCACCACCGAGAAGAAGCGCTGCATCACGGTCTGCAACAGACGCAGGCGCACCGGCGGCTCCAGCGCCTGCACCGAGGGGCGCAGGAAGAAATGCGCGAAGGCCATGCCGCCCACCCACAGGATGACGGCCAGCACATGAACGAGTTTGAGGGCGGAGAAGATCATGCGCAGGGCTTTCTGTGTGGGTGAGTCAGGCTTCGGTCAGCACGCCGTCCACGCGGCGCTGCAGCCGGTAGGGCGGCAAGCCCTTGAGCATGCGCCGTCCGTAGGACTGGCGCAGCAAGCGGGCATCGTAACAAACGACCACCGCCTCGTCGGCCTCGGTGCGCAGCGCGCGCCCGGTCCATTGCAGCAGGCGCGCGCCGGTGGCGGGCACCACGAGTTCGCTGAACGGGTCGCGGCCCTGGCTCTTGAGCCAGTCGGCGCGAGCCTGGCCCACCGGGTCGCTCGGCGAGGCAAAGGGCAGCTTGGTGATGAACACCCATTCGCACAACTCGCCGGGCAGGTCCAGCCCCTCGCCGAAGGACTGCAGGCCGAACAGCACCGAGGGCTTGCCCTCGGCCACGCGCTCGGCATGGCGGCGCAGCAGCACGGTTCGCGAGGCCTCGCCCTGCACCAGCACGCGGTCGCGCAGTGCGCCTTGTTCGCCGCGCTCCAGCAGGCCCTGTGCCTGGCGCATCTGCGCGCGCGAGGTGAACAGCACCAGCGCGCCGCGCTCGACCTCGCGCAGGTCGGCCATCAGCAGGGCCAGCATTTCGCGCGTGTAACCGTCCACGTCCTTGGGGTCGGCGGTGGTCTGCACCACCACCAGGCGGCCCTGGCGCGCGTGGTCGAACGGGCTCTGCACCTCGCGCGCGGCCACCGCGCCGTCCCAGGCCAGGCCGGATTCGTGCAGGAAGTGGTCGAAGCTGCCACAGGTGGTGAGCGAGGCCGAGGTGACCACCGCCGCGCGCACCTGGTTCCACAGGTGGTTGCGCAGCAGGCTGCCCGGCTGCAAGGGGCAGGCGTGCGCGGTCAGTGTGACCAGGCCATGGCTTACGCCGGCCTCCAGCCACTTGGCCAGGGGCGGCTGCCCGTCGCCCGCCGCCTGCTGCCAGTAGCTGGCGGTCTCCTGCGCGCTCTGCAGGCGCGGCGCGAGCACGCCCAGGCGGCTGTAGAGCTTGGCGCAGCGCGCCGCGTCGCCCGGGTTCTCGCGCGCATTGGCCTTGAGCTGGGTGGCCAGCGCCTCGAACACCTTCAGCAGGCTGCTGGCGTTGGCGTGCAGCTTGCCCACCACCTCCTGCCACTCCGCCGGCAGCACGCCGCCTTCGAAGCGGTCCACCACCGGTGCGCCAGCGTCGTTGAAAGAACCGCCCCCCGCGCGCGCGGGCGAGCGGCCGGCGGACCGGCCGGTGAGGTCCAGCCAGGCCGGCAGCGAGCCGATGCGCTGCATCGCCAGCCGCGCCAGCTCGGTCTGCGCGCTCTTGAGTTCCTTGGTGAACGCGGCCACATCGATGGTGGGCTTGTGGTCGATCGCCGTGGCCACCTCGTCCACGGCGCGCGGCAGCTTGTCCAGCCAGTGGCCGCGCATCAGGTCCATGGAGGCGGTGAACTGCCCCTGCGCCACCGAACCCAGGTGGTGCGCCTCGTCGAACACGAGGTAGCAGTCCTGCGGCGCGGGCAGCGCGTGCAGGCCCAGGGTGGAGAGCAGCAGGTCGTGGTTGACCACGATCACCTGCGCCTGAGCCAGCCTGGCGCGCGCCTGGTAGTAGCTGCAGCTGTTGTAGCTGGGGCAGTGGCGCGCGGTGCAGGTGTGGCGCTCGGCGGCCACGGGCGCCCACAGGCTGCCGTCGGGCGGGTCATCCAGCCGGTCGCGGTCGCCGTCCCAGCTGCCACCGTCCAGCGCGTTGGCCCAGGCGGTGTACTGCACGCCACGCTCCTGCCAGCGCGCCGCGGCGGCGGCCGAGGCCACGGCCTGCGCCGCCAGCCCGGCCGCGCTGGTGTCGGCGGCGGCGCCGTCGTCGCTTTCGAACAGGTCGGCGCTGGCCGCGTCGCCGCCACTCAGTTGGTCGAGCTTCAATCGGCACACGTAGCGCCCGCGCCCCTTGGCCAGCGCGAAGCTGAAGGGCTGCGGCAGCGTGGCGGCCAGCGCCGGCAGGTCCTTGGCGATCAGCTGCTCCTGCAGCGCCACCGTGGCGGTGCTGATGATCACGCGCTTCTGCTGCGCCAGCGCGAGCGGAATCACCGTGGACGCATAGGCCGCCGATTTGCCCACGCCGGTGCCCGCCTGCACCACCGCGATGCCGCGCGCGGGCAGCGCCGCGTCGCTCGCCACCGCGCCGTCGCCCAAGGTCACCCCCGAGAGCGTGTGCGCGATGTGGGCCGCCATCTCGCGCTGGCCCGGCCGCGCGCGGTAGCCCGGCGCGTGCGCCACCACGTGGTCGAACGCGGCCAGCGCGATCGCCTCGCGCGCCAGCGGGCCGGCCACCGGCGCGGCGGATGCGCCGGTGTCGGCGGAAGAGGGCTCAAGGGTGGGGGTGGACATGCGGACGCGAAAGCAAACGCCAATTGTCCCAGACCAGGCCCGATGTCACCCGGCCATGGTGCAATGCACCCCCCTCCCCCCTGACAATGCGATCCATGGCCCAGAACTCCCGCCCCGGCAAACACCCGATCGACCTCGCGCTGCAAGGCGGCGGTTCGCACGGCGCCTTCACCTGGGGTGTGCTCGACCGCCTGCTGGAAGACGACACGCTGGAGATCGCCGCCGTCAGCGGCACCAGCGCGGGCGCCATGAACGCGGTGGCCCTGGCCTCGGGCCTCATGGACGGCGGTCGCGAAGGCGCGCAGCGCGTGCTGCGCCAGTTCTGGACGCGTGTGGCCGAGCTCTCGCCCTTCCACCGGCTGCAGACCAGCCCGATCGGCGTGCTCATGGGCCCGGCCACCGACTGGCTCGCGCCCTGGCTCAAGCCCTGGACCGAGCCGCTGCAGCAGGCGGCCGATGCCTTCGGCCACACGCTCTCGCCCTACCAGCTCAACCCGCTCAACCTGAACCCGCTGCGCGACATCCTGGTCGAAACCATCGACTTCGACCGCGCGCGCCGCTGCCACAAGACGCAGCTCTTCATTGCCGCCACGCAGGTGCGCACCGGCGCGCTGCGCGTGTTCGGCCAGCAGGAACTCACGGCCGACATGGTGCTGGCCTCGGCCTGCCTGCCGCTGCTGTTCCAGGCGGTGGAGATCGAGGGCGAGGCCTACTGGGACGGCGGCTACGCGGGCAACCCCACGCTGCTGCCGCTGGTCAACGAGACCCGCGCCGACGACCTGCTGCTGGTGCAGATCAACCCCACGCAGCGCGAGAGCGTGCCCACCAGCGCGCGCGACATCCTCGACCGCATCAACGAGGTGACCTTCAACGCCAGCCTGGTGAAAGAGCTGCGCACGCTGGCGCTGCTCAAGCAGGTCATCGGCGAGCAGCGCTCGCCCGGCAGCCCCGCGCTGTTCCAGCGCGTGCAGCGGCTGCGCGTGCACCTGATCGAGGGTGGCGACTCGCTCGCGGCGCTGGGCGCGGGCAGCAAGACCAACACGCAGTGGGCCTTCCTCTCCAATCTGCATGCCATGGGGCGCGAAGCGGCGGACCGCTGGCTGCATGCGCACCGGCGCGACCTGGGGCAACGCAGCACGCTGGACCTGGGGCCGGTGCTCAAGGACGTCTGAGCCCCGCGCCCCGCCAAGGGGGCCGGGCTCAGGCCGTGAAGCGCATGGAGAAGTCGGCGGCGATGACGTCCTTGACCAGCGCGCCCACCGAGATGCGGTCCACCCCGGTCTCGGCATAGGCGCGGATGTTCTCCAGGTTCACACCGCCCGAGACCTCCAGGCTGCATCGGCCGCCGGCCATCGCCACCGCGCGGCGCACCGAGTCCAGCGGCATGTTGTCCAGCAGCACCATGGTCACGCCGATGGCCAGCGCCTCTTCCAGCTGCGCCAGGGTTTCCACCTCGACCTGGATGAAGCTGGCCTGAGGCGCCAGCGCCTGGGCCGCGCGGAACGCGGCCGAGAGGCTGCCGGCCGCGTGGATGTGGTTCTCCTTGATCAGCACCGCATCGAACAGCCCCATGCGGTGGTTGTGCCCGCCGCCGCAGCGCACGGCGTATTTTTGTGCCTGGCGCAGGCCAGGGATGGTCTTGCGGGTGTCGAGCACGCGGGCGACTGTGCCCTGCACCCGATCGACGTAGACCGCCGTCCGGGTCGCGATGCCGCTGAGGAACTGCAGGAAGTTCAGGCAGGTGCGTTCGGCGGTGAGCAGTTCGCGCGCGCCACCCTCGACCTCGAAGATCGCCTGCCCGGGTTCACAACGCCCGCCGTCGGGCACCCGCCAGGTCACCGTGGCAGCCGGGGCCAGCTGGCGCAGCGTGGCCCGCACCCAGGGTTCGCCGCAGATCACGGCGGCCTGCCGGCAGATCACGACGGCGCGCGCGCGCCGGTCGCCGGGCACGATGCCGGCAGAGAGATCGCCCGCGCCCACGTCCTCGGTCAGGGCGCGTTGCACGTCGGCGTCGATCTGGGTGGGGGAAATGTCGAGGTCCATCATCGTCGGCAGAGAAGGGAGAGAGAAAAAAGGGGCTAGGAACGGCGCCGCAGGACCACCGGCTTGCCGCCCAGCTGGGCCTTGCACATCCAGTGCGCCAGGGCGGAATCGAGGTGGGTGGCGTGGCCGGGGAACCAGTCTTCCAGCGCATCGGCCAGGCGCCGACAGGGCGCCACATCGCCCTGCAACAGCAGGGAGCGCACCTCGGCGGCTGAGCGGAGCACGGCCGCGTGCTCGTCCACATGGCACTGGCGGGGCGGAAACCCGCTCTCTTCCATCCAGCGGTCCTCCTCGCCGAAGTGCTCGGCCAGGTGATCAATCATGGCGTCCAGCGCCACCAGCAGGATCTCGTCGGGCGCGCGCTGCAGATCGCCCAGGCAGGTCACGAATTCCTCGTGCCGGCGGTCCATGGGCAGGTAACCGAGCAGGAGCTCGTCGCTCCAGGCCAAGGGGCCCTGTTCGGGCATGGGCGGGTGAGCGTCCTGGTTCACTTGAACAGCAGCACCGTCGCCAGCACCGTCAGAAAGGCCAGCAGCAGCGCGCGAAAGCGCGTCTCGCTGAGCCGGTAGCGGATCTTCTTGCCCAGCGCGAGCCCGAGCAGCATGGGCAGCACGGTGGCGCAGGACACCAGCAGCTCGAAGGCGCCGAAGCGGCCGTACCAGATCATGGCCGAGTACATGAACACCGAACCGAAGAGGTAGATGACGCTGATGCTGCCGATGAACTCCTCGCGCTTGAGGTTCAGCGCCATCAGGTAGGTGATGAGCACCGGGCTGGTGAGGGACGACACCCCGCCCATCACACCGGCCGTGATCCCGGCCAGCACGCTGGCCGCGGTCTCGTGGCGCGGCGCGATCCGCACGTTGGACCGGGTCGCCATCAGCAGCACGGAGACCAGGATCGCGCAGGCGAACATCACGTTCATGTGGTCGGCCGAGAGGCTGGAGGTCAGGCGCACCGTGAGCACGACAGACAACAGCTGCGACACGATGAGCCAGCGAAAGCGCTTCACGCTGTAGATCGGCGAACCGCGCTCGATGGTCTGGACCACGTTGGACCACAGCACCGGCACCACCATCAGGCCGATGGCCTGGGCCGGTGGCACGAAGAGGGACAGCATGGGCACGGCCAGCATGCCCATGCCCACGCCCATCGCGCCTTTGACGATGCCCGCCGCCAGGACGATGACCGCCCCCGCCAGCAGGAACGCCAACCACGCGGCGGGCTGGAATTCACCCATTCGATGGACCATGGCAGGCTGCGGCGGCGCGGGCGGCCTCAGATGCTGTAGCTCTCATAGGTCGAGGGGTGGAACAGCTCGGCGAGCTCGACCTTGCGGGCCGACAGGCCTTGCGCATGGTGGTGGTGCAGGAAGGCTTCGAGGGTCCGCGTGTTGGGCGCCACGCCGTACGACCAGAAATCGCTGCCCAGCAGTTCGCGAGCGGCCTTGAGCTGCTCTTCGACGAAGGGCAGCGTGACCTTGGTGGCCGAGGTATCGGCCAGCAGCTCCAGCGCCCGCGCCTTGGATTCACCGAAGGCCTTGTACAGCGCGGCGGGCAGCCAGGGGTGCTGCTGCACCAGCTCCTTGCGCACACCGACCACGTGCATGATGGGGAAGATGCCGGTGCGCGCGTAGTAGTCCTTGGCCGCGGCGGTGGGGTCGTCGAACAGCCAGCCCACCTGCGGGTTGGTCAGGGCGGCGCCACTCGGTGGGCGCGGCGCGATGAAGGCGTCGATCTCGCCCTGGTCGAGCAGGTCGGAGATGGTGCGGCCTTCGGGCGCACTGGTCACGTTGACGCCGGGCGGCAGGTTCAGCTTGATCTTCTCGGGGCGCCCCGGGGTGTCGATGCCACCGCGCACCCAGGTCACGTCCTGCGGCTGGATGCCGTAGTCGTCCTGCAGGATCGAGCGCGCCCAGACAATGGCCGTGAGCTGGTACTCGGGGATGCCGATGCGGCAACCCTTGAGGTCTTCGGGCCGCCGGATGCGGTCCTTGCGCACGTAGATCGAGGTGTGCCGGAAGGCGCGCGAGAGGAAGACCGGAATGGCGACGTAGGGGCTGTCGCCGGCCGAGTGCTTCACAAGGTAGCTGGAGAAGGACAACTCGGTGACGTCGAAGTCGCGGTTGCGCATGGCGCGGAAGAACATCTCTTCCGGGCTGAGCAGCATGTAGACGGGATCGCAGCCGTCGATCTGGACGCGGCCGTCGAACAGCGCGCGGTTGCGGTCGTAGTCGCCCATGGCGACGGAGATTTGCAGTTGGGACATGGTGGGGTTTCTCAGAGGTCGATTTCGATCACGGCGCTCTTGGCGCGGGAGACACAGATCATGATTTCGCTGTCATGCTGGTCTTCGTCCAGCACGTAGTCACGGTGGTCGGCCACGCCCGACACGAGCCGGGTGCGGCACGAGCCGCAGGTGCCGCTCTCGCAGGAGCTGGGCACCAGCACCTGGGCTTCGCGCAGCACGTCCAGGATGGTCTTGCCGCAGGGCACGTCAAACACCTGGCCGGTCTTGCAGAGCCGGACCTTGAACGGGAGGTCGGTGTGCGCCTCGGAGACTTCGCTGGTGCCGAAGTCCTCGAAGTGCACGGTGCCAGCCGAGCGGCCCCGCGCCAGTTCCTTCACCGCGTCCATCAGGCGCCGCGGGCCGCAGCAGTAGACGTGGGCGTCCGCGGGGCAGGCCCGCATCGCGGCCGCGAGGTCGAAGCGGCGGGCCGGGTCGGCGTGGTTGTGGTGCACGGTGGTGAACGGGGCCAGGTCGGGCGCCTGGAGCTGCTCGCGGTAGGCCGCCGACTCGGGCATCTGCGTCAGGTACAGCAGCCGGAACGCCACGCCGCGCTGCTGCAGCGCGCGCGCCATGGACAGGATGGGTGTGATGCCGATGCCGCCGGCGATCAGCCAATACGCGGGGGCGCCCGCCACCAGGGGAAAGTAGTTCGCGGGCGGCGACACCGGGAGCGGGTCGCCGACCTGGACCTGGTCCACCAGGCAACGGGAGCCACCCAGGCCCTGCGCCTCGCGCTTGACCGCGATGCGGTAGGCCGTGGTTTCGCCCGGGCGGTTGCAGACCGAATACCGCCGCGTCAGGCCGTTGGGCGTGAGCAGCGTGATGTGCGCGCCGGGCTCGGCCGGCGGCAGCGCACCGCCGCCGGGCCGCGCGAGTTCGAACTCATGCACATCGCTGGCGATGCAGCGCTTGCCCACCACCACCAGGCTCATCCAGCCGCTCTCGGTGGGGGTGAGGGTATCCGGGGCCGTGGCGACGGCCAGATCTTCATTGCTCATGCGGGCACCGCTCTCTGTTCGTTCAAATCCACTTCGGTGGCCTGCTCGGAGGACGCGATGGCCGCCAGACACACCTCCAGATTGGCCAGGCCCCACTGGCCGTCATGCACCGCCGGCGCGCGGCCCCGGATCGCCTCGGCGAACTCGGCCACCACGAGGTCGCGCGGCGTCCTGTCGGTGGGGAAACGGAGTTCCTCCACGCCGTCGCGGTCGTACACGAACAGGCCCTGGGGCGATTGCCGGATGTCCCCACCCTCGCAGCTCACCAGCGTGATGCCGAAGAAGGGGTGGAACGGCGCCTGGTCCGGGATCACCTTGCCGGCGCGCGCCTGCTTGGCCTGGCGTTCGGCGGCGGCATCGCGCGCGCCGCCCTGGCCCCGGCGCTGGACGGCCCAGCCCTGCTCGGGCGCGGGGAACCCCCATTCCGACAGGCCCCCGAGAATCTCGGTGGTCTGGAAACCACCGTAGCCGTTGTACACGGCGGTCGCCACGGCGCCGTTCTCGAAATCGAGGTACACGCAGTGCGCGCCGATGGCACGGCGCTGCGGGTCGAGGTCGAAGGCGCGGGCCCGCACGCGGCGCACCTGGCCGCCGCACAGCAGGCGCAGGATGTCGAACTGGTGCGAGCCCTGGCGCAGGGTGACACCGCCACCCTGGCGCGTGTCCAGTTCGTCGGGACGGCGCGGCCGGTAGATCCAGTCGGTGAAGCACCAGTTGTGCGCCATCCGCACCGCACCCAGGCGGCCCGAGTCGATCACCTCGCGCATCCGGTGGATGGGCAGGTCGTAGCTGTGGGAGTGGCCCACCAGCAGCGTCACGCCACGCTCGCTCGCGGCCCGCACCATGGCGCGGGCATCGTCCAGCGAGGTGGCCATCGGCTTCTCGACCAGCACGTGCAGGCCGGCGTCGATGGCCTGCAGCGCCTGGGCCGTGTGGTATTCCGTCGGCGAGGCGATGCACACCGCGTCCAGCGCCGGGCCCTCGGCCAGCAGCTGCGCGAGCGAGGCATGGCCCGGCAGGCCGTGGCTCGCCTGGGCCGCCGCGCGGGCGCGTTCGTCGGGTTCGACGAAGGCCACGAGCTCAAATTCCGGGTGCCGGCCCAGTGCAGGGACGAAGGCCAACCCGGCATTGCCCATTCCGAGCATGCCGATGCGAAGGGGCGTGGGCATCAGCTGTCTCCGTCCAGACCCACGTCGTCTTCGCTGTCCACCTGCCGGGCGGCGTCCCGGCTCAGGTTGTCGATGATGGCCAGCAGGGTGCGGCGCGTCGTGGCGAGGTCCTCGGCCGGCACCCCGGCCGAAGCGATGGCGTTGACCTCTTCCGCGCAGATGACGATGGCCGAGCGCAGCGCCACGCCCTTGGGCGTGAGGAAGACCCGGTTGTTCTTCTTGTTGCCCGGCACCTTCTGGCGGAAGACATAGCCCAGCGCCTCCATGCCCTTGAGAGCGGTGATGGTCGAGGGCTCGGTCACGCCGGCCTGCTCGCTGAGCTGGCGCTGCGTCAGGCCGTCGCCGCGCCACAGGATGCGCAGCAGGGTCCAGTGGCCGTAGAGCACGTCGTGCTGCTTCAGGCGGCGCGACAGGCTGCTGGAGGTGCAGCGGAACGCGGTCTTGACCAGGTGGGCCAGGCGCTCGTCGTTAAGCACCCCGCGCCAGTCGGCGGCAATGGCTTCTTTTTCCCTGTTGTTTTCTGCTTGAGACATGGCGATCGGTTGGCTTGAGGCGGGTCGGGTCGGGGGGATGAAAGCGTCAGTCCGGGCTGATGCAGATGCATTTTTCGGGGTTGATCCTGACATACAGGGACTCGCCCACCATGGTCTTGAGCGAGGGGTGCGCGCGCGCCATCAGGGAACGGTCGCCGAGTTTGACCTGAAAGTCGATGAATTCGCCCAGGAACACCTTGGCGTCGACCGTCGCGGCCAGCACGTTCTCGCCGACGGGCGCCAGTTCGCTGAGCTCCACGTCCTCGGGGCGCACCGAGAGCAGCACCCGCGCGCCCACGGGCAGCTTTTCGTAGGCGGTGACCCGCAGCACGCCGATGCCGGTCATGACGTCGCACAGGTTCTCGCCCACCCAGGCCCGCACGTCCCCTTCGATGAAGTTGGTCAGTCCCACGAAGTCGGCCACGAAGCGGTTGGCCGGGCGCTCGTAGATGTCGCGCGGCGAGCCGATCTGGCGGATGCGGCCCTCGCTCATCACCGCGATTTCGTGCGACAGCGCCAGCGCCTCGCTCTGGTCGTGCGTGACGTAGATGGTGGTCAGGCCGAGTTCGCGCTGCAGGCGCTTGAGTTCGAAGCGCATGCGCTCGCGCAGCTTGGCGTCCAGGTTGGACAGCGGCTCGTCGAGCAGCAACAGCTCGGGCTCCATGGCCAGCGCGCGCGCCAGCGCCAGGCGCTGCTGCTGGCCGCCGGAGAGCATGGTCGCCTCGCGGTCCGCGAAGTTCTCCAGGCCCACCACCGTCAGCACGCGCATGACCTTGTCCTCGATCTCGCGGCGGTTGAATTTCTTAGAGCCCACCTCGAGCGGGAACGCCGCGTTCTGGAACACGTTCATGTGCGGCCAGATCGCGTACGACTGGAACACCATGCCGAAATTGCGCTTGTTGGGCGCGATGAAGACGCCGGTGCTCGAGCAATAGACCGGCTGGCCATTCACCGTGATCTTGCCCGACACGGGTTTCTCCAGGCCGGCCACGGAGCGCATGGTCGTGGTCTTGCCGCAGCCGCTGGGCCCGAGCAGGGTGAACAGTTTGCCCCGCGGCACCTCGATGGAGATGTCCTGCGCCGCCTTGACGATGCGCCCGTGGCTGTCCTTGTATTGCGTGTTGAGGTTGCTTACGCGCAGCATGTGCTTGTCTCCTGTTGCTTGTTCATCAGATTTCCT
This sequence comes from Hydrogenophaga sp., assembly GCA_018993155.1. Taxonomy (GTDB): domain Bacteria; phylum Pseudomonadota; class Gammaproteobacteria; order Burkholderiales; family Burkholderiaceae_C; genus Hydrogenophaga. The sequence continues at coordinate 22,657 of JAGKSX010000101.1, forward strand.
TCACCCCGAAGCGGCGTCCCACGTACTGGGCCAGGACGACCAGCATCAGCAGGGCCAGGATGAACACCACGCCCAGCGCGGACAACTCCACGAACTGCCCGTTCTCCCACAGCTCCCAGATCACGATGGCGATGACCTCGTTGCCCGGGCTGTACAGCAGGATGGAGGCGGAGAGCTCGCGGATCGAAACGATGAAGACGTAGATCCAGCCGGCCAGCAGGCCCGGCTTGAGCAAGGGCAGAAGGATGCGGTAGAACATCGTGCCCCAGCCCGCGCCGCTCATCTGGGCCGATTCCTCCAGCTCCTTGTGGATCTGCAGCATCGACGTGCTGTTGTAGCGCATGCCGTAGGGCATGAACCGCGTCACGTAGACGATCAGCATGATCCACAGCGTGCCGTAGACGCCGATGTTGAAGTTCAGGTAGAAGACCATCACCGCCAGGCCCAGCACCAGGCCCGGGAACACCAGCGGCAGCGAGGCCACGTTGTCCAGCAGCCAGCGGCCGGGCAGCTTGGTCTTGATCACGATCCAGCAGACCACCGAGGTCATCAGCATCACGATGGTGGCGCTGCCGAAGGCCAGCACCAGGCTGTTCCACACCGAGTTGGCGATGGTGGGGTGGTCCCAGAGGAAGCGGTAGGCATCCAGGCTCATGTTGCGCGCCGCTTCCATGGAGGGCACGGCGTAGTAGCTCTGCAGCGACGACCACAGAAGCACCAGGAAGGGCAGCAGCACGATCAGCGCGAAGTACAGGATGAACACCGCGGCCGTGACATAGCGCCAGGCGCCCAGGTCCACCACGCGCGGGCGGAACCCCTTGCCCGTGACGGTGGCGTACTTGCTGCCCTTGCCGGTGAGCCGGGACTGCAGGTAGATGCCCGCCGTGGTGATGAGCAGCAGCGTGGTGCCGTACGAGGACGCCAGGCCCACCTGGCTCGGGTACTGGTGCACCGCCTGGTAGATGGCGGAGGTCAGCACCTGCATCCCCACCGGGATGCCCAGCAGCGCGGGCACCTCGAAAGCCTCGATGGCGCGCACGAACAGGATCAGCATCGAGGCGAAGATCGCCGGCCAGGTCAGCTTGAGCGTCACGCGCCAGAAGATCTGGCCGATGCTAGCGCCGCTCATCAGGGCCGACTCCTCCAGCGAGGGGTCCATCGAGCGGAACGCCGCCGTCATCATCAGGAAGGCCATGGGCGAGTAGTGCAGGCCTTCAACCCAGATCATTCCCCAGATCGAGTACACGTTGACGAACACGTGGTCGGTGGCGAACCAGCTCTGCAGCAGCAGGTTGATCAGGCCGATCTTCGGGCTGCCCAGCAGAATCCAGGAGATCGTGAACATGATGCCGGGAATGATCAGCGGGATGATCGAGAGCGCGAAGAACAGCTTCTTGAAAGGCGTGTTGGTGCGCTCGTTCATCCAGGCCAGCATGCCCCCCACCCCAAAGGCGAACACCGCCGTGCCGCTGGCGAACACCAGCGAGTTGCCCATGAGGTGCAGGGTCTCGGTCGAGCCGTAGGCCCGGGCGTAGTTCTCCAGCGTGAAGCGCGAAGCCTCGCCCGCGGTGTCCGGCGTGAAGAAGCTCTGCCAGATCAGGAAGCCCAGCGGCATCAGGGCCAGGTAGGCCACCGCCAGCAGGCAGGCCCCGATCACCAGCCACTGCATGTTCAGCGCCCCGCCCAGCCTGCGCCAGGGCGGGACCCTGGCCGGGTGGGCACCGGCGGCATTCAGCGAAGTGCTCATGTCGGTGGTCACTTGGCTTTCTTGACGATCATCTCGTCAAAGGTGGTCAGCCAGGCGTTCTGCATGTCGATGGCCTTGGCCGGGTCGATGTAGCGCAGGGCGTCGTCGCGCAAGGGATGGGGCAGCTTCTTGTGCGTGGTCACGTAGCTGAACTCCTGCAGGACGCGCTGCCCCTCCTCGCTCACGATGAAGTCATAGAACAGGATGGCCGAGGCCGGGTTCGGCGCCTTCTTCAGCAGGGCCACCGTGCTGGGCTGGGCGATCACGGGCTTGAGCGTGAAGCCTTTGATGGGCGCGCCCTTGGCCTTGAGCTGCTCGGGGTTCCAGTTGTAGACCGTCAGGGCCAGCGGCACCTCGCCGGAGGCGACCATGGTGGTCAACAGGGAATGGCCCTTGCGGGCGGAGATCCCGTTGGTGGCCACGATGTTCCGGAAGATCTCGCGGCCTCGCTCCTCGCCCATCTCCAGCAGCAGGGTGCCGAACCAGCCATGGTTGTTGGCCTCGATGCCCAGGCGCCCTTTCCATTTCGGGTCCTGCAGGTCCTCGTAGCTCTTGGGCAGCTCGGCTTCCGTGATGCGGTTGGTGTTGTAGGCCGCGGTCCAGACATCCAGGGTGACGCCGACCCATTCGCCGTGCGCCGGCGTGGCCTGAGGGATCAGCTCCGCCGTGAAGGGGGAGCGCACGGCCTGCAGCAGCTTCTCGCGGTGGGCCGCCTCGTTCTCGGGCGCGTTGTTCTGGACGATGTCCACCTCGAAGCGGTTGCCGCGCGACTCCGTGATCACGCGCTGGAGAATGGCCTCCGAGCCCGCGCGCCAGGCGCGGGTCTTGATGCCGTACTTCTTGGTGAAGGCCGCCATCACGTTGGTGAGCGCGGGATACGAGTGGTACACCGTGATCCCGTTCTCCTTCTTGGCGGCCTCCACCAGGCGCGCCTGCCGGTCCGGGCCCTGGTACAGGGCCAGTTCGCTCACGCTGCCCTGGGCCAGGGCACCCTGGGCACCGAGCACGACGAGGGCGCTCGCCATCACGTTCTTCAGAATCTTCTTCATTGCTGTGTCTCCTTCATCATGGGGTCCAGGCGGTGTACCCGGCGCGGCTCGCAACGGCTGGATGGCTCGCCTCTCAGCTCTTCTGGCGGATGGCGCGCCGTCGCAGGTATTCAAAGTTGATCGTGTATTGCTCCGTCTTGGTGATGGTGTCGTGCAGGCGCTCGATGCATGCCCGGTCGAACTCGGCCCCGGCGGCACCGGCCGCGTCGGCCAGCAGCTGGATCTCGCAGGCGTTCTCCAGCAGGATCGCCAGGATGGTCGACTCCTCGACGCTGGCGCCCACCACCGCCACGCCATGATTCCTCATCAGCACGGCCTTGTGGGGCCCCAGGGCTTTGGCCACGCCGGCCCCCATTTCGTGCGTGCGGATCAGCTCGATGGTGTCGGTGTACACCGGCAGGCCATCCAGGAACGCCACGCTGGGCTGGCTGATCGGCCGCATGGCCCGCCCGGTGGCCGAAAAGGCCACGGCGTGCGTGGGGTGCGTGTGGATCACGCTCATGACATCGGGCCGCGCCTTGTAGATTTCGGAGTGGATGTACACCTCGCTGTGCTTTCGCCCACCGCCCCCGATCTTCTCGCCATCCAGGTTGCAGATGACGATGTTCTCGTGGGTGATCTCGTCGAAGCCGAAGCTGTGCGGCTTCATGTAGAAGTGGGTCGGGTCGCCGGGCACGCGCACCGACACGTGGCCGCGCGTGAGGTCGCCCTGGCCCGCGGCCTCGAGGATGAGCCCCGAGTCGATGAGCACCTGCCGGGCGTCTTCCGCGCTCAGGCCGCCTCGGGTCTGCGCCGGGTTAGCCATGCTGCGCTTCCAGTGCGGCTTCGGTCGCGTCCCGAAGCCTGGGGTTCTCGAACACGTTGACCAGGTCTTGCGCGATGGGCGAGTACTTGGCGTGGGTGCGCAGCATGAAGCTGGCGAAACCGTCGCTGTTGTGGTGCTTCTTCTTCTCGTTCGGCAGGTCGATGCAGGCGTTGCGCGCGGCATCGCGAACGATGCCGATCGGGTCCTGGCCCTGCTGCATCTTCTTGATCTCGCGCCGCAGCACGCGGCGGTAGGTGGCAATGCCCTTGTCCGACGCGCCCAGGTTCTCCAGGGTGCGGTCGGCGATCGCGCCCTGGGTGATCCAGGCCATCATGTCCTGGCCGTCCACGTTGTCCACGATGAACTCGCCTTTGTCGTCCTTGAAAGGCACGTCGTAGGTGTGCACCTTGTCCAGCAGGCGCTGCGGCACCGAGGCGCCCTCGGGCGGCACGTAGGCGTTGTACCAGAGGTGCAAGGTGTTCTCGTCGTCCATCGGCACCCGGATCTGGAACGAGAAGTAGCGCGACTTCTCGTCGCCATTGCCCACGGCCAGCATGTTCGGGAACACGACCGGATGGCCAATGCGCCAGTCGTCGCCGTCCTCCGAATGCCCCTCCAGCAGGCGGTGCTTCGTGATGCCGAACTCGAACTCGCGGAAATCGATCTTCACGTGGTGGGCGCTGATCGCGACCTTGATGCCCTCCTGCTCCTTGAGGAACTCGTAGTGGTGCCCGTGCAGCCACTCGGTGTGGATCGGATCGAGCGAGTTCTCCATCACCTGGAGCCAGTTCACCGGCAACTCCGCGCGGCCCAGCATGCGGATCGTGCCGCCGGCGACGAAACCGTCGAAACGCGGCAGCAACGGCGCGGGCTGGGGTCCCAGGTAGGCGAACACCAGCCCGCCCAGCTCCTGCACCGGGTAGGCATCGATGGCCACCTTGTCGCGGAACGCGCAGTTGTCGACCTCGTTCGGCTGCTCGATGCACTTGCCAGCCACGTCGAACTGCCAGCCGTGGTACGGGCAGCGGATGCCCTCTGCGGTGGGGATGCCGTGCAGGAACGACGCACGCCGGTGGGGGCAGCGCTCCGCGATCAGGCCCAGTTCGCCCTGGCGGTTGCGGAACAGCACCAGGCGCTCGCCCAGCAGCCGCACCGGCCTCGTCCACCTCCCATCCATGTCGGCCACCGCGCAAATCGGGTGCCAGTACCGCCGCATCAGTTCGCCCATGGGGGTGCCTTTGCCCACCTGGGTCAAGAACTGGTTGCCTTCAGCCGTTTCCATCGCTCATCTCCTATCGAGGGGTTTCGTCAGATTTTCGAAAAATACTTAGCCATCTAGTATTTGTTGGCCGCCAGTGTAAAGGCGCCACATCCCCTGAATCAACGCCATTTTTGAGCATTTTTTTAGGGGTTTACCCTGATGATTTTAAATACACCGGGTATTTTTACTTAGATAGAAAATTTTGTTCTTCTGCCTACAATCCGCCCGCCTTCCGCACGGTGTGGAAGGCGGGGGCCCTGACGGGCCCCGACCGAACCACAAGGAGATATCCCTCATGAAAAAGAGCTTGATGGCTCTGGCCGTCCTGGCCTGTACCGGCAGCGCCATGGCGCAAACGAACGTCACCCTCTATGGCCGCATCGATGCCTCGCTGGGGGCGACGAAGCTCAACGGCGTGAGCACCACGCAGCTCTACAGCGGCAACCTCACCAACAGCCGCTGGGGCATGCGCGGCAGCGAAGACCTGGGGGGCGGACTCAAGGCCATCTTCCAGCTCGAGACGGCGTTCAACGCCGACGACGGCACTGGCCCGGGCGGCTTTTCGCGCCAGTCCTGGGTCGGCCTGAGCGGCGGCTTCGGCTCGGTCCGCATGGGCAAGGCCGACAGCATCTACAAGGACATCTTCGACCTGGGCAACACCTACAACATCTCGGCCGACTCGCAGTTCAACTCCGCCGTCGAGGCCTACCGCGCGGGCCTGGCCGCCTACGTCGCCCGCCCGAACAACCAGATCCGCTACGACTCGCCCAGCTTCGGCGGCTTCAGCGCCGGCCTGACCTACGCGCTCGATGAGGACGTGGCCGGCACACCGAAAGTGACCGCCATCGGCGCGCGCTACCGCGCCGGCAACCTCGACCTGGGCGTCGCCCACCAGGACGAAGACCAGCCGCTGCTGGTCAATGACCGCCAGCACACCACCGTCGGCGCCACCTACAACTTCGGCCCGGCGCGCCTCTCCGCGCAGTACCAGAACGTCAAGGCCGGCGACAACCGCAAGGACAACGAGATGGCGCTGGGCGTGAGCGTGCCGCTGGGCAACCTGGAGCTGAGCGCCGGCTACTCGCGCAGCAAGGCCAAGAATGCCGCGGGCGCCACCAGCGGCAAGGGCGCGGCCTTCGCCCTGGCCGCGACCTACGCCCTGTCCAAGCGCACGCGCGTGTACGGCGGCTACCTGGACGGCGAAACCGAGAACGCCGCCGGCGTGACCACCCGCGACTACCGCGTGTACGCCGTGGGCATCCGCCACGATTTCTGAGCGCGCGCCCATTCCAAGGCTTCAAGCCTGCCGGCCCTCACGGGTTGGCAGGCTTTTTTTCGACCCACGCCGAGGCGGCGGTGCGCCCGTCAGTGTCCGCCGACAGACAGGTGATTGGCTCGGGTGGTAGCCTGACGGCTGCAACCTTCACCGGAGAACCGCCATGGAACACGCCATCGAACACGAAGAAAGCGGCTCGCGCGGCGCCTTCCACATCCTGCGCAGTGGCCAGCGCGTCGGCGAGATGACCTACAGCCGCACCAACCCCTCGCTGGTGGTCGTGGACCACACCTACGTAGACCCGAGCCTGCGCGGCCAGGGGGTGGCGCAGCACCTGCAGGACGCGCTGGTGGCCTGGGCCCGCGAGACGGGCAACAAGGTCGTGCCCGTCTGTTCGTACGTGAAGGCCCAGTTCAACCGCGATCCGTCGACCCGCGATGTCCTGGCCTGAGCGCCACTTTCAACCCCTCCTCCCATCCATGACCACGCATTCCATCCAACACCAGGAACAGGACGCCACCGGCGCCTTCTTTGTCCAGCAGGGCGGTCAGCGCCTCGCGGAGATGACCTACAGCCGCACCAACCCGACGTTGATCATCATTGACCACACCCACGTGGACGAGAGCCTCAAGGGCCAGGGCGTGGGCCGCCAGTTGCTCGACGCGCTGGTGACCTGGGTGCGCGCGACCAACACCAAGGTGATCGCGCTCTGCCCGTTCGCGAAGGCGCAGTTCGACAAGGACCCGTCGATCCGCGACGTGCTTCGGGCCTGAAGGAGCGGGCGTGGTCCCGCTGCTGTACAGCTACCGCCGCTGCCCCTATGCCATGCGCGCGCGCATGGCGCTGCTGCGGGCGGGCATCGAATTCGACGCGCACGAGATCGTGCTGCGCGACAAGCCGGCCGAGATGCTGGCGCGCTCGCCCAAGGGCACGGTGCCCGTGCTTGTGCGGCCCGATGGCGAGGTGCTGGAGCAAAGCCTGGACATCATGCAGTGGGCCCTCTCGGCGCACGACCCGTCCGGCGAGTGGACACGCGCGCAGCAGCCTGAAAACCTGGCGCTGCTGTCCGCCTGCGACGGCCCGTTCAAACGCCACCTGGACCGCACCAAGTACCCCGAACGGTTCGACGGCGCCGACCCGGCATCGCACCGCGCGCAGGCCGTGGAGGTGCTGCTGCGCCCCCTGGACGCCCGCCTGCAAAAGGCCGCCCAACTCGGCGGCGACGGGCCCTGCGCCACCGACCTCGCCATTTTTCCGTTCGTGCGCCAGTTCGCCGCCGTGGACCCCGTCTGGTTCGAGCAGCAGCCCCTGCCCGCGCTGAAGGCCTGGCTGGCCGGGTGGCTGTCACATCCTCTCTTCACCGCCGCCATGGCGAAGCTGCCCAGCGGGCAGGTGGTGCGGTTCCCGCCCTGGCCCGCGCTCAAGCCGCCACCAGCAGGCCCCGCAGCAACTCGCTGACCCCATCCCACACGATCTGCACGCCCAGGCAGAGCAGGATGAAGGCCGAGAGCCGCAGGAAGATCACCGTGCCGGCTTCGCCCAGGGGTTTGAGCAGGCGATCGGCGTAGCGGAACGCCAGGTAGAGCAGCACGCCGATGACGAACAGCGCCAGCACACCGCCGCCCATGCGGGCCAGCGAGAGCGCGAAGCGCTGGTCGTGCAGGGCCACGCCCACGGTGATGGCCGCCGCGATGGAGCCCGGGCCGCAGCTGATGGGAAACGTGAGCGGGTAGAACGCCTGCCGCCGCGCCTGCTCGGGCGTAAACGCCTCGGCCAGTTCGGCTCGGCTGTCCTGGGTGGCGTGGCCGGCGTTGAGCAGGCGCCAGGCCGAGGCCGCCACGATGAGCCCGCCGCCCACGCGCACGATGGGCAGGGAGATGCCGAAGAAGTCGAGCACGTAGGAGCCCACCAGCATGGAGCCGATCATGAGCGCGAACATGTTGCGCGCGATGCGCCGCGCCAGCAGCGCGCGCGTGGACGGTGAGGCGCCTTCGGTGAGGCCGAGGAAGATGGGCGCGGTGGCCGCCGGGTTCAGGATCGGCAGGATGGCGGCGAACACGAAGAGAAAGCTCTTCCCGAGCGCCAGCAGAAGTTCGAGGGTCATGCGCCCGATTGTCTCAAGGCGCGCGCGGCGGCTCCACCAGGTCGCGCATCCGCCGGCGCAGCGCCCGCTCGCGCCGCTGCTCTTCGTCCCAGTCGTCGCGCACGCCGCGCCACAGGGCGACGGCCATCAGCACGATCACCACGGTGAAGGGCAGGGCGAACACGATGGTGGCGGTCTGCACGGCCTTGAGGCCGCCGGCCAACAGCAGGCTGATGGCAATGCCCGAGATCAGCAGGCCCCAGGCGATCTTCACGCGCGCGCCGGGGTTCTCCTCCCCACCGGTGCTCATCATGCCCAGCACCAGCGTGGCCGAGTCGCCCGAGGTGACGAAGAACAGCAGCACGAGCACGGTGGCCACACCAGACATCAGCGCGCTCATGGGCAGCGCCTTGAACATCGCGAACAGGGCGGTGGAAACGTCGGCGCGCACCGCGTCGGCCACCGGCACGCCCTGCATGATCTCGAGATGCAGCGCGGTGCCGCCGAACACCGAGAACCAGACGAAGGCCGCCAGGCTGGGCGCGAGCATGGTGCCCAGGACGAACTCGCGGATCGTGCGGCCGCGCGAGACGCGCGCGATGAACAGGCCCACGAAGGGCGACCAGCTCACCCACCAGGCCCAGTAGAAGATGGTCCAGCCGCCGACCCAGGTGCTGTCGCGAAACGGTGTCATGCGCAGGCTCATGCGCACCAGCTCGCTGACGTAGCTGCCCAACGTGGAGGTGAAGGCATCGATGATGACCACCGTGGGGCCGACCACGAACACCACCAGCGCCAGCAGGGCCGCAAGCATCAGGTTGATGTTGGAGAGCCACTTGATGCCCTTGGTGACGCCGCTGACGGCCGAGGCCAGGAACAGCACGGTGGTCACCACGATGATGCCGACCTGCTGCGCTTCACCCACCGGCAGGCCCAGCAGCGCGTGCAGGCCGCTGTTGATCTGCAGCGCGCCCATGCCGAGCGACGCCGCCACACCGAAAGCGGTCGCGATCACCGCGAGCACGTTCACCACCGGGCCGAGCCGCTGCAGCGGCGCCCAGGGCAGGGCCTGCACCGCCGTGCTCACCAGCGCGGTGCCGCCCTTGCGGAACTGGAAGAAGGCGATCGACAGCGCAACGATGCTGTAGACCGCCCAGGGATGCAGGCCCCAGTGGAAGAAGCTGTAGCGCATGGCCGCGTTGGCGGCCTCCGGCGTGCGCGCCGCGATGCCCGGCGGCGGCGTGCCGTAGTGCGAGATCGGCTCGGCCACGCCCCAGAACACCAGGCCGATGCCCATGCCGGCCGCGAACAGCATGGCGAACCAGCTGCCGATGGAGAACTCGGGCTCATCGTCCTCGCCACCGAGCTTGAGATCGCCATAGCGGCTGAACGCCAGCACCAGCGCGAACACCACCAGGCCCAGCACCACCCACAGGTAGAGCCAGCCGAAATCGCGCGTGATGACCGCGAGCGCACCCTGGAACAGCACGTCCAGGGCATCGGGGGCGATGACGCCCCACAGAACGACGGCCAGGATCACGCCGGCCGAAACGATGAGTTGCATGAATGGGTCCTCCTCAATCTCCACCGTCCTGCGGTGTCGGGGTCTCGGGCCTGGCCGCCACCATGCGGGCGGCCTGGACCTGCAAGGCATCCACCATGGCGTCGAGCTGTTCGAGCTGCGGGCCATCGAGGTCGGCCACCAGTTCGCGGTTGATCGCCGCCACGCGTGGGTAGATCGCACCATACAGCCGCCGGCCCTCGTCCGTCAGGAAAACGTGCACCTCGCGCCGGTCCGACGGGCGAGGCTGGCGCACCACGAGTTTCTTGGCCACCAGCGTGCTCAGGGTGCGCGAGGTGCGTGCGCGGTCGAGCATGGCGTGTTCGGCCAGCTGGGACGAGAGGGCGCCCTCGCGCTCGGCCAGGAAGGACAGGATGCGCCACTCGCGCCGCGTGATGCCGAATTCGCTCTCGCACATGTGCACCACCAGCCGCCCGGCGGTGGTGTGGATGCGGTAGAGCCGGTACAGCAGCAGGTCGGCCTGCCGCTGCGGTGCCGTGATTCGGTTGCTCATCAGGGAAAACACCCGCAATGATTGATTTCTGCAATTGATTGTCGCTGCATAGGATGCTGGGTTGCTCGGGAAAATTTTCCCCTCTGGAGACCCACCATGATTCCCCGCCGACGGCTGCTGTTGTCCCTCACCGCCGCGCTGGCCGCGTCCACCGCCCTGCCGGCCCACGCCCAGCCCCTCGAAGGCCCCCTGCGCGTGGTGGTGCCTTACGCGCCGGGCGGTTCGTCCGATCGCGTCGCGCGCCTGGTGGCCGACAAGCTCGGGCCCAAGCTGGGCCTGACCGTGGTGGTGGAAAACCGCACCGGCGGCGGCGGGCGCATTGCGGCGCAACAGCTCAAGGCCACGCCGGCCAACCAGAACGTGCTGCTGCTGGCCAACCCGGCGCTGATGCTGGTCGCGCCGCTGGTGTTCAAGGACGCGGGCTACGACCCCGACAAGGACTTCCAGCCGGTGTCGCAGGCCAGCAGCTACGAGTTCGCGGTGGCGGTGGGCGCGGGTGTGCCGGTGCGCGAACTCAACCACCTGCTGGCCTGGCTGCGCGCCAACCCCGAGCAGGCCAACTTCGGCGTGCCGGCCACTGGCAGCCTGCCGCACTTCTTCGGCCTCATGGTGGGCGAGAAGGCCGGCGTGAAGGCGCAGGTGGTGGGCTACCGGGGCTCCGGCCCGTTGCTGGCCGACCTGATGGGCGGTCAGGTGCCGGTGGCCTGCGACACCTTCGACACGCTGCTGCCGCAGCACGAGGCCGGCAAGATCCGCATCCTCGCCGTCTCCAGCGCCAGGCGCTCGCCCTTCGCGCCCGCCATCCCCACCTTCAAGGAAGCCGGACTGGACCTTGGGGCCGAGGGCTGGAACACCTTCTTCGCGCCCGCCAGCATGCCCGCGGCCCGCGCGGCGCAGTTCGGCCAGGCGATCCGCGAGGTCATGCAGGACCCTGAGACCGTGCGCCGCTTCAACGACGCGCGCCTGGGCCCGGTGGCCAGCACCCCCGAGCAGACCCGCCGCATGCTCGCGGCCTACCGTGCGCAATGGGCCCCCGTCGTGCAGACGTCCGGCTACCAGCCCTGAGCGGCTTTTTCCTCTCTCATTCACGTTCCATGAAGATCACCGTTCTCCGCCTTGCCCTCGCCCTGCTCGCGGCCACCGCCGTTTCTCTCGTCCACGCCCAGGACAGCTACCCGAACAAGCCGGTGCGCTTCGTCACCAACTTCCCCGCCGGCGGCCCCGCGGACTTGCTCGCGCGCTCGGTCGCCGCCGTGCTGCAGGAGACGCTCAAGCAGCCCTTCGTGGTGGAGAACAAGGCCGGCGTGGCCGGCAACATCGGCGCGGCCGAGGTGGCGCGCGCGCCGGCCGACGGCTATACCGTGCTGTTCGGCATCGACACCACCTTCACCGTCAACCCCCACCTCTACGGCAACATGCCGTTCAAGCGCGGCGACCTCAAGCCCCTGGTGGTGATGGCCTCTTCCGGCCTGCTGGTGGGCGTGAACCCGGCCACCGGCATCAGGAACCTGACCGGCATGGTCGAGGTGGCCAAGACCAAGGGGCTGAATTTCAGTTCGGCCGGCAGCGGCAGCCCGGGCCACCTCGCGGTGGAGGTCATCAAGGAGGCCACGCAGGCGAAGATCACCCACGTGCCCTACCGCGGCAACACGCCGGCCGTCACCGCCGTGCTCTCGGGCGAGGTCGATGGGGGCGTGCTCGCCACGCCCGGCATGCTGCCGCACGTGCAGACCGGCAAGATCACCGCGCTGGCCGTCACCAGCCGCCAGCGCTCGCGCCTGGCGCCCGAGCTGCCCACGGTGGCCGAAGCCGGCCTCAAGAGCCTGGAGCAGGAGGTGCTCTACATCGTGATGGTGCCCGCGGCCATCCCCGACGCGGTGGCGCAGGCGCTGCAGAAGGGCATCGTGGACGCGCTCAAGCGGCCCGACGTGCAGGCCCGCATGACCCACCTGGACCTGTTCTTCGAAGGCCTGACCGGCGCGCAGGCCAGCCAGCGCCTGGACGCGCTGTACAACCGCTACGGCCCGATCGTCAAGGCCACCGGGATGAAGGTGGAGTGAGCACGCCATGACCTCAACACAGCAGCGCCCCAACCTCATCTACGTCGTCTGCGACGACCTCGGCTACGCCGACCTCGGCTGCTATGGCGGCCGCGAGGCCGACTTCGGTGCCGTCTCGCCCCACATCGACCGCCTGGCCGCTGGCGGCGTGAAGTTCACGCAGGGCTACGCCAACTCGCCGGTGTGCTCGCCCACCCGCTTCGCGCTCATCACCATGCGCTACCAGTACCGGCTGCGCGGCGCGATGGAAGAGCCCATCAACAGCCGCAGCAAGGGCAGCACCACGCTGGGCCTGCCGCCCGAGGTGCCGACCCTGCCTTCGCTGCTGAAGAAAGTGGGTTACCACACCGCCCTCATCGGCAAATGGCACCTGGGCTACCCGCCCTCGTTCGGGCCGCGCCGCTCGGGCTACGACGAGTTCTTCGGCATCATGGCCGGCGGCGTGGACTACTTCACCCACTGCTCGTCCAGCGGTGAGCACGACCTCTACATCGACGAGCAGGAGCACCACGAGGTGGGCTACCTCACCGACGTGCTCTCACAGCGCGCGGTGGACCACGTGCACCAGCGCGCGGCCGACGCCAAGGCCGGCAAGCCCTTCCTGCTCAGCCTGCACTACACCGCACCGCACTGGCCCTGGGAAACGCGCGACGACGCGCACGTGGCCTCGGACGTGGCGAAGAACCTGTTCCACCTGCACGGCGGCGACGTGCAGACCTACCGCCGCATGATCCACCACATGGACGAAGGCATCGGCCGCCTCATGGCCGCGCTGCGCGAAGAAGGGCTGGAAGGGAACACGCTGATCGTCTTCACCAGCGACAACGGCGGCGAGCGCTTCTCGGACAACTGGCCGCTGGTCGGCGGCAAGATGGACCTCACCGAAGGCGGCATCCGCGTGCCCTGGATCGCGCACTGGCCCGCCGCCATTCCGGCCGGCACGGTGAGCACCCAGCACTGCATGACCATGGACTGGTCGGCCACCCTGCTCGAAGCCGGCGGCGGCCAGGCCGACCCGGACTGGCCCCTGGACGGCGTGAGCCTGCTCAATGTGCTGCGCGATCCCGCGCAGCGCTTCGAGCGCCCGCTGTACTGGCGCATGAACCACCGGGGCCAGCGCGCGCTGCGCGAGGGCGACTGGAAGTACCTGCAGGTGGATGGCCACGAATACCTGTTCAACATCGGCAAGGACGAGCGCGAGCGCGCCAACCTCGCCGCGCGCGAGCCCGAGCGGCTGGCGCGCATGCGCGAACAGTGGGTGGCTTGGGACGCCAGCGTGCCGCCGATCCCGGTGGACGCGACGGTGAGCCTGGGTTATTCGGCCAAGGACATGCCGCAGCGCTGAACCGGGGTGCCGGGCTCCTGCGATGGGCTGAACAGATCCAGCTGCCAGCTTGCCTCATTGGCGATTCGAGACAACACGTCGCGGATGCAGGGGTACGCTTCCTCGGACAGCAAGCCCATGAGCCGGCTGATGCGATGAACGCAGTCACGAAGCTGTTCACCGCCCAGGGGGCCGAGCTGGAGCACGGCCATGTCCACCACTTCGATGCGATCCAGCGGCCCGATGGAGGGATCGTGGCACAACGCCTGAAACTCCACTTTGAACCCGTGGGACAGCCAGGATTCCTCCTGAGCCTGCGCATGTTCCTTCAGGTGCGCCAGCAGGGTCTGGAGCCGGGCGATGATCGCCTCGGGGGCGTCGTCCGTGCGCGAACGGTCGGCCCGGAAGAATGCATGCACGGCCACCCCGGTGGTGCAGGCCCGGGGCCATGGCGATGCCAGGTGCATCACCGACGGGGGGAGCGACTCGCCCCGACCGGTCAGGAACCGGGCAATCGACCGCCATTCGCCATCAGGAATGCGGCCCTCTCCGTGCTGGCGCATCACGGCACTCAGGAAACCCCGAAGGTCGTCATTGGCCAGGAGAGGGTCTGCCGGATGTGGCGGCGCGAACGTCGAGCACAGTTTCATGCCCGTGGAGGGACCGGCATCGGCCTGCGAGGGGGCAAAGCTGCCGTGAAAACGGGTGATGAGGCTTGAGAACATGGCGCGACTCCTTGTGGCTGTCGACGGTCACACCCGTAGAGTGACCGTCTCTCGCCCCGCTGTTCGCGCCGTGTGTCCGCCTGCATCCCATCGGGAACGAAGCCCGCGATCGCCTCCACGAACCGCAGTGCCCGTCGAAGGAACGCGACGGTTATTCCTCGCTCTGGCGCTGCATTTGAGCGAGAAATAGCTGGCCTAAGGGGGTATCCTGCATCCGGGTTCCATGAGCCAGACACGCCATCAGCATCGTGTATTCCTGACACAGCGCCTGGTCCTTCATCAATTGCCGGTACCCTTTGCTGTCGGAGCGACCAAACAAGCGGGCAGGCACCTTCTGGCAGTCAAGAAGCGCACGATGCAAGCGCTTTCCTTGATCGGGGCTGAGCCCGGGTGCGTGACGCGCGAGCAATCGGAGGTAATTCCGGAACGCCGAGCGCTTGTGCACGATGGAAAAGGCCGAACTGATCGGCGACTCCAGCAGGCGCCGCAAGAGCGGCGGTTTGTCGCCATTCGCGGACACCAGCAGCGCATGGCGCTGAGCGTCATCCAGCTCAGACTCATTGAGCCGACTGGTCACGGCGCGAACTTCCGCGGAGATCTGCGTGTACACCACGTCCCGGTCCGAACTCCCCGGCAATTGGGCATTCTTGAGGAGCGTCTTCAGCGCCCTGTACTCGTGGTAAAGCGCCCGGTCCTCCATCAGCTGGTTGTAGCCGGCGCTGTTGCTGTCCCAGAACTTGCCTTTGACGGTCTGGGAAAGGTGCAGGTACTGGTGCAGCCTCTGCAGTTGCGAAGCCGTCAGCCGAGGCGCGTGTTCCTTCAACCGCGCGACGTAGGCCCTGAACGCATCGCGCTTCCGAGCGAGTTCTTCGGCATTCCCGGTGCGCTCCCCGATCCGTTTCCGCAACTTCGGGCTGGTTTTATCATCCGTCGGAGTCAAAAGACGAAGAACCTGCTCGGACGTCAGTTCCGGGTCCTGCAATGCCTCGGAGACAGACACAAGCTTCTTGGCCTCAGGGTCTGGCACCTTGACGAGCGGCTGTGGAACGGCCTTGGACTCGCTCGACTCACCGGAGGCCTCGCCGGTCGAGGCCTGATACGACTCTTCAGGCGCTTTCGCGCTCCCCGTGCAACTCGAGTTCAGATCCTGCGGAATCTTCTCGAGCGCGCGGACATACCGAATACCCTCATCCGTTGCCTCATCCGTTGCCTCAACCGTTGCGGCACCTTCCCCGTGGGCTGCAAGACTCACCAGCAACTCCCGCAGCGTCACCAGCTTGTGGTGGTCGTGTCCCGCGATCCCGTCATTGCGCAACAGCGAACGAAGCACCTCCTTGCTCTTATCGGTAATGCGAATTTTCTCTTCAGGCAACCCCCAGAGAAAGGAAGGAAAGTAGTCGCGTGAATCCACCAAGTACACGGCCAGGTCCTCGTACCGACTCTCATTGACGGTGCGCAGAAGATGGAGGACGGCAGAGTCGCCGATCAGACGGCGTTGATCCTCCGCGGAGGTCTCGTCCCATTGCTTCTTCAATTCATGCGAAGGATCAGCGAAGGATTGTTGGAAGGGTTGACGGTCGGGTGAGAAGGACACATTCACGTTCTGACTCCTTGGCAAACGGGCAATGAAACAAAGCCAAAAAGTGACGAGCCCCACCACAAAGTTCATGCCGTGGCAGGCGGACGCCTCCTGCGAGACGCCCGCCTGCCGAGGCCATTTCACCCCTCATTGGCACGAACCGGCCTTCCATGCCAACAGGGCGCCCTCAATTCAGTACGATCAGCGCCATGTCCACCCGCCTTCAGCACCTGTTTCCCTTCCTCCGCTGGCCACGCCCTGACGCCACCCTGCTGCGCGGCGAGGCCATGGCCGGCCTCACGGTCGGCCTCATGGTGATCCCGCAGGGCGTGGCCTATGCCGCGCTGGCCGGCATGCCGCTGGTCACGGGCATCTACGCCTCGCTGCTGCCCGCGCTCATCGCGGTGCTGTTCAGCGCCTCACCGCGCCTCGCGGTCGGCCCCACCGCGCTCACCTGCCTGCTGGTGGGCGCCTCGCTCAGCGGGCTGGCCGAACCCGGCAGCGCGCAATGGGTGGCGCTGGCGGTGTGGCTCGCCCTGCTCACCGGCCTGCTGCAGATCGCGCTGGGCTTCGCGCGCTTCGGCTGGCTGCTCAACCTGGTCAACTCACCGGTGCTCATGGCCTTCACGCAGGCCGCGGCGGTGCTCATCATTGCCTCGCAGCTGCCGGCCCTGCTGGGCTTCGGCGCCTGGGACACGCTGCTCTCGCAACCCCAGGTGCACTGGCCGGCCCTGCTCTTCGGTGTGGGCAGCCTCGCGCTGCTGGTGCTCGCGCGCCGCTGGCGGCCGGGCTTTCCCACCGTGCTCACCGTGGTGGTGGCGAGCGCGGCCATCAGCTACGCCGTCGGCTTCGAGGCCCAAGGCGGTGCGGTCATCGGCTCCCTGCCGCAGGGCCTGCCCGCGCTCTACTGGCCGGGCTGGCCGGGCTGGGCCACGCTGGGCCAGCTGGTGGTGCCCACGCTGGTGATCACGCTGGTGAGCTTTCTGGAAACCGCCTCCAGCGCCAAGGTGGACAACGGGCAGCGCGGCCAGCGCTGGGACCAGGACCAGGACCTGATCGGCCAGGGCCTGGCCAAGCTGGCCTCGGGCCTGAGCGGTGCGTTCCCCACCAGTTCCTCGTTTTCGCGCTCGGCGCTCAATCTGTACGCCGGCGCCAAGACCGGCTGGGCCACCATCTTCTCGGTGGTCGTGGTGCTGATCGCCCTGCTGCTGTTCATCCCGCTGCTGCACCACGTGCCGCTGGCGGTGCTGGCCGCCATCGTGCTGGTGGCGGTCATCGGCCTGATCAAGCCGCGCGCGTTCACCCAGCTGTGGAAACTCTCGCGCGTGGAGACGGTGATCGCCGGCATCACCTTCGCGGTGACGGTGCTGGCCGCGCCGCGCCTGTACTGGGGTGTGCTGGCGGGCGTGCTCATGGCGCTGTCGCACTTCCTCTACCTGCGGCTGCACCCGCGCATCATCGAAGTGGGCCTGCACCCCGACGGCAGCCTGCGCGACCGCCATCTCTGGAAACTGCCGCCGCTGGCGCCGCGCCTGTATGCGCTGCGCATGGACGCCGCCCTGGACTTCGCCACCGCCAACGGCTTCGAGCGCGCGGTGTCCGAGCACATCACCGCCCACCCCGATACGCGCCACGTGATGCTGATCGCGCACCCGATCAACTGGATCGACGCCACCGGCGCCGAAGCCTTCGGCCGCCTGCGCGAACAGCTCGACGACCAGCGCATCGAACTGCACCTGGTCGGCATCAAGCTGCCGGTGGAAAACGTGCTGCGCCTGGCCGGGCACCTGGAAGCGGGCCCGCGCCTGCACCTCTACCGCACCGAGGCCGACGGCCTGCGCGCGGCCGATGCGCTCACCGAGGCGGCGCCCACCATGCAGGACGCCGCCCCGGCCTGAGCTGGCCGTCCGTGGCTTACTGCAGTTCGATCGTCTGCTTCACGAGCTCCTCGCGCGTGAGGCGCGGGAAGCTCTCGGCGTACATGTAGCTGTAGCCCTCGTTCTGCCACTTGGCTAGGTCGATCACGGCGGCCGGCACGACGGTGATCACGTCGTAGAACTCATCGGGCTTGTAGCCGCGCGAACGCGCCGCGTTGCTGCACACGCGGATCGTCACGCCCGCGTCCTTCAGCGCCTTGAGTTCCTCGTACATGTCGGGATAGGCCGCGCGGTTGAGGCGGGAGAAGGCGTGCAGCTCGTTGCCGTGCGCCACGATCACGATGTGCGATCGGGCCGGGTCGCCGTATTCCTTGATCGCGCGCAGGTGGTTCTTGATGTAGCCGAACGCCGCCTTGCCTTCGAGAGGCTTGGCGAAGTTGAAGTCGTACAGCGCTTTCTGCGGCGCGTAGCGCGTGCCGTCGAAAGACGAAGGGTCCTGGGGGCCGGCCCAGGCGGCGGTGCTCAGCAAGGCGGCGAGCGCCAGCGGGACAAGACGGGTGTTGATGATGGTCTCCTGTGTTGGGGGGAGCCCGAGGTTAGCCGGAAAATCCGGATATTCGAAACAACTTCTTTAATGCCGGCAGAATCACCCGCCTGCGCCCCGCTCTTGCGCCAACCGACCCACGGACCGATTCATGGAACTGCCCCGACACCAACTCAGCATGACGGTGCTGATGACCCCCGACACCGCCAACTTCTCGGGCAAGGTGCACGGCGGCACCGTGCTCAAGCTGCTCGACCAGGTGGCCTTCGCCTGCGCCAGCCGCTACGCGGCGTCCTACGTGGTCACGCTCAGCGTGGACCAGGTGATGTTCCGCCAGCCGATCCAGGTGGGTGAACTGCTCACGTTCCTCGCGGCCGTGAACCACACCGGCACCTCGTCGATGGAGGTCGGCATCAAGGTGATCGCGGAGAACATCCGCACCCAGGCGCAGCGGCACGTGAACAGCTGCTTCTTCACCATGATCGCGGTGGACGACCACGGCAAGCCCCGGGCCGTGCCGCCGCTCGAACCCGGCACGCCCGACGAGCACCGCCGGCACGCGGCGGCCACGCTGCGCAAGACCATGCGCCAGGAAATGGAGCAGCGCTACGCGGCGATCCGATGAGCCCGGACTGACTTGATCCAGGGCATCAAGGGTCCGGCTTTGCAGGCCCGAGCAGGGGTGTCTCCCTTTACGTCCGCACTTTGCCGTCGCCGGTGAGCATCGACAGCTCGGCGAAGCTGGACGCCACGTGGTCGTTCGGGCCCAGCGAGACCTGGAAGCCACCGAAGGATTGTTCGCCGATGGCCTCCATGCCGTTGATGAAGCTGTCGCGCGTGACCCGCGAGCCCGCGCGGCGCAGGCCTTCGCTGAACAGCTTCGCCGCGAGAAAGCCTTCCATGCTGGAGAAGTTGGGCTGCACCTTGTTGCCGCCCTTGCCGATGGCCTCGATGAACTCGCGCGCGATCGGGCGCGACGCGCTGTACGGCGTGGGCACCACTTGCGAGACCACCACGCCCGCGCCGTCCTTGCCCAGCTCGTCGGCCAGGGCCTGCGTACCGACGAAGGACACGTTGTAGAAGGTGCCACCGTAGCCGGCCGCGCGCGCGGCACGGATGTAGGCCGCGCACGACTTGTAGGCGCTGATCTGCACCACCGCGTCGGGCTTGGCCGCGTTGATGGTGGCCACGGCCTGCGCCACATCCACCGAGTTGCGCTCCACCGTGGCCGTGGCCACGGGCTTGAGGTTGCGCGCCGTCAGCGCGAGCACCGTGCCATCGAGGCCGGCCTTGCCGTAGGCGTCGTTCTGGTGGAACACCGCCACCTTGTTCAGCCCGAGGTTGGTGAGCTGGCGCACGATGAGCGCGGTCTCGTCGTTGTACGAGGCGCGCAGGTGGAAGGCGAGCCGGTTGAACGGCTGGCGCAGGCCCATGGCCCCGGTGAAGGGCGCGATGAACGGGGTCTGCGCCTTGGTCGCCAGCGGCAGCGCGGCCAGGCTGGTGGGCGTGCCGATGTAGCCGAACAGCGCGAACACCTCGCTGGCCAGCAGCTTCTGGGTGTTCTCGGCGCAGCGGTCCGGCTCGTAGCCATCGTCGAGCTGCACGATCTCGATGCGCTGGCCGTTCACGCCGCCCTGGCCGTTGAGCTGGTCGAAAAACAGCTTGGCCCCGGCATGGAACTGGATGCCCAGCTGCGCCGCCGCGCCCGTGAA
>JAGKSX010000102.1 GCA_018993155.1 Hydrogenophaga sp.
ACGCCGTTGCAGCCGCAGACCTCGTCGCTGTCGGCCATGGCGGCGGCCTTGCTGTGGCCCTGGTGGCCCACGTCGCCGATGTTGGACTCGCCGAACATCAGGCGGTCGCGAATGTCGGCCACGCTGCGGCCATCGCGCAGCAGCTTGAAGTACCAGCTGCCATCCACGGTGTCGCCGTACAGGCAGGCGCCCACCAGCTTGTCGCCCTCGATCACCAGCTTCTTGTAGACGCCGCCCGAGGGGTCGCTCATCACGATCTCTTCGGTGTGCTCGCCGCCCATGAAGTTGCCGGCGGAGAACAGGTCGATGCCGGTGACCTTGAGCTTGGTGGAGGTGAGCGAGCCGACGTAGCGGCCGATGCCGAACTCGGCCAGGTGCGTGGCCAGCACCTTGCCCTGCTCGAACAGCGGCGCCACCAGGCCGTAGGCGATGCCGCGGTGCGCCGCGCATTCACCCACCGCGTAGATGCGCGGGTCGGTCACGGTCTGCAGCGTGTCGCTGACCACGATGCCCTTGTTCACGTGCAGTTTCATCGACTCCGCCAGGGCGGTGTTGGGGCGGATGCCCACGGCCATCACCACCAGGTCGGCCGGCAGCTCGGTGCCGTCCTTGAAGCGGATCGCCTTCACCCGGCCGGTCTCGTTGCCCACCAGCTCCTGTGTCTGCGCGCCGATCAGGAAGCGCATGCCGCGCTGCTCCAGCGACTGCTGCAGCAGCTTGCCGGCCACATCGTCGAGCTGGCGCTCCATCAGCCAGGGCGCGACGTGCACCACGCTGACCGTCATGCCGCGTTTCATCAGGCCGTTGGCCGCTTCCAGACCGAGCAGGCCGCCGCCGATCACGACGGCGTGCTGGTACTGCGTGGCGGCGTCGATCATGGCCTGCGTGTCGGCGATGTCGCGGTAGGCCAGCACGCCCTGCAGTGCCTTGCCCGGGATGGGCAGCATGAAAGGGTTGGAGCCGGTGGCCATGATGAGGCGGTCGTAGGGCGCTTCGATCACACCGCCGTTGCCGTCGCTGGCGCGCACGACGCGCTTGAAGCGGTCCACCTCGGTCACGGTCTTGCCCGCGTGCAGGGTGATGCCATGGTCCTGGTACCAGGACCAGTCATTGAGCACGATTTCGTCCAGCGTCTGCTCACCCGCCAGCACCGGCGAGAGCAGGATGCGGTTGTAGTTGGGGTGGGGCTCCGCGCCAAACACCGTGATGTCGTAGAGATCGGGCGCGATCTTGAGCAATTCTTCAAGCGTGCGAACGCCGGCCATGCCGTTGCCGACCATGACCAGTTTCAGGCGTTGCGAGGGAGGCAGGCGCATGTCCATGGGGTTCTCCTGGGCGGCCGGTCAGGCCAGCTTCTCCACGTGGGTCTGGCGGGTGTAGAGGAAGTCGATCACTTCCTTGCGGCATTGCTGGTAGGTCGGGTCGTCGGCCAGCGCCACGCGCTGGCGCGGGCGCGGCAGGTCCACGCGCAGCACCTCGCCGATGGTGGCGGCCGGGCCGTTGGTGAGCATCACGATGCGGTCGCTCAGCAGCACGGCTTCGTCCACGTCGTGCGTGACCATCACCACGGTGCTGTGCGTGCGCGCCACGATCTCCAGCAGCTCGTCCTGCAGCTTGGCGCGGGTGAGGGCGTCGAGCGCGCCGAAGGGTTCGTCCATGAGCAACACCTTGGGTTCCATCGACAAGGCACGGGCGATGCCCACGCGCTGCTTCATGCCGCCGGAGATTTCGCCGGGACGCTTCTGTGCGGCGGCGGTAAGTCCCACCAGCGCCAGCGCGGCTTCGGTGCGCGTCTTCAGTTGCGCCTTGCTCTCGGTGACACCGAAGACGCGTTCAACCGCGAGGTGCACGTTCTCGAAGCAGGTCAGCCAGGGCAGCAGCGAGTGGTTCTGGAACACCACCGCACGCTCGGGGCCGGGGCCGGCGATTTCCTTGTTGGCGCAGAGCAGCACACCCCGGGTGGGCGTGGTGAGACCGGCGATCAGGTTGAGCAGCGTGGACTTGCCGCAGCCCGAGTGGCCGATCAGCGTGACGAACTCGCCCTTGGCGACGGTGAGGTGAATCTGGCGCAGCGCGGGAAAGAGGCCCTTGCGGGTCTTGAAGGTCTGCTCGACGCCCTGGATCTCGATGTACTTGGATGCGTCGCTCATGATTTCACTTCCTCGAAGGTGAACAGGGTGGCCAGCTTGATGAGGCCGAACTCGAGGACCAGACCGACCACGCCGATGACGAAGATGGCGATGATGATGCTGGCGACGTTGAGGTTGTTCCACTCGTCCCAGATCCAGAAGCCGATGCCCACGCCACCGGTGAGCATTTCGGCGGCCACGATCACCAGCCAGGCCGTGCCCACGGCCAGGCGCACGCCGGTCAGCAGGTAGGGCAGCACGGCGGGAAACAGGATCTTGGTGAAGATCTTCCACTCGCTCAGGTTGAGCACGCGCGCCACGTTCATGTAGTCCTGCGGCACGCGCTGCACGCCCACGGCGGTGTTGATGATCATGGGCCAGATCGAGCAGATGAAGATGGTCCAGATCGCGGCGGGGTTGGCGCCCTTGAACACCAGCAGGCCGATCGGCAGCCAGGCCAGCGGCGAGACCGGGCGCAGCAGGCTGATGAGCGGGTTGAACATGCGGCTGAGGAACTCGAAGCGGCCGATGGCGAAGCCCGCCGGGATGCCCACCAGCGCGGCCAGGCCGAAGCCCACGCCCACGCGCTGCAGCGACATGAGCACGTTCCAGCCCACGCCCTGGTCGTTCGGCCCCGCCTGGTAGAACGGGTCGGAGAACACGCCCACGGCCTGTGCCCAGGTGGCCAGCGGCGTGGGGATGCCGCTGTCGCTGCTGCCGGCCACCAGCGACCAGACCAGCACGAGGAAACCCAGGCCGAGCAGCGGTGGCAGCGCGCCTCGGAAGAAGCCCGCGATGCGCTCGCGCCAGGGCGAAGGCGTGGCCGCCCGGGCGGGCTCGGCGGCCACCGCCGGCGCGACGCTGGGCTTGGGATGGGGCACGGCGGCGGCCACGGGCGCGGCGGGCGCCACGGCCTCCAGGGGGGTGTGGAAAACGGCACTGACCATGGTGTTGTTCCTCGGGTTCGGCGGGCCGGGTCAGGCTGCCTTCATCTTGAAGCTGTCGGCGTACTTGGCCGGGTCCTTGCCGTCCCACACCACGCCGTCGATGAACTTGGCGCTGCGCAGGTCGGACTTGGGCAGCGATGTCTTGGTGGCGGACGCGGCTTCCTTGTAGATGTCGATGCGGTTGACCTGTCTGGCCACCGCCAGGTAGTCCGGGTGCGACTTGAGCAGGCCCCAGCGTTTGTGCTGGGTGAGGAACCACATGCCGTCGCTCAGATAGGGGTAGTTGGCCGCCCCGTCGTTGTAGAACTTCATGTGGTTGGGGTCGTCCCAGGTCTTGCCCAGG
>JAGKSX010000103.1 GCA_018993155.1 Hydrogenophaga sp.
GGCCCAGCGGCTTCCCAAGACCGAGCAGGACCGGGCCCTGATGCCCGCCGGCATCTCGCACGCCCGGCGCACGCCGCTGGCCCGCCTGCGCCTGGAAACCGAGATGAGCGTGGACGACGCGCAAGCGCGCGAGCACATGGCGGCCGATATCGACCAGGTCAACGCGATCATCGACAAGTTCCTCGACTACGCCCGCCCCGACCACCTCAAGCCCGAGCGCGTGAGCCTCAATCAGGTGGTAGACGCCGCGATCTTCTCGGTCGGCCAGGACCCGAACACCTACATCACCACCAACATCCCGCGCGACACCGCCGTGATGGGCGACGCGGTGGAACTGCAACGCGTGTTCTCCAACCTGATCGAGAACGCCATGCGCTACGGGCGCGACCCGGAAACCGGCATCGCCAAGATCGACATCGCGGCCAAGGCCAAGGACGACCACGTCCTGGTCAAGCTGCGCGACCACGGGCAAGGCGTCAATCCGGAGCAGCTCGAACAGCTGACCCAGCCCTTCTACCGGGGCGACGTCTCGCGCTCGGCCGCGACCGGGACCGGCCTGGGCCTGGCCATCGTGGACCGAGCCATCGCGCGCATGGGCGGCCGTTTCGCGCTGGCCAACAGCAGCACCGGGGGCCTGGCGGCCCACATGAAGCTGGTCAAGGCGCCGTCTTGACGAGCAGCGCCACGGCGCGCGCCTCGATCGACAGGCCCTGCCCCACGGGGCCGATCTTCTCGGCCGTCTTGGCCTTCACGTTGACCTGACCGGGCGCCAGCCCCAGCGTGCGGGCGATGCCTTCGCACATGGCAGCGATGTGGGGCGCCAGCTTGGGCGCCTGCGCAATCACGGTGCTGTCGATGTTGCCGATCTCGAAACCCTTCTCGCGCACCCGGCGCGCCGCTTCGGCCAGCAGCACACTGGAATCGGCTCCTTTGAAGCGCTCGTCGGTGTCGGGGAAATGGCGGCCGATGTCGCCCAGCGCTGCCGCACCCAGCAGCGCGTCGGTGATGGCGTGCAGCAGCACATCGGCATCGGAATGGCCGAGCAAGCCCTGGCTGTGGGGGATGCGAATGCCGCCGATGATGAGCGGCCGCCCGGGCACCAGGGCGTGCACGTCCCAGCCCTCGCCGATGCGCAACGATGGAAGGGAGGTGGTCTTCATGATCGGCTCCTGAGCACGGCTTCGGCCAGTGCGAAGTCTTCGGGGTAGGTGACTTTGAAGTTCTGCGCGCTGCCGCGCACCAGCAGCGGCCGATGGCCCGCCATCTCCATGGCGCTGGCCTCGTCGGTCACACCGGCGAAGCCGCCGGGCGCCGTGGCCGCCAGCGCGGCCTGCAAGGCACCCAGGCGAAACATCTGCGGCGTCTGCGCCAGCCACTTGTCGGCGCGCTCCACCGTGGCCGCCACGCGCCCACCGGTTTCGGTCTTGAGCGTGTCCGGCAAAGGCAGCGCCAGCAGTCCGCCCACGGCGTCGTTCCAGCAGGCATCGATCAGGGCATCCACCTGGGCCGGCGTGACGAGGCAGCGCGCGGCGTCGTGCACCAGCACCCAGTCGTGCGCGTCTGCACCCTGCTCGCGCAAAGCCTGCAGGCCGTTGAACACGCTCTCGGCGCGCGTGGCCCCGCCGCAGCGCGCCAGCGTGGTGCCCACGGGCGGCGAGGCCCAGAAAGCGTCGTCGGGTGCGATGACAACCACACAGCCCTGCAGGCGCGCCACGGCTCGCAAGGCCGCCAGGGTGTGCATCACCATGGGCTGGCCGGCGATCGGCTGGTACTGCTTGGGGATGTCGGTGCCGGCTCGGGTGCCGGTCCCCGCACAGGGCAGCAGCGCATGGTATCGGGGAGCGCCCGGGCGGGTCAATTCGGTGTCGGCATGGGGCATGGTGTGCCTGCATTCTAAAATCAGCCCTCACACCCCCGCCCTCCCGGTCGGGGGTGTTCGTCATGGCCGCACTGGCCCACCACGCACTCAAGTCCACCCCGCACGCCCCTCCATCTCCCATGGACTTGCCCAAACTCATCCCCGGCAAACGCCACACCGTGCCGCACCCCGGCGGCTCGGCCGATGCCCTGATGCTGGCCCAGCTGGGCGAGCGCGAGAAGGCCGCCGGCCGCCTCACCGCCATCGTCACCGCCGACGCCAACGATGCGCAGCGCCTGATCGACGAGATGGCGTTCTTCGCGCCCGGCCTGCGCTGCGCCCTCTTCCCCGACTGGGAAACGCTGCCCTACGACACCTTCTCGCCGCACCAGGA
The DNA here is from genome assembly GCA_018993155.1 of Hydrogenophaga sp. Taxonomy (GTDB): domain Bacteria; phylum Pseudomonadota; class Gammaproteobacteria; order Burkholderiales; family Burkholderiaceae_C; genus Hydrogenophaga. Next base: position 2,253 of record JAGKSX010000103.1, read on the forward strand.
CCTGATCAGCGAACGCCTGGCCACGCTCTGGCGCATCTCGCAGCGCGACAAGGACACCGGCGCCGACGTGGTGCTCGTCCCCGCCACCACCGCGCTGTACCGGCTCGCGCCGCCCTCCTTTCTGGCCGGCTACACCTTCCACTTCAAGGTCAAGCAGAAGCTGGATGAAGCCCGACTCAAGGGCCAGCTGACCCTGGCGGGCTACCAGCACGTGACGCAGGTCGTGAGCCCCGGCGAGTACGCGGTGCGCGGCGGTCTGATCGACCTCTTCCCCATGGGCAGCCTGGTGCCCTACCGGGTGGACCTGTTCGACGACGAGATCGACAGCATCCGCACCTTCGACCCCGACAGCCAGCGCAGCCTGTACCCGGTGAACGAGGTAAGGCTGCTGCCCGGGCGCGAGTTTCCGATGGACGACACGGCGCGCGCCAAATTCCGCAGCCGCTGGCGCGAGCTGCTCGAAGGCGACCCGACCAAGAGCCGAATCTACAAGGACATCGGCAACGGCGTGGCCACCGCCGGCATCGAGTACTACCTGCCGCTGTTCTTCGACGACACCGCCACCGTGTTCGACTACCTCGGCGCGGACGCAACCGTGGTGCTGCACGGCGACCTCGAGCCCGCCTTCCAGCGCTTCTGGCAGGACACCAAGGACCGACACCGCCTGCTGCGCGGCGACACCGAGCGGCCGGTGCTGCCGCCCGAAGCGCTGTTCCTGGGCACCGAGCAGTTCTACACCCGCGCCAACCAGCACGCGCAGTACGTGGTGCGCCCGGCGCAACAGGAGATCGAACACGGCGCGCACGTGCAGAAGCTGGGCGACCTGTCCGTGGTGCGCGGCGCCGAAGACCCGCTCGCTCGCCTGCAGGCCCACATCCGCAACACCGCGCACCGCGTGCTGCTGCTGGCCGAAAGCGATGGCCGGCGCGAAAGCCTGCTGGACTTCCTGCGCGCCAGCGGCGTCAACCCACCGGCCTTCGATTCGCTCGCCGAGTTCCAGGCCAGCGACGAAAAGACCGGCATCGCCACCGCCGCGCTCGCGGTCGGCTTCTCCTGGCTGGACGACGGCATCGACTTTGTCACCGAGACCGAACTCTTCGCCGCCGGGCCCACCACGCGCCGGCGCAAGAAGCAGGAACAGGTCAGCGACGTCGACGCGCTGATCAAGGACCTGTCCGAGCTCAACCTGGGCGACCCCGTGGTGCACAACGCACATGGCATCGGCCGCTACCGCGGCCTGGTCAACATGGACATGGGGGAGAAGAACCCCGACGGCAGCCCCGCGCTGCAGGAATTCCTGCACCTGGAATACGCCGACAAGGCCGTGCTGTATGTGCCGGTCAGCCAGTTGCAGCTGATCGGCCGCTACACCGGCGTGAGCGCCGACGAGGCGCCGCTGCACAAACTGGGCAGCGGGCAGTGGGAGAAAGCCAAGCGCAAGGCAGCCGAGCAAGTTCGCGACGCCGCCGCCGAACTGCTCAACATCTACGCGCGCCGCGCCGCGCGACAGGGCCATGCGTTCCGTTACTCCGCGCAGGACTACGAGGTGTTCGCCAACGACTTCGGCTTCGAGGAAACCGCCGACCAGAAGGCCGCCATCCACGCCGTGATCCAGGACATGATCAGCCCGCGCCCCATGGACCGTCTGGTCTGCGGCGACGTGGGCTTCGGCAAGACCGAGGTCGCCCTGCGCGCTGCCTTCGTGGCCGTCACCGGCGGGCGCCAGGTCGCCTTCCTCGCGCCCACCACGCTGCTGGCCGAACAGCACTTCCAGACGCTGTCCGACCGCTTTTCGAAATGGCCCGTGAAGGTGGCCGAAATGAGCCGTTTCCGTTCGGCCAAGGAAATCACCGCCGCCGCCAAGGGCCTGGCCGACGGCTCGGTGGACATCGTGGTCGGCACGCACAAGCTGCTCAGCGAAAGCGTGAAGTTCAAGGACCTGGGCCTGCTCATCATCGATGAGGAACACCGCTTCGGCGTGCGCCACAAGGAACAGATGAAGGCCTTGCGCGCCGAGGTCGACGTGCTCACGCTCACCGCCACGCCGATCCCGCGCACGCTGGGCATGGCGCTCGAAGGCCTGCGCGATCTCTCCGTGATCGCCACGGCACCGCAGCGCCGCCTGGCCATCAAGACCTTCGTGCGCAACGAGGGCAACGGCGTGATCCGCGAAGCCGTGCTGCGCGAACTCAAGCGCGGCGGTCAGGTCTACTTCCTGCACAACGAGGTGGAGACCATCGAGAACCGGCGCCAGAAGCTGGAAGAGATATTGCCCGAGGCGCGCATCGCCATCGCGCACGGTCAGATGCCCGAACGCGAGCTGGAGCGCGTGATGCGCGACTTCGTGGCGCAGCGCTTCAATGTGCTGCTGTGCTCCACCATCATCGAGACCGGCATCGACGTGCCCACGGCCAACACCATCGTGATGAGCCGCGCCGACAAGTTCGGCCTGGCGCAGCTGCACCAGCTGCGCGGCCGCGTGGGCCGCAGCCACCACCAGGCCTACGCCTACCTCATGGTCCCCGACATCGAAGGCCTGACCAAGCAGGCGGCGCAGCGGCTGGACGCGATCCAGCAGATGGAGGAACTTGGCAGCGGCTTCTACCTGGCGATGCACGACCTGGAAATCCGCGGCGCGGGCGAGGTGCTGGGTGAGAACCAGAGCGGCAACATGCTGGAAGTGGGCTTCCAGCTCTACAACGAGATGCTCAGCGAAGCGGTGAGCTCGCTCAAGGCCGGGCGCGAGCCCGACCTGCTCTCACCGCTGTCGGTGACCACCGACATCAACCTGCACGCCCCCGCCTTGCTGCCCAACGACTACTGCGGCGACGTGCACCTGCGCCTGTCCTTCTACAAGAAGCTGGCCACAGCGAAGACCACCGACCAGGTCGATGCCCTGCTCGAAGAAATCGTGGACCGGTTCGGCAAGCTGCCGCCACAGGCGCAGACGCTGATCGACGTGCACCGCCTGCGCTGCATCAGCACACCCTATGGTGTCGTCAAAGTCGATGCGGCACCGGGCGTGACGAACATCACCTTCCGCGCCAACCCGCCGTTCGAGCCGATGCGCATCATCGAACTGATCCAGAAGAACCGCCACATCAAGCTCGCCGGCAACGACAAGCTGCGCATCGAACGCCCCCTGCCCGAGGTGAAGGACCGCGTGCAGCTGGTGCGCGACGTGCTGCGCAGTTTGGGGACGCTGAAGTCCCCCGTCGAAGCGCCTGTTGTCAACCCAGCGTCTGGTGGTAGGTGATGTACACGTCTTCCCGCACGTACCCCAGTGACTCGTACAGGCACTGTGCCGCTTTGTTGGTGGTGGCCGTGTCCAGCGTCAGGCGCTGCGCCCCAAGCTGCGCGAAGTGCTCGGTCAGATAGCCCATCAGATGCCGCGCATGGCCCTTTTTCCGCTCCGACGCCACAACATACAGATCGGACAGGTAATAGTAAGGTCGCAGTGCCAGGGAGCAGACTGCTGGATACAGCTGGGAAAAAGCCAGCGGCTTGCCTTCATCGCTTAGCAGCAGAAAGATCTTTGAACGTCGCTGCTCGATGTTTTGCGCGATAAAGTTCCGGCAAGCCAACACATCGCTTTCGTGCTTGTAGAAGATCCGATAGTCGTTGAACAGCTCGGACAGCACGTCCAATTGAGCGTTCGTGCAGTGAACAATTTGCATCGCATTCCCTCTTGAATGACAAGAACTTTAGCCTCATCCAACCCATGACCACCGCCACCGAATTCACCCCCGGCCTCACCGTCCAGGGCTTCACCCCTCCACTCAAGCTCAGCGACTTCAAGCTCATTGCCTTCGACATGGACTCGACGCTCATCAGCATCGAATGCGTGGACGAGATCGCCGATGCCGTGGGCAAGAAGGCCGAGGTGGCCGCCATCACCGAGGCCGCCATGCGCGGCGAGATCACCGATTACAAGGACAGCCTTCGCAAGCGCGTGGCGTTGCTGCGCGGCGTGACCATCGCCGACATGGAGCAGGTCTACACCGAGCGCCTGCGCATCAACCCGGGCGCGGCCGAGCTGGTGCGCGCCTGCAAGGCCGCCGGCCTGAAGGTGCTGCTGGTCTCGGGCGGGTTCACCTTTTTCAGCGAGCGCGTGCGCCAGACGCTGGGCATCGACTTCACCCGCGCCAACGTGCTCGAGGTGGAAAGCGGCCCGAACTGCGGGCAGCTCACCGGACACATGGTGGATCAGCCCTGGGGCGACATCTGCGACGGTGCCGAGAAACGCCGCACGCTGCTCGAGGTGGCCTCGTTGCTGGGCATCGAGCCCTCGCAGTGCATCGCCATGGGCGACGGCGCCAACGACCTGCCCATGATGGGTGTGGCCGGCCTCTCGGTGGCCTACCACGCCAAGCCCGCCGTGCGCGCGCAGGCCATGGTGGCCATCAACGAAGGCGGGCTCGACCGCCTGCTCGAAGTCCTGCGCTGAACACGCTGATGTCCATGCCGCTGCGCCTTGCCCGCTTCGCGCAGTCGCTGCGCCAACGGTGGAAAAGCCACCTCACCACCCTGGCACTGGTGCTGGCCGTGCTGCTGGGCGTGCAAGTCTGGCAGACGCGCGATGTGCCGAGTGGCCCCGCGCCCGATCTGGCCCTCACCCTGGTGCAGCCCGACGGCAGCGAGCGCCGCACGACCCTGGCGCAATGGCGCGCCGACCACCCCGGCCAGCCCGTGGCCCTGCACGTGTGGGCCGAGTGGTGTCCCATCTGCCGCACGGAAGAACACAGCGTGACCCGGCTCTCGGCGGACTGGCCGGTGCTCACCATCGCCATGCAATCCGGTCAGGCCGGCCCCGTGGCCCGCGTGCTCGGGCAGCGGCAGTTGCCCTGGGCCACGGCGATCGATCCGCGCGGCGAGATCGCCCGCCAGTTCGGCTTCAAGGCCGTGCCAGCCTTCGTGGTGGTGGATGCCCAGGGCCGGTTGCGCACGCCCACGGTCGGCTACACCAGCGAGATCGGCATGCGGCTGCGACTGTGGTGGGCGCGCCTGGTCTGAGCTTCAGCCGCCCGCGCGCTTGACGGCGTGGCCCTGCGCCTTCAACGCGGCCATCACCTTCTCGATGTGGTCGCCCTGGATCTCGATCACACCGTCCTTCACCGTGCCACCCGTCCCGCAGGCCGCCTTGAGCTGCTTGCCCAGCGCGGCCAAGGCCGCCGCGTCCAGCGCCACGCCCTTGACCAGCGTGACCGCCTTGCCACCCCGGCCCTTGGTCTCGCGCGAAACGCGCACCACGCCATCGCCCGCCGGCACGGCACTGGCCCGTTGTTTGCACACGCATTGCGCCACCGGCTGGCGGCAGTCAGGGCACATGCGGCCCGCATCGGTGGAGTAGACCAGGCCACCGGTCGAAAGCTTGTTCTTCATGGGGCCGCATCATGCCCGGGCCGGTACACTGCCCCGATCCATGCCATTCACCGCCCTGGGCCTCGCGCCCGCCCTCGCCCAAGCCGCCGCCGAACTCGGCTTCACCACGCCCACCCCGATCCAGCGTGAAGCCATTCCGGCCGTGCTGACCGGCCACGACCTGCTCGCCACCGCGCAGACCGGCTCCGGCAAGACCGCCGCCTACGCCCTGCCCCTGCTGCAACGGCTCACCCAGGCCACCACCCATTCGCCGCGCCGCGTGCGCGCGCTGGTGGTCGTGCCCACGCGCGAACTCGCGGCGCAGGCCGGCGAGGTGGTGCGTGCGCTGGCGCAGCACCTGCCGCGCCAGCCCAAAGTGGCCGTGGTGTTCGGCGGCGTGTCGATCAATCCGCAGATGATGGCGCTGCGCGGCGGCGCCGACGTGGTGGTCGCCACGCCCGGGCGCCTGCTCGATCTGGTGGAACACAACGCGCTGCGCCTGTCGGCGGTGGAGCTGCTGGTGCTCGACGAAGCCGACCGCCTGCTGGACCTGGGCTTCGCCGATGAACTCGCGCGCGTGCTCGCCCTGCTGCCCACCCAGCGGCAGAACCTCTTCTTCTCAGCCACCTTCCCTTCGGCGGTGCAGGCGCTGGCCGACGCGCTGCTGCGCGAACCCCTGCGCATCGACGTGTCCGCCGCGCCGGCCGAGGCCGCGGTGATCCTGCAACAGGTCTTTCTGGTCGACAGCACGCGCCGCACACAGCTGTTGCGCCAGCTCATCAAGGACCAGGGCTGGCAGCGCGTGCTGGTGTTCGTGGCCACGCAGTACGCGGCCGAGCGCGTGGCCGCCAAGCTGCACCACGGCGACCTGTACGCCACTTCCTTCCACGGCGGCCTGAGCCAGGGTGCGCGCCAGCAGGCGCTGGGCGAGTTCAAGGAAAAGCGCTGGGACGTGGTCGTCACCACCGACCTGGCCGCGCGCGGCATCGACATCGAGCAACTGCCGGTGGTGGTGAACTACGACCTGCCGCGCTCGGCGGTGGACCACGTGCACCGCATCGGCCGCACCGGCCGCGCCGGTGCGAGCGGCCTGGCGGTGAGCTTCGTGAGCCCGGCCACCGAAGCCCACTGGCGCCTGATCGAGAAACGCCAGGGCCTCTCCCTGCCACTCGAAGTGCTGCCCGGTTTCGAGCCCACCGAAACCGCGCCACCGCCTTCGCCAGGCGACGGTGGCATCAAGGGCAAACGGCCCAGCAAGAAGGACAAGCTGCGCGCAGCCGCGGCAGCTGCCACCCGCAAGCCGGACTGATTCAGCCCTGAGCCACCTTGCCCGCGCGCCGGGCACCCCCACCGCGCTGCCGCAACAGATCGAGAAAGGTGGCCGCCGCCGGCGACAGCGACTGCCCCTTGCGCTGGTACACGAAGTACTCGCGCTGGATCGCCGGCGCGCGCAGCGGCACGAAGCGCACGCCGAAGTTGTCGGCGAACGAACGCGCGTACTCCGGTGCGAGCAGCACGCCCATGCCGTGGCCGGCCAGTGCCATCGCCGTGGTGAGAAAGCCCACGTCGCTCGCCGTGTCCAGCGAGAAGTCGTGGCCGTGCGTGTGCAGCGCACGCTCCACGTGGCGGCCAAACTCATGGGAATAACTGATCCAGCGCTCGTCGCGCAGCTCTTTCCACGAAACGCTGGCGCGCCCGTAGGCCGGGTGCCCCTTCGGGCACACCAGGCGGATCGGCACGTTCATGAGGAAGCTGCGCGTGACGTCCTCGCCCGTCACGCGCTCGGGGCCGATGCCCAGCTCCACCGCACCATGGCGCACGGTGTCCACCACGTCGTCGGCCACAGCGTCTTTCAGGCGCAGGCTGATGCCAGGGTGCTGCTGGCCAAACTCGGTGAGCACCGAGGCCACCCAGGTGCAGGCCATCATCTGCGACGTGGACACGCGCAGAAAGCCGCGGCGCAAGGCGCGGATCTCGGAAGCGCCCTCGACCACCTGGCGAACGTCCTCCAGGATGCGCTGCGCCAGCGGCAGCAGGTTCTTGCCGGCCTCGGTGAGCGTGATGGCCGTGCGGCTGCGGTCGAACAGCTGCAGGTGCAGCTCCTGCTCCAGCTGCTGCACCAGCATGCTCACCGCCGACTGCGTGAGGCTGAGCTGGCGCGCAGCGCCGGTGAAGCTGCCGCTCTGCGTCACGGCTGCGAAGGCCCGCATCTGTCTCAAGCTGATGTTCATCGCGTGCACCCATCTGGTTCAGAAGCGGTGCCCGCGGGCGTGCATGCACCATCATCAGATTTCATGATGAATGTATCAAAAGAATTCGCTTGTTTGATGTATGGCGTGCTCCCTAGAATGCCGCGAGACAACCTCGTCCCCTTCAAAAGAAACCGCTGATCCCATGCACATCGCCGTTGTAGGCACAGGCATCGTCGGCGCCTGCACAGCCGCCTGGCTGCAGCGCGACGGCCACCAGATCACCTTCGTCGATCCGCTGGAACCAGGCGAAGCCTGTTCATTCGGCAACGCCGGCTCCCTGTCCCCCAGCGCCTGCCTGCCAGTGGGCATGCCCAACATGTGGAAGAAAGTGCCCAGCTGGCTGCTCGACCCGCTGGGGCCGCTGACCATCCGCACCACCTACCTGCCGCGCGTGCTGCCCTGGCTGCTGCGCATGCTGCAGCACTCCACGCCGCAGGAGGTCACGCGCATCGCCACGGCGCTGCAGACCCTGCTGCGCCCAATCTTCGATTGCTACGGCCCGCTGCTCGACCACGCCGACGCGAACGCCCTGGTGCGCCGCAGCGGCTGCCTGTACGTCTATTCCTCGCGCGAGGCCGCCGACCAGTGGAAGTGGGGCATGGCGCTGCGCAAGTCCCTCGGCGTGAACCTCATCAACGTCGAACGCGATGAGCTGGAAGAGCTTGAGCCCGACCTGAAGGGGCGCTTTCGCTTCGGCATCCTGGCGCCCGACAACGGCTCCACGCTGGACCCGTCGCAACTGGTCAAGGCCCTGGTCGCACAAAGCGTGCGCGACGGCGCCCGCCACGACCACCGCTCGGTCACCGGCTTCGAGCGCGAAGGCCGGCGCGTCACCGGCCTGCGCATGGACCGCGGCGAACCACTCGCGGTCGATGGCGTGGTGGTGGCCGCCGGTGCCTGGTCCGGCCAGCTCGCGAAGCAGCTCGGCGACCGCGTGCCGCTGGAAACCCAGCGCGGCTACCACGTGACCGTGCGCAGCTCCAACCTGAAGCTGCGCCACACTGTGATGGCGTCGGAAAACAACATCATGGTCAACCCCATGGCCATGGGCCTGCGGCTTGCCGGCACGGTGGAGTTCGCCGGCCTCAAGCGCGCACCCAACTACGAGCGCGCCCAGGCGCTGCTGCGCCAGGGCCAGCTGCTGTTCCCGCACCTGGACACCTCGGAAGTGACGCAGTGGATGGGCCACCGCCCCTGCATGCCCGACAGCCTGCCGGTGATCGACCGCAGCCGCGATGCCGACAACGCCTGGCTCGCCTTCGGCCACGGCCACATGGGCATGTGCATGGGCGCCACCACCGGCCGCGAGGTCGCCCACCTGGTGGCGGGCCGCGCCACGCAGGTGGACCTGTCGCCCTTCAGCGCGCGGCGCTTCCGCTGAAAGGCCGGCATGAGCACACCGAGCTGGGCCATCGGCATCGACATGGGTGGCACCTTCATCGACGTGGTGGCCTGCGCCTCGGACGGCGCACTGCGCAGCCTCAAGCACCCGCGCGAGGCCGGTCAGCTGGTGCAGCCCATCCTGCAGGCGGTGCAGCGCATGCTCGATGAGAACGGCATCGCGCCCACCCAGGTCGCGCGCATCGTGCACGGTTCCACCGTGGTCACCAACCTGCTGCTGGAGCAGAACGACGGCCCGGTGGCCGTGATCACCAACACCGGCATGCGCGACATCCTCGCGCTGGCCCGCCAGGACCGGCGCGACCTGTACACCGCCGCCGTGCTGCCGCCCACCCCCGAGCGCCGCCTCTTTCCCGCCGCGCACCGCGTCGAGATCGCCGGGCGCGTGGACGCGCACGGCGACGAGATCGAGCCGCTGGACCGCGAACAGGTCACCGCCCTGGCCCACCGCATCGCTGCCTCGGGCCTGCGCTCGGTCGCGGTCTGCCTGCTGTTCTCCCACCTGCGACCGGCGCACGAGCAGCAGGTGCGCACCTGGCTGCTCGAAGCGCAACCGGAACTGATGGTCTCGCTCTCCAGCGAGGTCGACCCCAAGCCGCGCGAGTTCGAGCGTTTCCTCGCCACCGCCTTCGACGCCTACAGCAAGCCCATGGTGCAGCAGTACCTGCAGTCGCTGGGCGGCGCGCTGGCCGAACGCGGCCTGCCCGCGCCCGCGCTGATGCGCTCCGAAGGTGGCATCGCACCCTGGCAGGATGCCGTGGCGCGCCCCATCGGCCTGGCCATGTCCGGCCCTTGCGCCGCGCTGCAGGGCGTGGCCGCGAGCCTGCCCGACAGCGATGCCGCGCAGGTGGTCATGTCGATCGACGTGGGCGGCACCAGCACCGACATCGGCATCCTCGAAGCCGGACGCCCCCTTTTCACCGACACACTGCTCTGCGGCGACCTCGCGCTGCGGCTGCGCTGCGCCGATGTGGAATCGCTCTCCATCGGCGGCGGCAGCCTGGCCAGCGTGAACGCCGGCGGCGGCCTGCGCCTGGGCCCGCGCTCGCAAGGCGCCTGGCCCGGCCCCGCGGCCTACGGCCTGGGCGGAACGAACGCCACCTTGACCGACGCCCTGCTGCTGCTCGGCCGCCTGCCGCACCGGCTCTCCGGCGGCGTGGTGCTGGACGTGGCGCTGGCCGAAGCGGCCGTGGCGCGCGACGTCGCGTTGCCCCTGGGCATTGCCACCATCGACGCGGCGAAAGCCATCGCGGCCACCACCGCCACGGCCATGGCCGAGAGCGTGAAGATGCGCGCCTTCCAGCGCCACATCCACCCCGCCGACTGCCTGCTCGTCGCGGCGGGTGGCGGTGGCGCCCAGCACGTGGCCGAGGTGGCCGAGCTCGCGGGCGTGTCGCAGGTGCGCGTGATCGCGCACGCCGGCGTGGTCGCCGCGCTGGGCCTGCTGGCCTCGCCGCCCACGCAGACAGTAGAAAAGGCCTGCTCGATGTCGCTGAATGCCGACGGCCTGGCCGCGCTCACCGGCCTGCGCGACGCACTGCAACCCAGCACCGACTGCGCAGCCATTCGTTGGAGCCTGGAGATCCTGCACCGGGGCCAAGGCAGCCCGGTGGAAGTGGCGTGGCTGCCCGAAGACGACCTGCCGACGCTGCAGGCGCGCTTCGCCGCGCGCTACGAAGCCCTCCGCGGCCAGATGCCCGCGCGCAGCGATGCGCTGGTCGGCCTGCTGCGCGGTGTGTTCGAACAGGCCGTGCCCCAGCCCGGCGTCAACGCCCACCACCTGCGGCCCGACCCCGCGCTCTGGGCCGGCTGCGCTCCCACGGGCCAGGGTCCGCAGGCCCTGTTCGCGGCCACCACCACGGTGTGGGTGCCGGCGGGCTGGCAATGGGCGCACGAGGCCGACGGCTCCCTGCTGCTGACGCAGGCCGAGGAGGCACGCGCATGAACGAACACCTGATCCTCATGGAGCCCGTGCGGCTGGCGCTGCAGGGCATCGTGGACCGCATGCAGAGCCGCATGATGCGCGCGGCCTACTCGTCGATCGCGCGCGAAGGCGGCGACTGCGCCGCCGCCGTCTTCCTGCCCGACGGCCGCCTGCTCGCGCAGGCGCGCTCGCTGCCGCTGCTGCTGGGTTCGCTGATCCCCGCCGTCGCCGGCGTCCTGAAGCGTTTTCCCGCGCCACAGATGACCGAGGGCGACGCCTACCTCATGAACGACCCCTGGTCGGGCGGCACGCACCTGCCCGACCTGATCGTGGTGCGGCCCATCGTCCGCGAAGGCGTCACCATCGCCCTGGCCGCCGCCATCCTGCACCACCAGGATGTGGGCGGCATGGCGCCCGGCTCGATCCCACCCAACGCCACCGACATCCACCAGGAAGGCCTGCGCATCCCGCCGGTGCGCTGGCGCGCGGCCGGCGTGGTGGACAGCAACGTCGAGACCCTGCTCACCGCCAACAGCCGCACGCCGGGCAACCTGGTCGGCGACCTGAACGCGCAGTGGTCCGCCGTGAGCCTGGGTGCGCGCGAGACCGCCGCACTGCAGGCGCGCACCGGCCCCGCCTTCAACGCCGTGTGCGACGCCCTGCTCGCGCAGTCCGAGCGCATGACGCGCGATGCGTTGCGCCAGGTGCCCGACGGCGCCTGGCAGTGGGAAGACCAGCTCGACGGCGACGGCATCGACGACGCGCCCGTGCGCATCGCGGTGAGCCTGCGCAAGCAGGGCGACGCGCTGACGATCGACTTCACCGGCTCGTCGCCGCAGACACGCGGACCGGTGAACGCCTCGCCCTCGAGCATGATGTCGGCCATCCTGTTCTTCATGCGCTCGCTCGCGCCGCAGGCGCCGAACAACGCGGGCTGCCTCGCGCCCGCCACCTGGGTGCTGCCCGAAGGCAGCGTGGTCAACCCGCGCCTGCCCGCCGCCGTGAACGCGCGCACCGCCACGCTCAAGCTCGCCTGCAACGCCATGCTCAGCGCCTGGTCGCTCGGTGCCTCGCGCGAGCCGCTGGCCTCGAACGCGGGCGTGGCCACGGTGCTCTCGCTCGGTGGCACCGGGGCCAACGGCCAGCGCTGGCTGCTCACCGAGATCATCGCCAGCGGCGCGGGCGCGAGCGCGCAGGCCGATGGCACCAGCGGCATTTCCACCGACGTGGGCAATGCGCGCAACACGCCGGTGGAGGTGATCGAATCCGAAGCGCCGCTGCGCGTGAGCACCTACGCGATCCGCGAAGGCTCCGGCGGCGTGGGCCGCTTCGTGGGTGGCCATGGCGTGCGGCGGGTATACCTATTGCTAGATGGACAGGGCAGCGTCTCCTACCGGGGCGAACGCCATGTCAGCCGCGCGCGCGGCAGCCAGGGCGGTGGCGACGGTTCTCCGTCGGCCGCCCGCATCGAAAGAGCCGATGGCCGCATCGACGTGTTGCCCGCCCGGGCGCGCGTCGAGTGGTCGGCGGGGGACAGGCTCGTCATAGAAACGGCCGGAGGAGGCGCTTGGGGTGCACCAGACCACACGCTGGTGGCACCGAAAGACCAACCCACATGAAAGTGATTTCGCCATGAACCGCATCGCCACCACCTTCGCGCTCGCGGCCACGCTCGCCGTGACCGCGCTCGCGCCCTCGCTCGCTTCGGCGCAGGCCTACCCCAGCAAACTGGTGCGCATCGTCGTGCCCTTCCCGCCCGGCGGCAGCACCGACCTGCTCGCGCGCAAGCTCGGCGAGAAACTCACCGTCACCTGGAAACAGACCGTGGTGGTGGACAACCGCGCGGGGGCCGGCGGCACCGTGGGCGCGGACCACGTCTCCAAGTCCGAGTCGGACGGCCACACGCTGCTGCTGGGCGTGACCGGCAGCAACGGCATCGCCGGCGCGCTTTACCCCAACCTGCCCTACGACATGGTCAAGGGCTTCACGCCGGTCACGGCCGTGGTGAGCGCGCCGCTGCTGATCGTGAAGAACCCCAACCTGCCGGCGAAGAACCTGCAGGAACTGATCGCGGCCGCGCGCGCCAAGCCCGCCTCGATCACCTACGGCTCGCCCGGCAGCGGCACTTCGATGCACCTGACCGGCGAGATGTTCAAGCTCGCCACCAAGGCGTCGTTCCTGCACATCCCGTACCGCGGCAGCGCCGGTGCGCTCACCGACCTCATGGGTGGCCAGATCGACCTCATGTTCGGCGACGTGCTGGTGGTGATGCCGCAGATCCAGGCCGGCAAACTGGTGCCCTTGGCCGTCACGTCCAAAGAGCGCCACCCGCTGTTTCCCAACGTGCCCACCGTCGCCGAGAGCGGCTACCCCGGCTTCGAGGCGCTGTCGTGGCAAGGCCTGTTCGCGCCGCCCGGCACGCCGGCGGCCATCGTCGAGAAGATCAACAAGGACGTGAACGCCGCGCTGGCCAGCCCCGACATCCAGGAGTACTTCGTCTCGCGCGGCTTCAAGCTCGGCGGCAGCAGCGCCACCGAGTACAAGGCCTTCATCGAATCGGAAACGAAGAAGTGGGCCTCCATCGTCAAGGCCTCCGGTGCCAAACCCGACTGACCCCCGCATGAGCCCCAACCCCGGCATTGAACACATCGGGCCGCCCGTGGAACGGGCCGGCAAGGTCCAGCCCATCTCCCCGGCGGTGGTGGTCGAGGACCGGCTGGTTTTCGTCGCGGGCCAGGTGCCCATGCGCAACGGGCAGCCGGCCGGTGAGGACATCGCGAGCCAGACCCACTACACCCTGGACCTGATCGAAGCCATCCTGCAGCGCGCCGGCTGCACGCTGGCCGATGTGGTCAAGACCACGGTGTGGCTGGTCAACGCCAAGGACTACCCCGGCTTCAATGAGGCCTACGCCGAGCGCTTCCCCGCGGCCACGGCGCCCGCGCGTTCGACCGTCATTTCCGGCCTGATTGCGCCCGTGTTGGTGGAGATCGAGGCGGTGGCCCTGCGCCGCCCCGGCTGAGCCCGTGGCGAGGGGCTGGCCGCGCGCACCAGAATGGCGCGCCTGCTATCATGAAATCCCACTTTTCAGCGCGTCGTGGCCGGCTCCGGCCCACGCGACTCCGGACCATGACAGCTGCAGATTCCCCGGCACGGCGCGAGCCCCGCGCCGCCACCCCCACGCTTGCGCGCCCCGCACGTGCGGTGCGGGAAAGCCGACAGCGCATCCTCGCCGCCATCCGGGAAGCGGCCACCCAGGAGTTCAGCCTGCATGGCCTCAAGGGCACCTCCACCCAGGCCATCGCCGAGCGCGCCGGCCTGACCAAGCCCCAGCTGCACTACTACATCACCGGCAAGGAGGAGCTCTACAACGAGCTGCTGGACTCGGTGATGATGGCCTGGAAGATCGAGTTCGCACCGCCCGGCCTGACCGAGCCGGCCGACATCCTGAGCCACTACATCCGCCAGAAGCTGGACCATGCCTTCGACCAGCCGACGGTCTCGCGCATCTTCACGCGCGAGATCCTGGACGGTGGCCACAACCTGGGGCGCTACTGGCCCAACGCCCGCACCTGGGTCCAGAAGGAAGTCGGCATCATCAACGGCTGGATCGCGCGCGGTCTGATGAAGCCCATGAACGCGCACCTGCTGCTCATGCACATCTGGGCCATGACGCAGCACCACGCCGATTTCGCGCTGCAGGTGCGCCACATCTGCGGGCCCCTGGACCGCGAGGCCGTGGCCAACGAGCTCATCCCGTTCATCCTGCGCGGCTGCGGCCTGCTGCGCGACTGAGCGCGCTGTGGCGCCAACGACACGCGGCGCCACCTTCCTTCCCTGAATCTGCGGGTTTTCACGGTTTCCCCGGGGATGATTTTTCTTATACTGACCAAACAGTCAAATTAAATGGTCAGAAATTGAGCTCGATCAACACGCCAGCGGGCCAACCGGTCCATGCCAGCCCCCCGAACGGCCCCGCGCCACGCGGTGACCTGACCATCCGCGTCGCCCGCGTCGTGCGCCACACCGACGAGGTGAACAGCTATGTGCTGCAGCGCATCGACGGCCTGCCCCTGCCGGCCTGCGAGGCCGGCGCGCACGTGGACGTGCACCTGCCCGGCGGCCTGGTGCGCAGCTATTCGCTCTGCGGCGATCCGACGCGCACCACGGAGTCGTACGAGATCGCGGTCAAGCGCGAAGACACCGGCCGCGGCGGCTCGCGCGCCCTGCACATGTGGGTGCGCGAAGGCGAGATCCTGCGCATCGGCCTGCCGCGCAACCAGTTCCGCCTGGCGCCGAACGCGGCCCACCACCTGCTGCTGGGCGGTGGCATCGGCGTGACGCCCCTGGTCTCCATGGCGCATGCGCTGCACGCGCTGGGCGCGCCGTTCACGCTCGCGGTGTTCGCGCGCAGTTCCAAGCACCTGGCCTTGTGCAGCACGCTCGACCACGCACCCTGGCGGCGCAACGTGCAGGTGCACTTCGACAGCGTGCCGTCGCCCACCCGCCCCTCTTCCGTGATCGCCCAGGCGCCGGCCGGTTCCCACGTCTACTTCTGTGGGCCCGAGGGTTTCATGACCCACGTGCGCGAGGCCTGCCAGAGCTGGCCGGCCGAGCGCGTGCACTTCGAGTACTTCAGCGCCCCGACCCAGCCCCAGGCCGCCCCGGCCCAGACGTCGGGTTTCGAGGTGCTGCTCGCGCGCCGCCAGCTGCGCCTGCCCGTGGCGCCGGGCAAAAGCATCGCCCACGTGCTGCAAGGCGCGGGCGTGGCGGTGGACACCGTGTGCGAACAAGGCATCTGCGGCTCCTGCCTCACGCCCTACCTCGATGGCACGCCGGACCACCAGGACGCGTGCATGACCGAGGCCGAGCGCGCCACGCACGTGGCGATCTGCTGCGCGCGCAGCCACTCGCCCACCCTGACCCTCGACCTCTGAACCCCACCCCCATGCCGCAGCCGCCCGCCGCCCCCGACTTCATCGCCAACGCGCGGCTGCCGCGCTGGCTGCTGCCGACCGACTGGCCCACCGACCGCGCCGGCCCGGCCCTGGCGCTGCTAGAACTGGCCCAGGGCCGTGTGACCCGCACCTCGCCCATCACCGGCACCGTCAGGGTCACCGGCCAGGGCTGGGACGTGCAGGGCGCGCCGGTGCTGCCCGGGATGGTCGATGCGCACACGCACCTGGACAAGGCCTTCATCCTGCCGCGCATGGGCGCCGTGAAGCCCGGCCTGCTCGGCGCGATCGACGCGGTGATCGGCGACCGCGCCCACTGGACCCACGCCGACCTGCGCGAGCGCGCCGAGCGCGGCCTGCAATGGGCCTGGGAGGCCGGAACCACGCACCTGCGCACCCACATCGACTGGTGGGACCCCAGCACCCCGCCCCTGGCGTGGGAGGTGATCACCGAACTCGCCGCCGAATGGCGCGGCCGCGTGCGGCTCGAACAGGTCGCCCTGATCAAGCTCGGCCTGTTCCAGGACCGCGACGAGGCGCAGGCCCTGGCGCGCCGCGTCGCCGCCACCGGCCCGCACGCGCTGCTCGGCGGTTTCGTGCACTCCAGCAACTGGGACGCCAACGCCCTGCGCCACCTCGTGCACGCCGCGCAGGCGGTCGATCTGGACCTGGACCTGCACGTGGACGAGGAACTCCATCCCGGCGCGCAAGGCCTGGCCTTCATCGCGCTGCTGCTGCGCGACATCGGCTTCACCGGCCGCGTGGTCTGCGGCCACAACTGCGCGCTAGCGGCCCAGCCCGAGGACCAGGCGCTGGCCACGCTGGACGCCGTGGCGCGCGCGCCGATCACACTGGTGTCGCTGCCCATCACCAACCTGCTGCTGCAGGACGCCATCACCGGCCGCACGCCGCGCCTGCGCGGCCTCATGCTGGTGAAGGAAGCGCGCGAGCGCGGCATCCCGCTGCTGTTCGCCAGCGACAACGTGCAGGACCCGTTCTGCCGCGTCGGCAGCCTGGACCCGCTCGAAGCCATGCAGGCCGCCACGCTGGCCGGTCAGCTCGACACCCCTTTCGACACCTGGTCCGACGCGCTGTGCCGCGCCGACTGGCTGCAGCGCCAGCCGCTGGCCCGCGCCACGCTGGACGGCGCGAGCGCCGACCTCGTGGTCTTCACCGCCTCGGACACCCATGCCTGGCCCTCGCGCACCGCGCCCCGCGTGGTGCTGCGCAACGGCCGCCCCCTCATTCCCTGACTCCCCACAAGGACCCGCCCCATGATGCACGGCTACTTCCCCCCGCACCGTTTCCTGCCCTACCTGGCCTGGACGGAAATCACCGCGCTGCCCGACCGCGAGAACACGGTCATCGTGCTGCCGGTGGGGGCCACCGAACAGCATGGGCCGCACCTGCCGTGCTCGGTCGACACCGTGATCGCCGCGGGCGTCATCGGCAAGGCCTTCGAGCGCCTGCCCGCCGAGATCCGCGCCTTCGGCCTGCCCCCCATCACCTACGGCAAGTCCGAAGAGCACCTGCACTTCGCGGGCACCATGACGCTCACCGGCACCACCCTGCTCTCGACCATGATCGAGCTGGGCGAGTCGGTCTACCGCTCGGGTTTCCGCAAGCTGGTGTTCGCCAACGGCCATGGTGGCCAGCCGCAGGTGCTGGAGATGGCCGCTCGCGAGCTGCGCCTGCGCCATGGCGATTTCGTCGTCGTGCCCTATGGCGTCTCGCGCGTGCCCAACGTCTCGGGCAAGTTCATCAGCGACGAAGAACGCAAGCTCTCCATGCACGCTGGCCATTCGGAAACCGCGCTGATGCTCGCGCTGGCGCCCGACACGGTGCACATGGAGCGCGCGGCCGCGTACTTCCCGCCGCCCTTCCCGTCCAAGACGCTCTCGGCCGATGGCCGACCGGCCTGCGCCTGGGTGGCGCGCGACTTCGGCCCCAGCGGCGTCATCGGCGACCCCACCACCGCCACGCGCGAACAGGGCGAAGCCATCCTCGACAGCCTGGCCAACAGCTGGGTCCAGGCCATCACCGAACTCTTCACCATGCGCTGGGTCGTTCGCGATGAACCGACCTGGGAGCGTGGCCACTTCACCGGTCACATCCAGCAGACGCTGGGCTGATCGATCCACCGTTCCGTTTCCCTCCCGCGCTCCTCCGTCCCACCCCCACCCTTCGACAGAAAGGCCTGCCATGTCCTCCTCCGCATCCCTGACCCGACTGTGCCGAGCCCTCGGCGCCACCGCCCTGGGCGTCCTGAGCCTGAGCGCCGCCCAGGCGCAGGAAAAGTTCACCTTCATGACCAACTGGTACGCGCAGGCCGAGCACGGCGGCTACTACCAGGCCATCGCGAACGGCATCTACAAGAAGCACGGGCTGGACGTGACCATCAAGATGGGCGGCCCGCAGATCAACATCATCCAGATCATGGCCGCCGGCCAGGCCGACTGCATCATGGGCGCGACCGACACGCAGATGATGGTGGCGCGCGGCAACGGCCTGCCCATCGTCAACGTGGCCGCCATCTTCCAGAAGGACCCACAGGTGCTGATCGCCCACGAGGACGTGAAGTCCTTCGAGGACATGAAGGGCAAGACCATCCTGATCGCGCCCACGGCGATGCGTGGCATGTGGTCCTGGCTCAAGGGCAAGTACGGCTACACCGACGCGCAGGCGCGGCCCTACACCTACAACATCCAGCCCTTCGTGGCCGACAAGAACGTCGTGCAGATGGGCTTCCTCTCGTCCGAGCCGTTCGCGATCCAGAAGGCCGGCGTGAAGGCCAACTCTTTCCTGCTGGCCGACCAGGGCTACCCTCCCTACGCCAACCTGATCTCCTGCATGGACAAGACCGTCAAGGAGCGCGAGAAGACCGTGGCCGCCTTCGTGAAAGCCACGGCCGAAGGCTACAAGAGCTACCTGGCCGACCCGGCGCCCGCCAACGCGCTGATCAAGAAGGACAACCCCAACATGACCGACGACCAGCTCAACTACGGCATCGGCAAGCTCAAGGAGATGGGCATCATCACCAGCGGCGAAGCCGCCAAGCAGGGCATCGGCATCATCACGCGCGAGCGCCTGCTCAAGACGCACGCCTTCCTGGTCGAGAACGAGATGATCGACCCGGCCAAGGTCAACATCGACCAGGCCTACCGTTTCGACCTCGCCCGCGACGCCAAGGTGCTGCCCTGAGCGACGGCGGTGCGCCGTGCCCGGCGCACCGCACCACGCGCACCGATGCGGGCCTCGCGCCC
>JAGKSX010000018.1 GCA_018993155.1 Hydrogenophaga sp.
AAGTAAAGGAGGAGACCCGGCGCAGCCGGGTCGGGGGACATGAGCGGAGCCCTCCGCCCGCCCGTGCCGATGACCGCTCCACCCGGAGAAAAACATCGACAACAATAGGCCGCATGCGCCTAAGACACATCGAAGTTTTCAACGCGGTGATGCTCACCGGCAGCGTGAGCGCCGCCGCCCGCATGATCAACGTCACGCAACCCGCCGTGAGCCGCACGCTGCAGCACGCCGAGATCCAGCTCGGCTTCCAGCTGTTCCAGCGCGTCGGCGGGCGCCTGAGGCCCACCGCCGAAGCGCAAACCCTGTACCCCCACATCGAACGCCTGTTCGCCCAGCTCGACGAAGTGCAACGCCTCTCCGCCAGCCTCAAGGCCGGCCGCGGCAAAGGCGAGCTTCGCGTGCTCACCGTGCTCGCCCTGAGCTACGAAGTCTTCCCGCGCGCCATGCGCCTGTTCCGCGAAAAACACCCCTCCGTGCGCGTTCACCACGAAGCGCTGCATTCGCCCCAGATCATCTCCTCCCTCGTGCTGCAGGAAGCCGACGTGGGCTACGTCTTCAGCGCCGTGTCGCACCCCGCGCTCGTGCAGGAACAACTGGCCGACCGCCACGTCGTGTGCGTGGTGCCCAAGGGCCTGCTGACCGCGCGCCACGTCAAGGCCGGCACCATCACGCTGACGCAACTCTCCAAACTCCCCGTGATCGCCCTCGACGGCCAGGACCCGCTGGGCCTGCTGCTGGCCCACACCGTGCGCGACAGCGGCGCCGGGCTCAAGGAAGTGATGACCGTGCAGACCTACCACGTGGCGCTGGCGCTCGCGCACCACGGCGTGGGTGTGGCCATGGTGGAGAGCTGCACCGCCGCCTCGGCCGACCTCGCCAAGGTCGACGTGCTCAAGCTCGAACCCACCGTGCCCACCACGGTGCGCATGCTGCGGCCCACCGCGCGGCCGAATTCGCTGACCACGCGCGCCTTCACACGCTGCATGCAACAGGCGCTGCTGGAGACGGCTGGCTGAGTTTCAGAGCCCGCTCTGGCGCAGCTGTGCCGCGAGCCGCTGCGCGCTGCCGAAGGCCAATGTGAAACCCAGGGCACCGTGTCCGGTGTTGAACCACAGGTTGTCGGGCCCGCCGCGCAGCCGTCCCAGCACCGGCAGCCCGGTGGGCGTGGCCGGCCGCAGCCCGGCCCAGGGCCGCAGCTCGTCGCTGCAGCGCGCGTCGGGGAACAGGGCCTGGGCGCTGGCCACCAGCGAGTCGATGCGGTCGACGGGGATGTGCGTGTTCTCACCCACCAGTTCGGCCATGCCGGCCACGCGCAGGCGCGAACCCAGGCGCGCGAACACCACCTTGCGCGCGGCATCGGTCACGTTCACACGCGGCGCCGCACCAGGTGCCTCGCTCACGTCCAGCGTGAGGCTGTAGCCCTTGAGCGGGTAGACCGGCACGCGCAGGCCCAGCGTGCGCGCCAGCGGGTGCGAGGCGGTGCCGAGCGCGACCACGAAGGCATCGGCCTCGATCGGGCCGCGCGGGGTGTCGGCCGCCACGATGCGATCGACCGAGCGGGTGAGCCGGGTGACCGGCGTGTCGAACGCGAAGCGCACGCCCTGCGCGAGCAACAGGCGCAGCAGCTCCAGGCAGACCTGGTGGCAGTCGGCCGCGCACTCGCTGGGCGTGTGGATGGCGCCCGCGAAGCGCGGCGCGTAGCCCGCCAGCGCGGGTTCGATCGCCACGCATTCGGCGGGCGAGAGCGCGTGCTGCGGCGGACTGCCGAGTTCGCGCTGCAAGGCCATCTGGCGGCGCGCGGCGGCGAAGCTGGCCTCGTCGGCGCACAGCACCAGCTTGCCGGTGGCGGAGAAGTCGCAGGCGATGCGTTCCTCGGCCATCAGGCGTTCGAAGCCGGCGCGGCTCTCGGCCGCCAGCGCCAGCAGGCTGGCCGTGGTGCGCCGCGACACGCTGGCGCGGCAGGCGGCCAGGAACTGCAGGCCCCAGGCCCATTGGTGCGGGTCGGGCTGCAGGCGCAGCTTCAGCGGTGAATCGGCCGCGAACAGCAGCTTGGGCAACTGGCGCCAGATGCCCGGGTCGGCCAGCGGTTGCACGTAGGCGTAGCTCAGCTGCGCACCATTGGCCGCGCTCGCGCCGGTGCCAGCCTGCGCCCGGTCGACCACGGTGACCTCGAAGCCCTCGCGCCGCAACTGCCAGGCCGCCGCCAGCCCGACGATGCCGGCACCGAGCACGCACACGTGGGGGCGCCGTGGGGAGGAAGCGTTCATGGGGCGAACTGTAGGCAAGCCGCGCCAGAGCGAAAAATGCCAATCGCGACAAGGCCCATGCCGCGAACTCATGGACAGGCCATAACCGGAAGGCATGGAGCGGGGTGAAAAAGGCATTTTTCCCAGGGCGCCGACGCTGCCTACACTGCGCCTGAATTGCTGTCCCCACCCCGTCCTTCCTGCATGAGTTCCACCCGAGTCTTCCACCGCCAGCTGCACCGCCCCATGCCCTTTGCCGTGAGCGGCCAGGGCATCACCCTGACCGACCAGGCCGGCAAGACCTACCTCGACGCCTCGGGCGGCGCGGCCGTGTCCTGCCTGGGCCATGGGCACCCCGATGTGCTGGCTGCGATGCACGCGCAGATCGACCAGCTGGCCTATGCGCACACCAGCTTTTTCACCACCGAAGTGGCCGAGGAACTCGCGGACGTGCTGATCGATTCGGCGCCGGCGGGCATGAGCCACGTGTATTTCGTGAGCGGTGGCTCCGAGGCGGTGGAGGCCGCGCTGAAGATGGCGCGCCAGTATTTCGTGGAGATCGGGCAGCCGCAGCGGCGGCACTTCATCGCCCGTCACCAGAGTTACCACGGCAACACGCTGGGCGCGCTGGCCGTGGGCGGCAACGCCTGGCGGCGCGAGCAGTTCAAGCCGCTGCTGATCGACGTGACGCACGTCTCGCCGTGCTACGAGTACCGCGACCGCCGCGCCGACGAAACCGCCGAGCAGTACGGCCAGCGGCTGGTGGCCGAGCTGTCCGACGCGATTGACCGCCTGGGTGGCGAGAACGTGATGGCCTTCGTGGCCGAGACGGTGGGCGGCGCCACGGCGGGTGTGCTCACGGCCGTGCCCGGCTACTTCAAAGGCGTGCGCGAGCTGTGCGACCGCCACGGCATTCTGTTGATCCTCGACGAGGTGATGTGTGGCATGGGCCGAACCGGCACCCTGCATGCCTGCGAGCAGGAGGGTGTGGTGCCCGATCTGATGACCGTGGCCAAGGGCCTGGGCGGTGGCTACCAGCCCATCGGCGCGGTGCTGGCGCAGGGCAGGGTGGTGGATGCCTTCCGGCAGGGCAGCGGCCTGTTCCAGCACGGCCACACCTACCTGGGCCACGCGATCGCCTGCGCAGCCGCGCTCGCGGTGCAGCGCGTGATCCAGCGCGACGGCCTGCTGGCGCAGGTGCGCGGGCGCGGGCAGCATCTGCACTCGCTGTTGCAACAGGCTTTCGGCGACCACCCGCATGTGGGCGACATCCGGGGGCGTGGCCTGTTCTGGGGCATCGAGCTGGTGGCCGATCGCGGCAGCCGGCAGTGGTTCGACCCCGCGCGCAAGCTGCACGCCCGCATCAAGAGCGAGGCCATGGCCGGCGGCCTGATGGTCTATCCCATGGGCGGCACGGTGGACGGCCGCTGCGGCGACCACGTGCTGCTCGCGCCGCCCTTCATCAGCACGCCCGACGAACTCGAGCAGATCGTGGCGCGGCTGGCCAACGCCATCGACCGCGCGGTGGCCGCCTGATGGGGGAAAACCCCGTCGCCGTCGCAGCGGGTCTGCACGAAGCTTGCTTGCTCGTGACAAGACCCTTGTGTTCGCACCAAGTTTGTTCCACCCCGTCGAAACCTTCAGGAGCCTTCCGCATGAAAAAGATCCCTCTCAGCCTGAGCACCCTGGCCGCCGCAGCCGCCCTGATGACGCCCATGGCACCGGCCCAGGCGCAGCAGAAGTTCATGACCATCGGCACCGGCGGCGTGACAGGGGTGTATTACGCGGCGGGCGGCGCGATTTGCCGGCTGGTGAACAAGGACCGTGCCAAGCACGGCATCCGCTGCTCGGTGGAGTCCACCGGCGGCTCGGTGTTCAACGTCAACACCATCAAGGCCGGTGAGCTGGACCTGGGCTTCACCCAGTCCGACGTGCAGTTCAACGCGCTCAAGGGCGTGGGGCAGTTCAAGGACGCGGGGGCCTATGGCGACCTGCGCGCGGTGTTCGCGGTGCACCCCGAGCCCTTCACGGTGGTGGCCCGCAAGGAAGCCAACATCACCAAGTTCGAGGACTTCAAGGGCAAGCGATTCAACGTCGGCAACCCCGGCTCGGGCACGCGCTCGTCCATGGAAGAGCTGCTGGCCGGCATGGGCTGGAAGCTGAGCGATTTCTCGCTGGCCTCCGAACTCAAGGCTGACGAGCATGGCCCCGCGCTGTGCGACGGCAAGATCGACGGCTTCTATTACGCGGTGGGCCATCCGAGCGCCAACATCCAGGACCCCACCACCTCGTGCGGCGCCAAGCTGGTGTCCATCACCGGCCCGGCCGTGGACAAGCTGGTGGCCGAGAAGCCCTACTACGCCAAGGTCACGCTGCCCGGCGGCCTCTACCCGAACAACCCGCAGCCCACCCAGACCTACGGCGTTTCTGCCACCGTGGTGGCGTCGAGCAAGACCTCGCCCGAGACCGTGTACCAGGTGGTCAAGGCGGTGTTCGACAACTTCGACGAATTCAAGAAGCTGCATCCCGCGCTGGCCAACCTGACGCCCGAGGGCATGGTCAAGGACGGCCTGAGCGCCCCGCTGCACGAGGGTGCGCTCAGGTTCTACAAGGAAAAGGGCTGGGTCAAGTGAAGTAGAGGCAACGGCCCGGAGCGCGCATGAGCACCGACATCGAAAAGGCCCCGGAGGCCCTGCAGCAACTCGTGGCCGACAGCGACACCGGTGGGCGAAAGCCCACCGGGTGGACCGCCGGTGTGGTGTTCACCGTGTGCCTGCTCTGGGCGCTGTTCCAGTACTGGTACGCCTCGCCGCTGCCGTTCGAGCTCGGCATCGGCATCCTCAACGACACCGAGGCACGCGCCATCCACCTGGCGTTCGCGTTGTTCCTCGCGTTCCTGGCCTGGCCGGCGTTCAAGCGTTCGCCGCGCCACCGGGTGCCGGCCGGGGACTGGCTGCTGGCGTTGGCGGCGGCCTTCTGCGGCGCCTACATCATGCTGTTCTACGCCGAGCTGGCCACGCGACCGGGTCAGCCCAACAGCATGGACATCGCGGTCGGTTTCACCGGTGTCGTGCTGCTGCTGGAGGCCACGCGCCGCGCGGTGGGATGGCCCATGGCCGCGTTGGCCGCCATCTTCCTGGCCTACTGTCTGCTCGGGCCGCACCTGCCCGAGGTGCTCTCGCACAAGGGTGCTTCGGTGAACCGGCTGATCTCGCACATGTGGCTCACCACCGAAGGGGTGTACGGCATTGCCCTGGGGGTTTCCGCTGGCACCATCTTCGTCTACGTGCTCTTCGGCGCGCTGCTGGACCGCGCCGGCGGCGGCAACTACATGATGCAGGTCAGCTTCGCGGCCCTGGGCCATCTGCGCGGTGGGCCGGCCAAGGTCGCGGTGGTGTCCTCGGCGCTCAACGGCATGATCTCCGGCTCGTCGGTGTCCAACGTGGTCTCGGGAGGCATCTTCACGATCCCCTTGATGAAGAAGGCCGGTTACGGTGGCGTGAAGGCCGGGGCCATCGAAACCATGAGTTCGGTCAATGGCCAGATCATGCCGCCGGTGATGGGCGCGGCCGCATTCCTCATGGTCGAGTACGTCGGCATCCCCTACGCCGACATCGTCAAGCACGCCTTCCTGCCCGCCACCCTGTCCTACATCGGGTTGCTCTACATCGTGCACCTCGAAGCGCTCAAGCTCGGCATGCAGCCCATCGTGCAGGCCGTGGCCCGGCCGTGGCGCGTGCGCGTGATGCGCAACGCCATCGGCATCGCGGGCAGCATCGTGGTGGTGTGTGCGGTGTACTACCTGCTGCAGACCCTCAAAGCGGTCATGGGCGCGGCCGCACCCTATGCCGTCACGGCGGTGGTGCTCGGGCTCTACCTGTTTTCGGTCTACCAGGCCGCGCGCTGCCCGGACCTGCCCGAGGACATCGACATCGATCACCCCAAGCCGCTGCAGACCTGGCCCACGGTGCGCGCCGGCCTGCACTACCTCATGCCGATCGCGGTGCTGATCTGGTGTCTCATGGTCGAGGAAATGTCACCCGCGCTCTCGGCCTTCTGGGCCGTGACGGTGCTGGTGGTGCTCATGCTCACCCAGCGCCCGTTGATCGCGCTCTTTCGCAGGACCAGCGGCGCGGGCACCTGGATGCAGGGCTGGCGCTCGGTGGTGGACGGCTTCAACGATGGCTCGCGCAACATGATCGGCATCGGCGTGGCCACCGCCACGGCGGGCATCATCGTCGGCGCCATCACACTCACCGGCCTGGGGTTGCGCATGACGGAGTTCGTCGAGTTCGTGGCGCAAGGCAACGTGATGATGATGCTGCTCTTCATCGCCTTCGTGTGCCTGGTGCTGGGCCTGGGTGTGCCGACCACCGCCAACTACGTGCTGGTGGCCACGCTCATGGCGCCGGTGGTGGTCGAGCTTGGCGCGCAGAGCGGATTGATCATCCCGCTGATCGCGGTGCATCTTTTTGTCTTCTATTACGGGATCATGGGCGACATCACGCCTCCGGTGGGACTGGCCACGTTTGCGGCGGCGGCGATCTCGGGCGAAGATGCGATCCAGACCGGCGTGCAGGGCGCGATCTACGCGCTGCGCACGGTCATCCTGCCTTTCATCTGGATCTTCAACCCGCAACTGTTGCTCATCAATGTGCACGGCACGGCCGAGCTGATCCGCCTGCTGCTGGCCTGCACGCTGGCCACGTTGCTGTTCGCGGCATTGACGATGAACTGGTTCCGGGTGAAAAGCCGCTGGTGGGAAACGGCGCTGCTGCTTGTCGCCGTGGTGCTGCTGTTCCGCCCCGACTATTTCATGGACCGCATCGCGCCCGAGTACCGGCAGGTGCCTGCGGCCCAGGTGTACGACGTGGCGCGCGACACCGCCAGCGATGACCGGGTCGTGATGGTCATCCAGGGCACGACCATCGAGGGCGACGACGTGGTGAAGACGGTGGCCGTGCAACTTGGAGAGAAGGGCGAGGAGGGGCGCAAGCGCCTGAGCGACGCGGGCCTGCAGCTCGTGCCGTTGGGCGGGGCGGTTCAAATCGGGCAGGTCAAGTTCGGCACGCGCGCGGCCAAATCCGGCTTCGAGCAGGGTTGGGACGTGACTGGTGTCCAGGTACCCAACGACAGGCCCACACCCCACTGGTTCTACCTGCCGGCGCTGCTGCTGGTGGCGCTGGTCTGGTGGAGCCAGGGCCGGCGCATGGCCCTGCCACGCGCCTTGAAGGTGGCCTGACATGCGCATCGCCCTGATCCATGCGCTGGCCCACTCGGTCGCGCCCATCAACGAGGAGCTCGCGCGCGCCTGGCCGGAGGCCGGGCGCATGAACCTGCTCGACGACAGCCTGTCGGCCGACCTGGGGCGCGATGGCAAGGGACTGGACGCGGCGATGCACCAGCGCTTCGAATCGCTGGCGGCCTATGCCGAGGGCACCGGGGCCAACGCCATCCTGTTCACCTGCTCGGCATTCGGTTCGTGCATCGAGGCGGTGGCGGCGCGGCGCCCGCACATGCCGGTGCTCAAGCCCAACGAAGCCATGGTGGCCGAAGCCGTGGCCGTGGCGCGCGGCGGCCGCATCGGGCTGGTGGCGTCCTTCGCGCCCACCCTGACTTCCATGCCGCCGGAGTTCCCGGCCGGCACCGAACTGGTCACCTGCCTGGCCGAAGGCGCCATGGACGCCCTCAACCGGGGCGACGACGCGGGCCACGACGCGCGCGTGGTCGAGGCCGCGCGCTGGCTGGTGGGGCAGGGCTGCGACGTGATCGCGCTGTCCCAGTTCAGCATGGCGCGCGCGCAGCTGGCGGTGCACAAGGCGGTGGGCTTGCCGGTGCTCACCACGCCCGGCAGCGCAGTCCGGGCCCTGCGGCGCCGCCTGGGGGCCTGAGGCTGTCCGGCCGGGGTGGGCGCTGCAGCTACAATCTAAGGTTGCCGTGAAGTGGACAACCGGCCGTCCAGCGCTGCTTTTGCGTTGCACCGGAAAACCCCCTACGAGGCGCGCGGGTGGCGAAATTGGTAGACGCACCAGGTTTAGGTCCTGACGCCAGCAATGGTGTGGGGGTTCGAGTCCCCCCCCGCGCACCACACCACAGACAAACAGACAGACCCCCCGGGTCGGCCAGACAGGCTGGTTGACCGACACCCTTTTGGAGAATGCCATGACCGTGAACGTTGAAACCCTGGAAAAGCTCGAGCGCAAGATCACGCTGACGCTGCCGGCCGATGTGATCCAGAAAGAAGTGTCCAACCGCCTCAAGCGCATCGCGCGTGATGTGAAGATGGACGGTTTCCGTCCCGGCAAGGTGCCGATGAACGTCGTGGCCCAGCGCTATGGCTACTCGGTGCACTACGAGGTCATGAACGACAAGGTCGGTGAAGCCTTCGCCACCGCCGCCAACGAAGCCCAGCTGCGCGTGGCCGGCCAGCCCAAGATCACCGAGAAGGAAGGCGCGCCCGAAGGCCAGCTGACCTTCGACGCCGTCTTCGAGGTGTATCCGCAAGTCAAGATCGACGACCTGACCACCGCCTCGGTGGAAAAAGTGGCCGCCGAAGTGGACGACGCCGCCATCGACCGCACGCTGGAGATCCTGCGCAAGCAGCGCCGCACCTTCGCGCAGCGCGCGCAGGACCAGGCCGCCCAGGACGGCGACCGCGTCACCATCGACTTCGCCGGCAAGATCGACGGCGAGCCCTTCGAGGGCGGCAAGGCCGAGGCGTTCCAGTTCATCGTCGGCGACGGCCAGATGCTCAAGGAATTCGAAGACGCCGTGCGTGGCATGAAGACCGGCGAGTCCAAGACCTTCCCGCTGGCCTTCCCCGCCGACTACCACGGCAAGGACGTGGCCGGCAAGACCGCCGACTTCCTGGTCACGGTCAACAAGATCGAAGCCGCCAACCTGCCGGCCGTGGACGAAGCCTTCGCCAAGTCCCTGGGCATCGCCGACGGCACGGTGGAAGGCCTGCGCGCCGACATCCGCAAGAACCTGGAGCGCGAAGTCAAGTTCCGCCTGCAGGCCCGCAACAAGCAGGCCGTGATGGACGCCCTGGTGGCCAAGGCCGAGCTGGATCTGCCCAATGCGGTCGTGCAGTCCGAGCTGGAGCGCCTGGTGGAAGGCGCCCGCGCCGACCTGAAGCAGCGCGGCGTGAAGGATGCCGATAAGGCGCCGATCCCCGAAGAGCTGTTCCGCCCGCAAGCCGAGCGCCGCGTGCGCCTGGGTCTGGTGGTGGCCGAACTGGTGCGCGCCAACGAGCTGCACGCCAAGCCCGAGCAGATCAAGGCTCACATCGAAGAGCTGGCCGCCTCCTACGAGAAGCCGGCCGACGTGGTGCGCTGGTACCAGGGCGACAACCAGCGCATGGCCGAGGTGGAAGCCATCGTGATCGAGAACAACGTCACGGAGTTCGTGCTGTCCAAGGCACAGATCACCGAAAAGTCGGTCAGCTTCGACGAATTGATGGCCCAGGCCTGATTTCCCGCCCGGCGGGACGTTGGAACAGGGCGGAGCGATCCGCCCTTTCTTTTTCGGGTTTGCCCCCCACCTGGAGGTACCTCCCTCCGCCTGTCCTGCGGTCGTCCCGGTCAAGCCACCGGTCGCCGTGGGGCCACATGGGGTTGGTTACAGTAGTGACATGGCAAGCATCAACACACGGAGTACAGCATGAGCGCAATGGACATTCAAGGTTTGGGCATGGTGCCCATGGTCATCGAGCAGTCGGGCCGCGGCGAGCGTGCGTACGACATCTATTCGCGCCTGCTCAAGGAGCGCGTGATCTTCCTGGTGGGCCCGGTCAATGACCAGTCGGCCAACCTGGTGGTGGCGCAGCTGCTGTTCCTGGAAAGCGAAAACCCCGACAAGGACATCTCGTTCTACATCAACTCCCCGGGCGGTTCGGTGAGCGCTGGCATGGCGATCTTCGACACCATGAATTTCATCAAGTCGGACGTGTCCACGCTGTGCATCGGCATGGCCGCGAGCATGGGCGCGTTCCTGCTGGCCGCCGGCGCCAAGGGCAAGCGCTTCGCGCTGCCGAACTCCAAGGTCATGATCCACCAGCCGCTGGGCGGCACCCAGGGCCAGGCCACGGAAATCGAGATCCACGCCCGAGAAATCCTCAAGACGCGCGAGCAGCTCAACAAGATCCTGGCGGAGCGCACCGGCCAGCCGCTGGAGAAGATCGAGCGCGACACCGAGCGCGATTACTACCTCTCGGCCGCCGAATCGGCCGAGTACGGCCTGATCGACAAGGTCATCGAAAAGCGCCCCGGCGCTGTCTGACCCCGTCCTGGCCATGGCCACCCATGGGCCGCCAAACCCGGGAGACGGTGCCAAAACCGGCGCTTTTCCCCCGTTTGGCCCCTATGGGGCTTGAACTATCATTGTTGTTACCGCTTCATCCGAGCCCCCAGACCTATGGCCGACAAAAAAGCCGCCTCCAGTGAAAAAGCGCTCTACTGCTCGTTCTGCGGCAAGAGCCAGCACGAGGTCAAGAAGCTGATCGCCGGCCCCTCGGTGTTCATCTGCGACGAATGCATCGACCTGTGCAACGACATCATCCGTGACGAGTTGCCCGGCCTCGAATCCGTCAAGGCCTCGGGCGACGACGTGCCCACGCCGGCCCAGCTCAAGGCCAACCTGGACAACTACGTCATCGGGCAGCAGGCCGCCAAGCGCGCGCTGGCCGTGGCCGTCTACAACCACTACAAGCGCCTGCGCCACAAGGTCGCCGCCCGCAAGGACGACGTCGAGCTGGCCAAGAGCAACATTCTCCTGATCGGCCCCACCGGCTCGGGCAAGACGCTGCTGGCCCAGACCATGGCGCGCATGCTCAATGTGCCATTCGTGATGGCCGACGCCACCACGCTGACCGAAGCCGGGTATGTGGGCGAAGACGTGGAAAACATCGTCGCCAAGCTGCTGCAGAGCTGCAACTACGACGTCGAGCGCGCCCAGCAGGGCATCGTCTACATCGACGAAATCGACAAGATCACGCGCAAGTCCGACAACCCCTCCATCACCCGCGACGTGTCGGGCGAGGGCGTGCAGCAGGCCTTGCTCAAGCTGATCGAAGGCACGATGGCCTCGGTGCCGCCGCAGGGCGGGCGCAAGCACCCCAACCAGGACTTCCTGCAGGTCGACACCACCAACATCCTGTTCATCTGCGGCGGCGCGTTTGCCGGCCTGGAGAAGATCATCGAGAACCGCACCGAGGCCTCCGGCATCGGCTTCGGTGCCGTGGTCAAGAGCAAGAAGCAGCGCAGCATCACCGAATCGTTCAAGGAAATCGAGCCTGAAGACCTGATCAAGTTCGGCCTCATCCCCGAGCTGGTGGGCCGTGTGCCGGTGATCGCCGCGCTGTCGGAACTCAGTGAAGACGCGCTGGTCGAAATTCTCACCGAGCCCAAGAACGCGGTCGTCAAGCAGTTCTCCCGCCTGCTGGCGATGGAGGGTGCCGAGCTCGAAGTGCGGCCCGCCGCCCTCAAGGCGATCGCCCGCAAGGCCCTGGCCCGCAAGACGGGCGCGCGCGGTCTGCGCTCGATCCTGGAAAACGCGCTGATCGACACCATGTTCGATCTGCCTGGCATGAGCAATGTGGAGAAGGTGGTGGTCGATGAGTCGACCATCGAGGAAAACAAGCCGCCCTTGCTGGTGTACCGCGAGGCGGCCAAGCAGGCTTGACGCGCCGGCTTCGACCAACCCCGTCACGGATGCGTCCGGTTGAGATCGCTCGCACCGACCCCATTTACCCGTTTTAGTCGAGGTTGAAATGTCCGGACAGACCCCCCTTCCCAGCACGCCGGTTGAACTGCCACTCCTGCCCTTGCGCGATGTGGTCGTGTTCCCGCACATGGTCATTCCGCTGTTCGTGGGCCGGCCCAAGAGCATCAAGGCGCTGGAGTCCGCGATGGAGGCCGAGCGCCGCATCATGCTCGTGGCCCAGAAGGCCGCGGCCAAGGATGAGCCGTCGACCGACGACATGTTCGAAATGGGCTGCGTCGCCACCATCCTGCAGATGCTCAAGCTGCCCGACGGCACCGTGAAGGTGCTGGTCGAAGGTGTTCAGCGCGCCAAGGTGCTGACCATCCGCGATGGCGAAAGCCATTTCATCGCCAGTGTGAGCCCGGTCGACCCGGCCGTGGAGCGGGCCGACACCCAGTCCAACGAACTCGAAGCACTGCGCCGCGCCGTGATGCAGCAGTTCGACCAGTACGTCAAGCTCAACAAGAAGATCCCCTCGGAGATCCTCACCTCGATCTCCAGCATCGACGATCCGGGCCGCCTGGCCGACACGATCGCCGCGCACCTGCCGCTCAAGCTCGAGTCCAAGCAGGTGGTGCTGGACCTCGATCCGGTCAACAAGCGGCTGGAAAACCTGTTCGAACAGCTCGAGCGCGAGGTCGACATCCTCAACGTCGACAAGAAGATCCGCGGGCGCGTGAAGCGCCAGATGGAAAAGAACCAGCGCGACTTCTACCTGAACGAGCAGGTCAAGGCGATCCAGAAGGAGCTCGGCGAAGGCGAAGAGGGCGCCGACATCGAGGAGATCGAGAAGAAGATCAAGGCCGCCAAGATGCCCGCGGAAGCGCGCAAGAAGGCCGATGCCGAGTTCAAGAAGCTCAAGCTGATGTCGCCCATGTCGGCCGAGGCCACCGTGGTGCGCAACTACATCGATGCGCTGGTCGGCCTGCCCTGGAGCAAGAAGACCAAGATCAAGCACGACCTCGCGCATGCCGAGGCGGTGCTGAACGAAGACCACTACGGCCTGGAGAAGGTCAAGGACCGCATCCTCGAGTACCTCGCGGTGCAACAGCGCGTGGACAAGGTCAAGGCGCCCATCCTGTGCCTGGTTGGCCCACCCGGTGTGGGCAAGACCTCGCTTGGGCAGTCGGTGGCCAAGGCCACGGGCCGCAAGTACGTGCGCATGGCGCTGGGCGGCATGCGCGATGAAGCCGAGATCCGCGGCCACCGCCGCACCTACATCGGCGCCATGCCGGGCAAGGTGCTGCAGAGCCTGAACAAGGTCGGCACGCGCAACCCGCTGTTCCTGCTCGACGAGATCGACAAGCTGGGCACGGACTTCCGCGGCGATCCTTCGAGCGCGCTGCTGGAGGTGCTGGACCCCGAGCAAAACCACACCTTCGGCGACCACTACATCGAGGTCGACTACGACCTGTCCGACGTGATGTTCGTCGCCACGTCGAACTCGATGAACATTCCGCCGGCCCTGCTGGACCGCATGGAGGTGATCCGCCTCTCGGGCTACACGGAAGACGAGAAGACCAATATTGCGATCCGCTACCTGCTGCCCAAGCAACTCAAGAACAACGGCATCCGCGAAGGCGAGCTGGACGTGCGCGACGACGCCGTGCGCGACATCGTGCGCTACTACACCCGCGAAGCCGGTGTGCGTTCGCTCGAGCGTGAACTCTCCAAGATCTGCCGCAAGGTGGTCAAGGGCCTGCTGCTCAAGAAGTACACGCCCACCGTGGTGGTGAATGCCGAGAACCTCAGCGAGTTCCTGGGCGTGCGCAAGTACAGCTACGGCCGAGCCGAGGCGCAGAACCAGGTGGGCCAGGTGGTCGGTCTGGCGTGGACGGAAGTCGGTGGCGATCTGCTGACCATCGAAGTGGCCATCATGCCTGGCAAGGGCGTGATCACGCGCACGGGTTCGCTCGGCGATGTGATGAAGGAATCGGTGGAAGCGGCCCGCACCGTGGTGCGAAGCCGCGCCCGCATGCTGGGCATCAAGGACGAGCAGTTCGACAAGCGCGACATCCACATCCACGTGCCCGATGGCGCCACGCCCAAGGATGGCCCGAGCGCCGGTGCGGCCATGACGACCGCGCTGGTCTCGTCGCTCACGGGCATTCCCGTGCGCGCCGATGTGGCCATGACGGGCGAGATCACGCTGCGCGGTGAAGTGACTGCGATCGGCGGCCTGAAGGAAAAGCTGCTGGCCGCTTTGCGTGGCGGCATCAAGACCGTGATCATCCCGGAAGAGAACGTGAAGGACCTCGCCGAGATTCCCGACAACGTGAAGCAGGGCCTGGAGATCGTGCCGGTGAAATGGATCGACAAGGTCCTCGCCATTGCGCTCGAACGCCAGCCCGTGCCGCTCACCGAAGAGGAAGTCGCGGCCCAGATCGCGGCGGCCAGCGTGAGCAAGCCGACGGCGTCTCCCGACGCGGTGAAACATTGATCAAAAAATTTCGGGGGGCTTGAAAGGGCCCCTTTTTTCGGGTTAGAATCATGGCTTACCGAAATGCAGCGGCAAACGCAATAGCAGATGCAGCAGCAGGTGGTAAGAAATGCGGGAATAGCTCAGTTGGTAGAGCGCAACCTTGCCAAGGTTGAGGTCGCGAGTTCGAATCTCGTTTCCCGCTCCAAATTCAAAAAGGGAAGCTCTGCTTCCCTTTTTTGTCGGAGTTTGAGATCGGTGTCTTTGGTGCCGGTCCTGACGGCGCGATAGCAAAGCGGTTATGCCCCGGATTGCAAATCCGGTTAGTCCGGTTCGACTCCGGATCGCGCCTCCAAAAAATACCGGTTCGAAACATCCAGCTCGCCCATGGCGGGCTTTTTTTTGTCTGTTCGCCGCAGCTCAGCCCTGGACATCCAGGGCGTTGGGTTCGAGCGGCAGGTTCTGCGCACCTCGCAGCAGGCCGATCACTTCCGCGAAGGCATGAACCTCGTCGCCCAGGCCTTCGGCGCGGAAGCTCGGCCGTTCCTGCCCCACCGCCGCGACGTGCGGCTTGATGGTCTGGGCAGACTTGCCGTCAAAGCTGGTGAAGGCCGCCCGCACGGGCGTTTGCACGACGCAGCGGCGCAGATCGAAGCCGGTCTCGCTGCCGATGAGGTAGATGCGGTCCTTCTGCATCGAGGCCGGCTCCATCGGCACGAACACCGCCAGGATGCAGTCGCCGGCCCTCACGCCAAAGCCCATGTCCCTGCGGGCGCGATAGTGGCAAAGCTCGGCCTCCTGGGCGGCGCGCCCACCGGCCATGTCTTCGGGCAGGCAGATGGCCAGGTCCTCGCCCGGGCCGATGGCCGGGACGAGCCGGGTCCCCTGGGGCAGGGCGTCGGCGTTGGGGTCGAGGAAGTAGCCGGGTGATTGCTGGGTCAGCGCGCAGAGGGTGAGCAGGGCCTCGTAGTCAGGGAGCACGTCGCCGGTGAGGAAGGCCGAGGCCAGGCTTTCGTCTACCCCCAGCCTGAAGCCCAGTTCGCGACTTTTTTCACGCATGGCGCCCGGAAAGCCCAGGCGATCCAGGCTCATTCTCAATCGAGCCCTAAAGAGCGCAGAAAGATCGCCGATAGACAGAGGTTCAAGACTTGGCATGAGGGCTGGGCGTTGGGGTGTGGGCGTCGCAAAGGGCTGGCTGCCATGGTAGACGCCAACCGGCTGGTTGGGCGTAACACCATGTCCCTTTCGGGCGCGTTGGCGACGCAGTTCAAGAACAGACAGGGGAATGTACACAGATGATGACAGCGCTGATGGACTCGCGGATTCAAGGCAATCTGCATCTGCCCACATATGAAAGGGCCATTCGCGCCGAAAACCTCAAGGCGCTGGCCCGGCGTTGGCACATCGCGCGCAGTTCCGAACTGGTCGACCCGCGTGTCATCGCACGCTGGTTCCCGGGGCAGCGCAACCTGCTGGAGCTGCTGGCCCTGCTGAGCGAGGACGAAGTCATCAAGCTGGCGGACTGCTCGCATCCGCTGTTTTCCATGATGATCCACACAGGACTTTTGCCCACGACATCGGCGTCGCTGGTGCAGCCGGGCGAATTCGAGGCCGCCAATCGCCAGGAGGCCTTCATGGCGCTGGCGGTGCGCGTCGACAGCATCAAGACCTCGTTCGACGAGGCCTGCGTGCTGTTCGATCTGTCCATGAGCGAAGCCGTGCACGTCCGCCGCTTCGGACCGCATGAACTCTGGGACATCTCGGCCAACCCCGGCCTGGTGATGTTTCCGGTGGCCAGTGACCACTACTTCGAGGCCGCCGCCACGCGCGACCTGACCTCTTCGCAGAAAACGCAGTTCATGGTCATGAGCCGGCGTTCGAAGAACCGCATTCACTGAAACCAGGGACATCACCATGATCAACACCGCGGGCCGAGCCCTCGCTTCTTCTGGACACAAACGCGTCCTCTTCGAGGACCAGGTATCGGACGAGCGATTCGAGGCCCTGATCGAGCTGACCTCGCGCACCAAGCTGATCGTCAAGCTGCTGGGCACCGACGTGGGCGAGCAGCGCATCAAAGAGGAGATGGACCGCCGTCTCGGGCAGTACGGTATCAAGGTCAAGCGGCCCAGAGGCCTGGGACAAACCACGACAGCCAAGACCTTCCTCGACAGCGCGGCGGAGCGCTTCGAGGCCTCGTACCTGATGGCCCTGCATTTCGGATCGCGCGGCATTGGCGAGTACGCCGTGGTCGAGACGAATTTCGGCAAGGCGCTGGACAAGATGATCGAGGTCTACAACAAGTACCGCCGGACGGTGCCGCCCGTGGGCGACAGCCAGCGCATCACGTTCGAGACCTATGCGTTGCTGATCGAGGGGCTGCAAAGCCGCGAGATCGAAGTCCGGCAGTGCGGTGCCTGCAACACCAAGCACCCGGTGGTCAAGCAGCACCAGGGCCCCGCGCATTGCCCTGCCTGCGCCACGCAGGACCTTCGCATGGACGAGGCGCGCGCCGAGGTGCAGGCCCGCATCGCCGCGTACCGCCAATCGCGCAACCAGATGCCGAAGTTTGGCTGACACCTTCCCTCTACGGGGCAAAACGGCACCGTAGACCGGGCGGCCGCCGAGGCATTGGGTAGAAGAATACCCGGATGCTTGAAACGTGGCCCTCATCCCTCCCGTCGCGCTCCTGGCCGATCCGCTCAGCACATGATGCGTTCGCGCCTTCCCGCGCGCGCGGCTCGGCATGACGCAGATCGTTTCGCTCAACGCGGCGCGCACCCGCCAGGCCAAGGCGGTCCAGGGTGGTGGGGGCACCGCCTACTGGCCCTTGCAGGCGCTGGAAACGGGTGGGCCCGAGCAGTGGATCCACGATGCGCTGGCTGGCCAGCCTTACGAGGGGTTCGGTCTGTCCTGCTGGGCGCAGCAGCCCAACCTCAAGGAAGCCACGCTCCGGCTGGCGTCCTTCATCACACCCTGTTGGCCCTCCGAGGATGGCTCCTCCCTTCTGGTGCGAGCCATCGGGGAAGCGGTCAAACGCTCCGAGGTGGCCGTCGGCAACGGTGAGACCTTTACCGGCCGTTTCGTGGGGGTCTACCTCTATGGCCTGACCATGCACGCGAAGGATGTGGCGCGGGTCTCCATCTCTGGCGTGGACCGGTTCGGCATGGTCCAGCGCTGGCGGCACTTCTCGGAGCCCTTGCAGGCCTGGGCGGTGCGCCATGGCATCGACACGCTGGTCGCCGAGGTGTCGGATCCCTTGCCCGCCGAGGTCACCATCGTGGGCATCCGCACGCACATGGTCGTGCGGGTGTCGGACCCCATCGACACCGGCTACCTCATGAAACACGCGGCCCAGGGGTGATGGTGAGGTCGGTTGCCCATGCACAGCGATGACCACGCCCAACTGTACGGGCTGAGCGCACGGCGCGCGCCGCGGCACAATCCGGCGTCCTGTTTCGCATGCCACAAGTACCTGCTCTCCAGCATCATCCAGGTGTTGCAGGA
Source organism: Hydrogenophaga sp. (assembly GCA_018993155.1). Lineage (GTDB taxonomy): Bacteria > Pseudomonadota > Gammaproteobacteria > Burkholderiales > Burkholderiaceae_C > Hydrogenophaga. Next base: position 17,935 of record JAGKSX010000018.1, read on the forward strand.
GCGCGAGCATGCGCCACGGCAGGGGCCTGCCGTGATGCTTCGCGTGGTCCACGCGCATTCACAGCTCGATGTCGACTCGGGCCCTGGATCGCTCGATTTCACCGAAACCAGCGCCTGGGGCGAACTGCGCTCGGGCGACCCCCACGAGCCTCGGCCGTTTGCCCTGTCGGTGTTCGACACCGGGAGCACCGCGGGCCTGGGCGGCACGCTGGCCGACATGCTCTTTCGACTGGCGCCCATTCCGTGGGCACAGACCGCCAGCCTCACCGACGAGGAGGTCGCGCACAACAGCGTCGTGCACCTCGCGTTCGCACCGCGCCTGCCGGACGATCCCCTGGTTGTTCACAGTTGCAACGCGGCGGGGCAGGGCGTGACCCACCTGCGCCGGTCGGACCGCTGGCAACGTGTCTCCGGCGAAGAGGTCGTGCAGGCCGCATTGAGGCATGCGCACATGATGGGCAGGGGCCCCTCCCAGTCTGGCAACCCGCGGCAGGCCCCCGATGTGCCCACCGCCACGCCTTCCGGCGAGGCCTTCACCAGCACCAGCGAGATTCTCAAGGCCTTCGATCACATCCTCGTGCGGGCCGCCGTGCGAGAGCTGCAGAACCAGGAGGCGATGGAGAGCGGCCGCAGGAGCGTTTGGTTGTGAGCCGAACGCCCAGGAGCGAACCTTGTTGTACCCCCTGAACATCCCTTGCCTGCGCAGTGCCGCCGATCGGGCGTCGGCGCCCGCGGCCACCACCGTGCCCGCCCGGCTCAGCGCTGCCGGGGCCGGTCCCGGTGTCGATCTGGGGGTGGTCGTCCATCTGTGGTCCGAGCATTCCCCGCCCGACGGCAAGGCGCTGTGTGGTGCGCGGCCCAGCGGCATCTTCCGTCGATGGCAAGCCCGGCGGGGCGAGCCGGTGTCCTGTGTGAAGTGCCTGGCGGTTCTGGCGGAGGAGAACGCCATGGGCCGCGAGCCTGCCGCCCCCGATGCTCGAACCGTGGAACCGTTTGCTGGAGTCTGTGCACCATGAACCCATCCCTCGTGTCTTCCGCCACACCCGGCTTTCGCCCGCGAGACGACATTCATCCGGATGACCGCGCGGGCGACGTCATCCCCCTGTACCAGCACACGGTCAAGACCCCGCACATGAAAGCCATGCAGGACGTGCTGGACATCACCGCGGTGATCGACTCGGTGCTGGCGCGCGACTTCGGCGGCAAGGGCCGGGGCATCCACTCCAAGCTCGACAGCGTGCGCCACCCGGTGCCGGCGCGGCTGGACCGGCGGCTGCGGTATCTCGCGGCCGTGCGCAACAAGGCCCTCAACGAGCCGGACTGGGAGATTCCGCAGCGCGAGCGCTACCTGGCCGAATGCCGAGCCGCCGCCATCCGCCTGCTCGACATCGGTCGCCGGCGCCAGCGCAGGGCGCATCTGCTGCACCGCTGGCTGGCGCGCCTGTCGGGCGGCTGAGCGCCGCCTGCGCGATCAGCACCCGAGCGCGGCCAGGCCGGACGCCGCCATCGCCGTTTCCACCGGCAGCGTGAAGTAGACCGCACAGCCGTGGCCCGGCGTGCTGTCGAGCCAGATGCGGCCGTTGTGGCGCTGCACGATGCGCTGGCACAGAGCCAGGCCCGCGCCGTGGCCCTCGAAGTCCAGCGTGTGGTGCTGGCGCTGGAACATGAGGAACAGGTTGCTGGCCTTGGCGACGTCGAAGCCGGCGCCGTTGTCCACGATGAAGAACCGGCAGGTGCCGTCGCTCTCCGTGCGGCAGCCGATCTGGATTTCGGCCGGCTCGACCTTGCGCGTGAACTTCATGGCGTTGTCCAGCAGCCGCGTGAACAGGTCGGTCACCATCGCCGCGTCGGCCACCACCGTCGGCAGATCGGGCTGGATCTCCCACTGGATATGGCGGTCGGGGGCGGCCTGCCGCAGGCGCGAGACCACACCTTCGAGCACGCTGTTCATCGCCAACCGCTCGGGGTGCAGGTCGATGCGGCCGATGCGCGAGTAGGTCAGCAGGTTCTCGATCATCGCGTTCAGGCGCTGCGAGGCCCGCTTCATGGCATCGCGGAAATGCCGGATCTCTTCACTGGCGTTCTCGCCCAGTTCCTCGGCGATGAGGCCGGCGAAGGTGTTGATGTGCCGCACCGGCCCACGCAGATCGTGCGTGATGGAGTGGGTGAAGATGTCCAGGTCCTTGTTCGGCACGGTGTGCTGGCGCACTCGCTGGGTCACGCGCCGGTCCAGTTCGGCGTTGAGGTCGTTCATGACCCGGTCCAGGTCTTTCATCGCGGTCATGTCGCGCGTGATGCAGGACAAGCCTTCGAGCTCGCCGTTGTCGCCGCGCAGGGCCGTGATCAAGGTCTGGCCCCAGAACGCCTCCGCACCGGCGCGCTTGAGCCAGCCGCGGGTTTCCCATTGGCCGCGATCGATGGCCAGCCGGATGGTGTCGTCGATGCCGATCTCCGCCTCTTCACCGACGCGCGGCGCGGCCATGTCGGCCAGGTGCATGTTGCCCACCTGTTCCCGGGAAAAGCCGTGCAGGCGGTGCGCGCTCTCGCTCCATTCGGTGATGCGGCCCACCGGGTCGAGGAAGTAGATGCAGGAGTCCTGCAGCGCATCGGCCATGAGGTCGAAGCGGCGCTTGTTCTGCGCGAGGTCATCGACGCGCGCTCGCCCGGCGACGTCCTTCGTTTCGACGAAGACCCCGAGGACCACGCCGTCGTGCACGTCGGGCGTGAACGAGGTCTCGGTGAAGGTGTGGGCTCCGCCCGGCGTGGACTGCTCCGTGAGCCTCAGCTGTTTCTCGCCACCCAGGGCCTGCATGAAGCGCGGCAGCAGGGCGGGCAGGGCGTCCTGGGGAAAACAGTCCTGGAACGGCCGGCCTTCCAGTGCCGAAGGGTCGATGCGCAGGCTGTCGCAGAAGGCCTGGTTGCCAAAGCGGCAGCGCAGATCGAGGTCGAAGTGCGCGAGTTGCCATGGCAATCGGTCGGCGATCGAACGCGCCAGCGCCGCCTGTTCCTGCAACCGCTCGATCGTCAGGCCGCAGGAGGCCTTTTCTGCGGCCTGGGTCGAGGGGGGCGCGGACGGTTCAAGGGTGGGCATGGGGAGAGGTGCTTTCTGTCGGTGGCGCTGCTGTCCCGTCTGGGCGGCGCTTGCGGCGTCAACCATACCAGCAGCCTGTGGCGGCGGTGCGACTCGGCGTTGCGTCCTGCGTCCAACGCCCTCAAATTTTTCCGCCCATTCCGAGCAAATTGACACGCTTGGGCGGCCCCCGATGGAGGGCGCCACCCACACAGGGACGGGCATGTGTGGCATGGCGCCGCGCTTTAGTTCGAAAGCAGTCGTTTGTCGATGTCGTGTCGCGCGAGGCCGGACCTACGGGGGGATTTGGACTCAAAGAGCGAAGTGGTCGAGGGGGGGCCAGCGCCAAGAATCCACCGGTACCCCAACAGGACCCATCGAATGAATGCACTCAGGCTCATGCGCGACAAGCTGCCCTCGGGGAAAGCCTTGGGCGGCGCCTTGCGTCCTGAACTGATGTCCCGCCTGCTGCCGGTCGTGCTGCTGGCGATCGGCATCACGGCCCTGGTGATGATGTTCCTGTGGAACGACCAGGCCAGCTACAAGCCGGTGTTCGGTGCGCGCGAGCAGGTGCCGGTGTCGGACATGATGGCCGCGCTGGATGCCGAAGGCATCGCCTACCGGCTGCACCCCGAGTCGGGCCAGGTGCTGGTCTCGTCCTCCGACCTCGGCCGCGCCCGCATGCTGCTGGCGGCCAAGGGCGTCACCGCGCGCCTGCCCGAGGGGCTGGAACTGATGGACAAGAACGACCCGCTGGGTGTCACGCAGTTCGTGCAGGACATCCGCTTCCGCCGCGGCCTGGAAGGCGAGCTGGTGCAGAGCATCACCTCGATGGACGCCGTGCGCTCGGCCCGCGTCCACCTGTCCGTGGCGCGCTCCTCGACCTTCGTGCTCAACGCCCAGGACAAGAGCACGGCCTCGGTGGTGTTGAGCCTGCACCCCGGCCGCACGCTGGGCAACGAGCAGATCGCCTCCATCATCCAGCTCGTGGCCGGCAGCGTGTCCAACCTGGACCCGTCCCGCGTGAGCGTGGTCGATCAGGCCGGCCGCCTGCTCTCCGCGCGCGTCGATGTGAAGGACGGCATCGACCAGGGCAGCTTCGCCGACGAGGCGGTGCGCAAGGCGCAGAACGACATCCTGCAGAACGCGCACCAGCTGCTGCAGCCGCTGCTGGGCGCGGGCAACTACAACGTGAGCGTGGCGGTCGAGCTCGGTCAGGACCGCGTGCAGGAAACCCAGGAGCGCTACGGCGATGCGCCCAAGGTCACCAACGAAGCGTCGCGCGAGGAGAGCAACCGCGACCGCGTGGCGCTCGGTGTGCCGGGCTCGCTCAGCAACCGCCCGGCCACACCGGCGCCGGACGCGAACGAGGCTCCCAACACCGCCGAGCGCAGCGCCGTCACCCGGCAGTTCGCCTACGACCGCAGTGTCACCACCATCCAGCGCGCGCGCGGCCAGCTCAAGAAGCTCAGTGTGGCCGTGGTGCTCAACGAAGGTGCCGCCCCCGGCGGTGCCGCCAGCTGGGGGCCTCAGGAAATCGCGCGCATGGAAAGCCTGCTGCGCGGCGGCCTGGGCATCAACGCCGAGCGCGGCGACCAGCTTGTGGTCTCGGCGCTGGCCTTCCCCGGTGCAGCACCCGCCGTGCCCTGGTACGCGGAACGCGAGACCGTGTTCGAGTTCGTGACCTGGGGCCTGTATGCCCTGGGCGCGCTGCTCGCCTACTTCCTGCTGGCGCGCCCGCTGCTGCGCCTTCTGCGTGAGCGCGGCAAGCCCGCCGCCGAAGTCGGCATGACCGACCTGATCGCCCTCGAAGGCGGCCCTGGCGCAGCCGAGGAGGCGCCCGCGCTGGCCCAGCCGTCTCAGGCCGTTGCGGCGCTGCCCAACAAGGTCCAGCCGTCGGCCTCCGGCGCGATGGTGCCGCTGCTCGCCGACTACGACCTGCCGCCGCCCGGTTCGCCGGTGGAGGTGCTGGTCAATCACTTGAAGGTGCTGGCCCAGAAGGAGCCCGAGCGCGTCGCCGAAGTTGTCAAACAGTGGGTCCAGAAAAATGCCGCCATCACCTGATCAGGAAGGGGCCGACAGCGGCTCGCTCTCGGCCACCGAACAGGCTGCCATCGTGCTCCTGAGCATGGGCGAGCAGCCGGCCGCGGCTGTGTTGCAGCACCTCTCGCGCGAGGAACTGCTGGACGTCACCCAGGTCATGTCGCGCATGAGCGGCATCAAGGTGGACATGGCCCGCACGGCCCTGCAGCGCTTCTTCGACGACTACCGCGAGCAAAGCGGCGTGCACGGCGCCTCACGCGCCTACCTCAAGAGCTCGCTGGACATGGCGCTGGGCGCGAACATCGCCAGCAGCGTGCTCACCCGCATCTACGGCGACGCCATCCGGCCGAAGATGGCCCGGCTGCAGTGGGCCTCATCGCGCTGGATCGCCGACCGCATCGCAGCCGAGCACGAGCACATGCAGGCGGTCTTCCTGGCCTTCCTGCCCTCGGCACTGGCCAGCGAGGTCATCGAGCGGCTGCCCGAGGAAAACCGCGACGCGGTGCTGATGCAGATCGCCCAGCTCGGCCATGTGGAGCACGACATCCTGCGCGAACTCGAGGTGCTGGTGGATGCGTACCTGGCGAGCCTGGAAACCCAGAGCGCCACGGTGGAGGGCGTGCGCCAGGCCGCCGAGATCATCAACCGCCTGCCCGGCAACCGCCAGAAGATGGTCGAGCAGATGCGGGCGCGCGATCCGGCCGTCATGGCTCGGATCGAGGTCAGCATGTACGACTTCTTCATCCTCTCGCGACAGACCGAGGAAGTCATCACCCGCATCATCGAAACCTCGCCGCTGGACCTGTGGGCCGTGGCGCTCAAGGGTGCGGACCCCGAGGTGCGCCGCAAAGTGCTGCAGGCCATGCCGAGGCGCCAGGCGCAATCCTTCGAAGACACGCTGCGTCGCACCGGACCGGTACCGCTCAGCCGCGTCGAGCAGGCACGCGCCGAGATCATGCGCGAGGTCAAGGCGCTGGTGGACCGCGATGAGATCCAGATCCAGCTGTTTGCCGAGGCGGTGGTCGCATGAAGATCTACCGGCCGCACCGCTTCCCGCCGCTGAGCCGCTTCACGCCGGTCCAGGCGCTGTCGCCCGGCGACGCCGAGAGCGCGCAGGCGGCGCTGGCCGAAGGCTTTCAGCAGGGCATGGACCGCGGCTACCGCGAAGGCTATGACAGCGGGGCGGAGCGCGGCCAGGCCGAAGGCCGCCTGCAAGGGCTCCAGGAAGGCCGAGACGAAGGGCTGGCCGAGGCCCGTGCCGCCGTGCTGGCCCGCTGGCAGGTGTATGCGGCGCCAGTGGACGCCGCGCTCGCGGCCCTGCACCAGGCCCAGGACGATTACCAGAAGGCCCTGCGCAGCGAGGTCGTCGATCTGGTGGGCAAGGTGGCCCGGCAGGTGATCCGCGCCGAGCTCACGCTGCAGCCCGCGCAGTTGCTGGCCCTGGTCGAGGAGTCCCTCAAGAGCATGCCGCCTGCCACCGGCGAGATCGAGGTGTTCCTCAACCCGGAAGACCTGGAGCGCATCCGCGACCTGGACCCCGTGCGCGCCCGCACGTGGAAACTCATGGCAGACAGCCGCCTCGACGCCGGTGAATGCCGGGTGCACTGCGGCGGCCAGGAGGCCGACGCCGGCTGCCGCCACCGGCTGCAGGCCTGCATGGAACAGATCGGCGCGCAGCTGCTCGACGCCGAGCCTGCCGCAGGCGAGGCGGGCGCGCCCACGGAGCTCGCCGCATGATTGCCGAGCGCCTCAAGTCCGTTGAACTCACCGACGTGCCGGTCTCCGTTCCCACGGGGCGGCTGGTGGGCGTGGCGGGCATGCTGCTGCACGTCAAGGGCTGCCAGCTTCGCATCGGCCAGCGCTGCCGCATCGAAGCCGGACCGGGCGAGTGGGTCGAGGCGCAGGTGGTGGGCTTTCGCGACGAGACCACCTCGGTCATGCCCTTCAAGAAAACCGACGGTCTGAGCGCCGGCGCGCGGGTGCTGCCGATGGCGTCGGACAGCGAGCTGCTGATCGGCCCGTCCTGGCTGGGTCGCATCGTCAACGGCCTGGGCGAACCCATGGACGGACTGGGGCGCCTGGGCGGCGAGCACCGCCTGGGCAGCCAGCCCCCGCGCGTGGACCCCTTGCGCAAGCGGCCGGTGCACGAACCGCTGGATGTCGGCGTGCGCGCGATCAACGGCCTGCTCACCCTCGGCCGCGGCCAGCGCGTGGGCCTGATGGCCGGCAGCGGTGTGGGCAAGAGCGTGCTGCTCGGCCTGGTCACGCGCCAGACCGTGGCCGACGTGGTCGTGGTCGGGCTCATCGGTGAACGGGGCCGCGAGGTCCGGGAGTTCATCGACCTCTCCCTCGGCCCGGCCGGCCTGCGCCGTGCGGTGGTCGTGGTCGCGCCGGCCGACGAATCGCCACTGATGCGCCTGCGCGCCACCGAGCTCTGCCACTCCATCGCCGCGCACTACCGCGACCGGGGCCAGAACGTGTTGCTGCTGCTGGACTCGCTCACCCGGTACGCCATGGCGCAGCGCGAAGTCGCCCTCTCGCTCGGCGAGCCGCCGGCCACGCGCGGTTATCCGCCGTCCGTGTTCAGCGTGCTGCCGCAGCTGGTGGAAAGCGCGGGCAATGGGGAGGGCGAGGGCAGCATGTCCGCCATCTACACCGTGCTGGCCGAAGGCGATGACCAGCAGGACCCGGTGGTGGACACCGCGCGCGCCATCCTGGACGGCCACATCGTGCTCTCGCGCGCCCTGGCCGAGCGCGGCCACTACCCGGCCATCGACATCGGCCAATCCATCAGCCGCTGCATGTCGCTGGTGGCCGGGCAGGCGCACATCGCCGCCGCGCGCTCCATGAAGGCGCTGCTGTCGAGCTACCAGCAGGTGCGCGACCTGCTGCCCATGGGCGCCTACGTGCCGGGCGCCGACCCGCAGGCCGACCGGGCCGTGAGCCTGTACCCGCGCATCGAGGCCTACCTGCACCAGGGCGTCAAGGAGAGCGCGCCCCTGACCGACTGCCTGCGCGACCTGAGCGAGCTGATGGCATGAACCCGCCCACCTACCTCGTCACCCTCGGCCACCTGGTCACCGCGCGCGAGCGCGAGCAGGAGCGCATCGGCGCCGAGCTGAGCCGCCAGCAGTCGGTGCGCGAGCGCATGCAGCGCAGCGTGGATCGGCTGCACGCCATCTGCGACGCCGCCGGGCCCTCGGGCGCCCAGCCCTTCCTGCTGGCCGCGAACTGCGCGGCCTACAAGCAGTCGGTGATGGGCCTGGCGCAGGAGCAGCAGCGCAGCCTGGAGCGCCACAGCGCCGAGGTGGAGGCTACCCGCGTGGCCCTGCACGCCGCCTTTCGCCAGCGCGAAGGTGTGGCCCAGGTGCTGCACAAGCGCGAGAGCGAATGGCGCCTGGCCGGCGAAGTGCGGGCGCGAAAACAGCTCGACGACGTGGCCCTGACCGTCTGGCGCCGGACCACCCCGCGATGAAAAAAAACCGCCACCCCCTTCAAAAACCGCTGCTCCCGGTCGCCTTACCGGGCATGGGCGGGGCTTTTCCTGCCTGATCAGGAGCAACCATGGACATCAACCCGACCCAGATGGCGACCCAGCTCGCCACCATCTACACGCAGGGCACGCAGGACATCATCACGCGCGACAGCAAGAGCGCCGATGCCACCAACGCGGGCTACACCCGCCTGCGCTCGGCCCTCTCGGCGTTCAACACCGCGATGGACGCGCTCTCGGGCAAGAAGGGCCTGGTCAAGAACAGCGTGAGCTTCGCCGGCAGTTCGGGCGCCACCGGCACGGCCTCGGCTTCGGCCCAGCCCGGCACCTACAGCTTCTTCGTCGAGGCCGTGGCCTCCAACCACCAGATCGCCTTCGCCGACCTGCCCGCCGTGCCGGTGGCCACCGGTGGTCCGCTGGTGATCCAGCAGGCCGACGGCAGCAGCTTCAACGTCAACCTGCTGATGGCCGACGCCGATGGCAACGGCACCATCTCGCAGACCGAGATCGCGCGCGCCATCAACCAGGCCTCGGGCAACGCGGGCAAGGTGACGGCCCAGGTGGTCAACACCGGCAACGGCTCCCAGCTGATCCTCTCGTCCGGCGCCAGCGGCGAGGACGGCGCGATCACCGTCGACGCCAGCGGCCTGCCCGCCGGGGCGCTCAAGAACGCCCTGAGCGCCACGCCCAACGAGCTGGCGCAGGCGCGCGACGCGGTGGTGTGGCTGGGCGACCAGGGCACGGGCGTGCGCATCCAGCAGGCCAGCAACACCGTGACCGCCATCGACGGCGTGACCCTCAGCCTCACCCGCGCCATGTCCACGGGCGACGCCCCCGCCACGCTGACCGTGGCCGCCGATGAGGCCGGCACCGCCGACAACGTGCGCAGTTTCGTGACCGCCTTCAACACCTTGCAAGGCGTCATCAACGACCTCACCAAGACCGACATCAACGCGGCCGCACGAGGCGTCTTCGCCAGCGACAGCAGCGTTCGCGCGCTGCGCACCCGACTCAACGACATCCTGCGCCAGGACTTTGGCGGCGTGCGCATGTCCGAGCTGGGCATCTCCACCGACCGTCAGGGCGCGCTCACCTTCGACGCGGCCAAGCTGAAGAAGACGCTGGACGTCAAGCCCGACGCGCTGGACAAGGCCTTCGGCTCGTCCAGCCTGTCGGCGCCCTCGGGCGTGTTGGGCTCGATGAACACCTACCTCAAGACCTGGCTCGACTCGGGCAACGGCCAGATCAAGCGCCGCCAGGACTCGGTGCAGACCCTGCAGCGCGACATCACCCACCGCCAGGCGCGCCTGGACGAGCAGTTCGCGATGTCCTACGAGCGCTACCTGCTGCAGTTCACCCAACTTCAATCCCTGATGGGTCAGCTCAACCAGACCTCGGGCATGTTCGGATCGTCCACCTCGGCCACCGCCTGAGGACCGACCGCACCGCCCGTCACCACCCCAGACGAGGACTTCCTTGACATACGACGCATACGAGAGCTACGCCCAGGTCGACCTGGGCGCCCAGACGGCACAGGCCTCGTCCGTGCAGCTGGTGCTCATCCTGATGAACGGCCTGCAGGACGAGCTGGCGCGCGCGCGCGCCCACATCGAAGGCAGCCGCTTCGAGGCCAAGGCGCGCAGCCTCGACAAATGCGTCGGCATGCTCAATGGCCTGTCCAGTTCGCTGGACACGGACGCCGGTGGCGAGGTGGTCGCGCAGGTCGCGCAGGTTTACGACTACTGCGCCCGCCGCCTGCACGAGGCCGGGGTCCGGCTCGACGTGGGCATGGTCGACGAAGTGGGCCGTCTGCTGCGCACGCTGCAGGAAGGCTGGGAAGGCATGCAGGCCCACCATGGATAAGCGCCAGGCGTTCCTGGACCTGGCGGCGCGCCTGCGCCACGAGACGCAGGCCGCCGACTGGGCCGCGTTGGCCCGCACCGATCAACAGCTCGCCGCGCTGCTCGCCCGCCTGCCCGCCGTGGCGGCACTGAGCGCGCCGGAGCAGGCCGCGCACCACGCACTGCGGCAGGCGCACGAGGCCGCGCGCACCGCCTGCGCGCAGGCCCATGCCCAGGCCCACGAGCGCCTGCAGGCGCTGTGCGACCAGCGCACCGGCTGGACCGCCTACGCCCTGAGCACCGACCTGCAGGAGGCCTCGCCATGAACGCCGCATCCCCCATCCTCAACCTCGCCCCCGCCGTGCCGGCACCGATCGGTGCCGCGCCGGTCGCGCCGTCAGCCGATGGACAGGCCGCGCTGCCGGGCGATTTCGCCGACCTGCTGGCCGTGGGCGAAGGCGCGGAGCCCGTCGAGGACGCCGGCCCCACCTTTCCCACCGAGATCGGCCTGCTAGATGAAGAGCCGGCGGCCGATGACGGTGAGCAGGCGCGCGACGACGGCCCGGCCGAACCCACGGAGGCGATGCTGTCCGCCGCCCTGGCCAAGGTGCAGTGGACGGTGGGTGTGGAGCGCGCGCTGCAGCTGGCGCTGCGCTCCTCGCAGGCCGCACCCCCCGCGCCCGCCGCGCCGCCGCCGGGCGCCGCGCCCGTGGCCCTGTTCCCTACCAGCCCGGCACCCGCGACGTCCCTTGCGGCTGTGCCCGCGCCCGCCGATGCCGCCGTGTCCGACGCCTCGACGCCGTTGCCGGCGGCCGCACCGGCCGGGCAGGGCAGCACCACGGCCGATGCCGGCGCGCGCGCACCGCGCTTCGAACTGCCGCCGGTGCAGCCCGGTCCTGCCGCCGTGACCGCGCCGGCCGGGGGCGGCACGTTCGTGCTCGAAGGCGACAGCGTGCGCCTGCCCGCCGCCGAGCCCGACCTGTGGCAGCGCCCGCTGGCGCAGGCGCTGGGCGATCGGCTGCAGGTGCAGGCCTCGCAAGGCATCGAGCAGGCCCGCATCCGGCTGGAGCCGCCGGCCCTGGGCCGCATCGACATCGTGCTGCGCCAGGAGGCCGGCCAGCTGCAGGTGCAGCTCAGTGCGTCCCACCACGACGTGGTGCGCCAGCTGCAGGCCATGGGCGAAGGCCTGCGGCAGGAACTCACGCACAAGCAGGGCAGCCCCGTCACGGTGCAGGTGTTCGAAGACCGCGCGCTCGCCGACGGCCGCTCCTCGCACCGAGAACGCCAACACCCGCCGCAGCAGGAAGACCGGCCCGGCCAGGGCCTGCTGAGTGAATCGAAGGCCGACCGGCGCGCCTTCTCCCTGGCCTGAAGCGCCACCGACCGACCGCCACCGAGCCTGCCCGCATGAAAAAAGTCAAACTGATCTCCCTCGTCGTCGGCGTCGCGCTGCTCACCGCCGTGGGCGGCGGCGCGGCGGCCTACTGGCTGCTGCGCCCGGCCAAGCCGGCCGTGGCCGGCGCCCCGGCGCCCGACAAGCGCGAGTACCGCTACGTCACGCTGGACAAGGTCATCGTGATGCTGCGTGGGCGCGAAGGCGGCCCGCTGACCAACTACCTCGCGGTGGACCTGGTGTTCAAGACCCCCGTGGCCGACGAGGCGCAGACCAAGCAGCAACTGCCCAAGCTGCGCTCGATCGCGGTCCGCTCGCTCTCCGAGTTCACGCTCGAACAGGCCGGCATGCTCACCATCCCCGCGCTTTCCGACCATGTGCAGAAGGCCTACGTCGAGAGCTTCAAGTCCGAGGCGCGGGCCATGCCCTTCGGTGAAGTGATGATCGGCAAGCTCATCATCGAGTGAGCGACGGCATGTACGGCGGTTACACCGAGATGGCCAGCGTGGCCGCGGCCGAGCTCGGCGCGGCGGACGAGCAGAAGCACCTGCTGGCGTTCACGCCGCTGGTGCGGCGCACCGTGCGCCAGCTCAGCTCGCAGGTCGGTGGCACCATGGACCGCGACGACATGATGCAGATCGGCCTCATGGGCCTGCTCGAGGCCCTGCGCCGCTACGGCGAGCCCGACGACCGTTTTCCCGCCTTCGCCAGCCTGCGGGTGCGCGGCGCCATCCTGGACGAGCTGCGCCGCCAGGACTGGCGGCCGCGCTCGGTGCGCCAGGAGAGCTTTCGCCTCAAGACCGAGGTGCGCGAACTCACGAAGCGCATCGGGCGCGAACCCACCGAAGCCGAGGTGCTGGCCGGGCTGGACATCAGCCCCGAGGCCTACCTGGCCTACCAGCAGGACAGCAACGCCGAAACCCTGGCCAGCTTCGACGACATGTTCGACGCGCTCTCCAACGAGGCCTCCGCCCAGCGCTCGCCGGAGGCCGAACTGGTGCTCAAACGAAGCCTACAGCAGGCTTTGGGCACGTTGAGCGAGCGTGAACAGCGCGTGATTCAGCTCTACTACGAATACGAACTGAGCCTCAAGGAGATCGCGGCGGTGCTGGGCTTGACCGAAGCCCGCATCTGCCAGATCAACAAGGCCGCCCTGCAGAAGATGAAAACCGTCCTGCAGACCGACTGACCGACTGACCGACTGACCGATTTTTCAAAGCCCCAGCCATGCAACTCTTCGTCGGCGCCCTTGTCATCCTCCTCACCGTCTTCGGCGGCTTCCTGCTGGGCGGCGGAGACCTCGCGGTGGTCTGGGAACCGGTGGAACTGCTGATCATCGGCGGCGCCGGCCTGGGCGCCATCATCGTCGGCAACCCGCGGCACGTGCTCAGCGAGATGGGCATCCAGCTGCGCAAGCTGGTCGGCTCGCGCAAGCAGGGCGAGGAGTTCCAGCGCCAGCTGCTGCTGCTCATGTACGAGCTGCTGCAGACCGCCGCCGGCGGCATCAAGGCCCTGGACGCCCACGTGGAAGAGCCGCACAAGAGCGCGATCTTCATGAAGTACCCGCTGGTGCTCGACGAACCCAAGCTGCTGCACTTCATCGTCGACAACTTCCGCCTGATGGCCATCGGCAAGATCAACGCCCATGAGCTGGAGGGCGTGCTGGAGCAGGAGCTCGAGACCATCCACGAGGAACTGAACCAGCCGGCCAAGTCGCTGCACAAGATCGCCGAGGCCATGCCCGGCTTCGGCATCCTGGCCGCCGTGCTGGGCATCGTGATGGCGATGAACTCGGTGGGCGCCGGTGCCGGCGCGGGTGAGATCGCGGCCAAGGTGGCCGCGGCCATGGTCGGCACCTTCATCGGCATCTTCCTGTGCTACGCCGTGCTCGACCCCATCAGCAACATGATGAAGCAGCTGGTGAAGGAAGAGATGTCGCACATGGAAGCCGTCAAGGTGGTGCTGGTCACCCATGTGTCGGGCAAGGTCGCGCTGCTGGCCATCGACGCCGGGCGCCGCCTGGTGCAACTGAACATCAAGCCCAGCTTCTCCAAGCTGGAGTCCTGGATCAACGCGCTGGAGGGCCGCGAAGAGGAACCCCGGCAGCAGTTCAACCGCCGCGCGGGGGATCGCCGTGTCCAAGCTTGACCACGCCACCATCGTCAAGCGCGCCTCGCGGCGCCACGACGAAGAGGCGCACGGCGGGGCCTGGAAGGTGGCCTTCGCCGATTTCGTGCTCGCGCTCATGTGCCTGTTCATGGTGCTGTGGGTGCTCGCCGCGCGCGACAAGGAAGAGCTCAGCGGCCTGATGTCCGCCAGCGGAGGGCACGTGGTCAACGAAGGGCGCGGCCCCCGCGTCGAAACCGTGGGTGGTCCGCGCGGCAGCCTGATCGAGCGTTTTCCCATGCCGGCCCGCGGGTCGGGTGGTGGCCCGATGGCGGGCGAGCAGGTGGGCGAGGTGCAGCCGCGCGAACCGGGCCAGCGCGTGCGCTACGAAACGCCCGCGCAGCTGCAGGACCTGGCCGAGCTGCTCAAGCTGATGAGCGAGCAAGCGGGCCTGCAGGCCAACCTGCAGACCATCGTCACGCCCTACGGGCTGCGCATCATGCTGCACGACACCGACCGCGAAGGCATGTTCCAGCTCGGCAGCGCGACGCCCGGCGCGAAATTCAAGGACATGCTGCGGCGCATGGGCCCGCTGTTCGCGAAGATCGAGAACAGCATGCTCATCGTCGGCCACACCGACGCCAGGCCCTATGCCGGCGCGGGCCCGCACACCGCATCGAACTGGACGCTGTCGAGCGAGCGCGCCGCCGCCGCGCGCGCACACCTGATGGATGGTGGCATGCCCGCGCGCAACGTGTTGCAGGTGGTCGGCATGGCCGATCGTGCGCCCTTCGAAACCGGGGACGCCCACGCCAGCGTGAACCGGCGCATCGAATTGCTCGTGCTCACCGAAGGCCAGAGCGGGGCCATCGCCGCCATGTTCGGCGCGCCCACGGACCAGCACCCGCTGGTGCCCGGCGTGCAGACCGAGATGCCCAGCCTGGACGTGCTCGCGGCGCTGCGCGCCTCTCTGCTCAAGGCCAGCCAGGGCATCCCCGGCCTGCAGCAGGTGATGGACCGCGGCGCCAGCCACCCCCCCGTCACCCCATGAACGCCCTTCAGGCCGCAGGCGAATGCAAACCCGACGAACGCGAGGAGATCGCATGAGAATTTCCGGCAACCCCGGCACCGAGCCCGCCGCCGCAGCGCGCGCCGCCGACGCGCCCCGCACCGACGCGGCCAGCGCCGGCGCGCCCTCGCTGGCCACCGCGCCGGCCGCGCTGGCCTCGGGCGTCATGCAGCCCGCCATGGACGCGCTGCGCGCCCTGTCGGACGTGGACACAGCCCGCGTCGCCGAGATCCGCGAAGCCCTGGCGCGCGGCGAGATCCGCTTCGACGCCGGCAAGCTCGCCAGCCTCATCACGCGTTACCACGGGAGCCGGCCGTGAGCGTGCGGCGCGAGTGCGTGGCCTTCCTGGAGCTGGTGCGCGAAGACCAGACCGACTTCCAGGCCATGCGCGACCTGCTGCAGGCGCAGTTCGACGCCGCGCTGCGCCACGACCCGGTGCGCGTGGCGACCGTCTGCGAATCCATTTCGGCGCTGACCGAGCGCATCACCCAGCGCGGCCAAGAGCGCCTCGCACTGGCGCGGCGCATCAGCGGCACCCAGGGCGATGCCGCTTACGAAATGGTGCAGGCCGTGCTGCCCTTGGGCGTGCGCGCCACCGTGAAGCAGTGGTACACCGACCTGCAGGCGATGGTGGCCGAGTGCCAGCGGCTCAACACCCGCAACTGCGACCTGCTGATGGGCCAGCACGAAATCATGCAGCGCGTGCTCAACGACGAGGTGCACACCTATGCGCCTGCCTGACGCGCGCTTCGCCGCCGGCACCGCCAACCTGGGGGTGGAGGGCATGGCCCCATTGCCGCGAGCGGGCGCGGGCGGCTTCGGCGCCCTCATGCGCTCGGTGGACGGCGAGGTGCGCCGCTTCATCGCGCAGGGCTCGGGCGCCGGCCTGCCTGGCGGGCTCACGCCCGAGGCCGCATCGTTGCGCCTTCGCATGGCTTCGGCCACCGCCGCCAGCCCCGCCACCGGGGCCGGTGTGCCCGAGGCCGAACGCGCCGCTTTCCTCAACCGCATCGCGCCCTGGGCCGAAAACGCCGGCCGCGCGCTGGGCGTGGCGCCCGAGCTGGTGGCTGCGCACGCGGCGCTCGAATCGGGCTGGGGCCTGCAACCGCTGCGCAGCGCCGACGGCAGCGACACGCACAACCTGTTCGGCCTCAAGGCCACGGGCGGCTGGAAGGGCGGCACCACCGACGCGCTCACCACCGAGTTCAGCGAGGGCGAGGCCCACAAGACCACCGAGCGCTTTCGCGCCTACGCCGATCCGGGCGAGGCCTTCCAGGACTACGCGCGCCTGCTGCGCGACAACCCGCGCTACCGGGGCGCCATCAACGCGGGCCAGGACGCCCGGGCCTTCGCCCAGGGCCTGGCGGCGGGCGGCTACGCCACCGATCCGGCCTACGCCGACAAGCTCGAACAGGTGGCCCGCCAGATCCAGGGAGCCAACCGATGAGCCGCCGGCGCTATTCGGCGGGTTCGACCACGCCCTCGTCGACAACGCGCGCGCTCAGCGTCTTGCCCGACGCGGTGTTGCGCACCCGCACCAGCTCGCCGAGCGAGCCGGCCTGCAGGCTCTCGCCCGCGTTCTCCACCGACACGCCGCCCTGGCGTGCGACGATGCGCACGGCCGCCCCGCGCCTGACCAGCACGGCCTTGTTCAGCAGGCGCGCCTGCAGCACCTGGCCTTCGCGCAAGGCGCGCCGGCTCGACTGGCCCAGCGCTTCATCCGCGGTGCCGAGGGCGTCGGCCATCTGCGTCACGTCGCGGCGCTCGGGCCGCACGTCCGCGGCGCTGAGTGCCTTGCCGGCCGCGATGGCCCCGGCGCTCACCAGCACCTCGGCTTCGAGCGCCACGCGCGCCACGAACTCGTGCGTCCAGCCCGGTGTGTCCGGGCAGCTCACCTTGAGCGGCATGCGGGTCGGGTGGCGCGCATCGCCCAGGTCCACCGCGACCGGGCTGGCGCACTGCAGGTTCGCGGGCGCGCGGCTGCCGAGCTTCACGCTCACTTCAGGGGCTTTCCAGCCCAGGTCTGCGGCGTGGGCGAGCCAGTGCGCGCGCACCGCCTGCTCGACCTGCGGCAGCACGGGCGCCGCCACCGCGAGCGCGGGCAGCGCGCCGAACCAGACAAGCAACTTCAAACAGAAAGGACTGCGCATGGGTATCGATATCGGGCAAGTGATTGCGGTGCATGCCGACGCACTGCAGTTGCGGGCGGAGCGGACCAAGGTGCTGGCCTCCAACCTCGCCAACGTGAACACCCCGGGTTACCAGGCCCGCGACATCGACTTCGCCGCCAGCCTGGAGCGGGTGATGAGCGAAGGCGGGGAGGGGGTGGAAACGGGCGATGGCGGCGAGCTGATGTACCGCGTGCCGCACCACCCTTCGGCGGATGGTAACACCGTGGAATTGGGCGTCGAGCAGGCGGCGTTCGCGCAGAACGCGGTCGGCTTCCAGACCAGCCTCACCTTCGTGCAGATGAAATTCAAGGGCCTGGCGCAGGCCATCGCGGGGCAATAAACATGTCGTTCGAAAGCATCAGCCGCATCGCCGGCTCGGCCATGTCGGCCCAGACCGTGCGCCTCAACACCATCGCCAGCAACCTGGCCAACGCCGAGGCCGCCTCGGGCGCCGAAGGCGACACCTACCGCGCGCGCAAGCCCGTGTTCGCCACGATCTACGAGAACGGTGGCAGCGGCGCCACGCCGGGCGCCAGCGTGCAGGTGCTCGACGTGATCCAGAGCGACGAGCCGCTGCGCCGCATGCACCAGCCCGACCACCCGCTGGCCAACGAGGCCGGCGACATCTACCTGCCCAACGTGAACCCCGTGGCCGAGATGACCGACATGATGTCGGCCTCGCGCGCCTTTGAAACCAGCGTCGAGGTGCTGACCCGCACCCGCCAGATGCAGATGGCCGTGCTGCGGCTGGGAGAGTCCTGATCATGGAAGCCATCACCGATCTGACCCAGAAGAACGCGAAGACCGCCGCCGAAGCGCCGGTCAGCGCGAACGCGGACGCCGGCACCAAGGACATGTTCCTCAAGCTGCTGGTGGCGCAGGTGCGCAACCAGAACCCGCTGGAGCCCAGCGACCCGGCCGAGTTCGTCAACCAGCTCACGCAGCTGAGCCAGACCGAGGCGATGCAGAACGTGGTGGCGCAGACGCGCAACAGCGCTTCCATGCTGGAGAGCCTGCAGGTGCTCTCGCTCGGCGCCCAGGTGGGCAGCCAGGTGTCCGTGGTGACCGAGTCGGTGATCTTGGGCACCGACAAGGTCTCGGGCAGTTTCAAGCTCGACGCCGCGAATTCCAACCTGGCGGTGGTGCTCACGGCGCCAGATGGCCAGAAACACCGCGTAGAGCTGGGTGCCCAGAGCGCCGGCTCCGTGTATTTTTCAGTGGACCCCCAGGCCCTGGGCCTGCCGGGTGGCAGCTACGACATCGCCATCGATGGCGGCGAAGGCGTGTCCCCCGATGTGGAGATCCAGAGCGAACTCACCAGCGTGAAGCTCTCGCCCACCGGCGGCGTGCTGCTGCAGGTGGCGCACCTGGGGGACGTGCCTTCCCATGCCATCACCGGCTTTTTCGGCCGCCTGAAGACCTCCAACAGTTGATTTAAGGACCTCCTTCCATGAGCTTCAACATTGCCCTCGGCGGCGTCAACGCCATCAACACCCAGCTGGAAGCGATCAGCAACAACATCGCCAACGCCGGCACCTACGGCTTCAAGTCCAGCCGCGCCAACTTCGCCTCGATGTACGCCGATGGCCAGGCCATCGGTGTGGAGGTCGGCTCCATGTCGCAGACCATCGGTACCAGCGGCGGCGCGCTCAACACCGGCCGCAGCATGGACGCCGCGATTCAGGGCAAGGGCTTCTTCGTCACCAAGGACACCAACGGCGAGACCCTGTTCACCCGCGTGGGCATCTTCGGCGCCGACAAGGACGGCTACGTCACCGACAGCTTCGGCCGCCGCGTGCAGGGCTATGCCGCCATTCCGGGCAGCACGGCGCTCGGCGCCCTGGGCGACATGCAGATCGAAAAGGGACAGCTGCCGGCGCAGGCCAGCAGCACGCTCGACTACGTGGGCAACCTCTCGGCCGACTGGCCCAACCCGGCCGTGGCGCCGTTCTCCCCGACCGACCCGCAGTCGTACAACGGTTCCATGGTCTCGGTGGTCTACGACTCGCAAGGCACCAAGCACACGGTGACGCAGTACTTCGTGAAGACCAACCCGAACGAAGTCACGGTGCACTACACCTTCAACGGCGCGGCCTTGCCCGCGGGCTCGCAGACCGTGCTGCAGTTCAGCACCGCCGGCCAGCTGCTGACCCCGGCCGCACCGGTCACCAAGAACCTGCCGGTGCCGGCCACGGTGGCGCCGATCGCGCTGGCCGTGAACTACAACGGCACGACCCAGTTCGCGGGCCAGGCCACCACCACCGTCAACGCCAGCAACGGCTACGCCTCGGGCTCCTTCGTGGGTGTGGCGCTCGACAAGGACGGCTCGGTGCTGGCCCAGTACAGCAACGGCCTGAAGCAGCGCGTGGGCACCATCGCCCTGGCCAACTTCCCCAACGAAGACGGCCTGGTGCCGGTGAGCGACACCAGCTGGGCCATCTCCAACGCCAGCGGCGAGCCGCTGTACGACGTGCCCGGCGCGGGCCAGGCCGGCACCATCAGCCCCGGCTCGCTGGAGCAGTCCAACGTCGACATGACCGGTGAACTGGTGGGCCTGATGACCGCGCAGCGCAACTACCAGGCCAACACCAAGGTGTTCTCCACCCAGCAGGCCATGACCCAGGCCCTGATGCAGGCCGTCTGAGCCCCTCGCCATGGATGCCCTGATCTACACGGCCATGAGCGGCGCGGAGCGCACGCTGCGCGAGCAGCAGGTGCGCGCCAACAACCTGGCCAATGCGGACACGCCCGGCTTCCGGGCCGATGTCGCGTTCAGCACCGCGCTTGCCACCCCCGGCTATGGCTACGACGACCGCCACATGAGCCAGCTCAATGCCGACGGCGTGAGCGCGCGCAACGGTGTGCTCAAGTCCACCGGCCGTGAGCTGGACGTGGCCATCACGGGCGAGGGCTATTTCGCGGTGCAGCACCGCGACGCGCAGGAGGCCTACACCCGCTCGGGCCAGTTCACCGTGGATGCCGATGGCACGCTGACGGTGAACGGGCGCCCCGTCGTCGGCGATGGCGGCCCCATCGTGTTGCCCGCGTTCACGCGCGTGGACATCGCGGGCGATGGCACGGTCTCGATCCAGCCGCCAGGCCAGGAAGACCTGCAGCCGGTGGACCGCATCAAGACCGTGCGGCCGCTGGGCGGCGAGGTCACGAAGAACGAAGCCGGCCTGATCGTGGCGCGCGACGGCCAGCCCCTGCCGGCCGACGACACCGTGACCATGCGCTCGGGCCACCTCGAAGGCAGCAACGTGTCCGCCGTCGAGGAAATGGTGGCCACCATGACGCTGAGCCGCGATTTCGAGGTGCAGATGAAGCTGTTTGGCTCGGCCGAACGCATGTCCGAAGCGGGCAACCGCCTGGTGCGCGGCTGATCCGGCTCCGGCACCTCCCGTACAACCAACCAGGAAACCGACCATGAATCCCGCCATGTGGGTCAGCAAGACCGGCGTGCAGGCGCAGGACGCCAAGCTGCAGGCCATCGCCAACAACCTCGCCAACGTCAACACCGTGGGCTTCAAGCGCGACCGCGTGATGTTCGAGGACCTGTTCTACCAGGTCGAGCGCCAGCCCGGCACAGCCCGCGACGAGAACACCAACACGCCCACCGGCGTGCAGCTGGGCAATGGCACGCGCGTGGTCGGCACGCAGAAGGTCTTTACCACCGGCAGCCTGCAGACCACCGGCCAGCAGCTGGACGTGGCCATCGTCGGCCAGGGTTTCCTGCAGGTGGAGCTGGCCAACGGCGACACCGCCTACACGCGGGCCGGCCAGCTGCAGACCAGCCCCGAAGGCCGCCTCGTGACGGCGCAGGGCTACCCCATCGTGCCGGACATCACCGTGCCCGCCAACGCGCTGTCCATCGCCATCGGCGAAAACGGCGTGGTCAGCGCCAAGATCGCGGGTGAGACCGAGCTCACCGAGCTCGGCCAGATCACGCTCGCGGGCTTCGTGAACCCCGCCGGCCTGCTGGCGCTGGGCGACAACCTGTTCCAGGAAACCGCCGCCAGCGGCGTGCCCAACGAAGGCGTGCCTGGCGAAGAGGCCTTCGGCAAGCTCAAGCAGGGCGCGCTGGAAGGCTCCAACGTGCAGGTGGTCGAGGAAATGGTGGAGATGATCTCCGCGCAGCGCACCTACGAGATGAACACCAAGGTGCTGTCCGCCGCCGACGGCATGCTGCAGAACCTGGCCCAGGCGGTGCGCTGATGCGCGCGCTGGCCGTCCTCACCCTGGCGGCGGCCACCGTGCTCGGTGGCTGCGCCATCGTGCCGCCCGCGCCACCGCCGCTGGCCGAGGCGCCCATGCCCCCGGTGCAGCCCCCGGCGCGCAAGGGCCAGTCGGGCGGCTTGTTCAACCCGAACTCGGCCTGGGTGCTCACCAACGACAGCCGCGCGTTCCGCTCCGGCGACGTGCTCACCGTCATCCTGGCGGAGACCACGCAGGCCAGCAAGCGCTCGGGCACCAGCCTGGACAAGCGCAGCAGCATGAGCGCGCAACCCCTGAGCATCGCCGGCAAGGTGCTCGACACCAGCATCGGCCTCTCGGCCGACCGCGAGTTCTCGGGCGGCTCCAGCAGCACGCAGCAGAACGCGCTGGAAGGCGCGATCACGGTGGTGGTGCACGAGGTGATGGCCAACGGCCTGTTGCGCGTCTCGGGCGAGAAGAGCCTGTGGCTCAACCAGGGCGAAGAGTTCATCCGCCTGAGCGGCTTCGTGCGCTCCGAGGACATCGACGCCACCAACCGCGTGTCGTCCCAGCGCATCGCCAACGCGCGCATCGCCTATTCCGGCACCGGCACCCTGGCCGATGCCAACAGCCCGGGCTGGCTCACCCGCTTCTTCACTAGTCCCTGGATGCCTTTCTGAGATGCCCGCCATGAACCTCGCCCCGATCCGCGCCGCCCTGGCCCTGGGCGCCGCCCTGCTGGTTTTCGCCTTGCCGGTGCAGGCACAGTCACGGGCGCCATCACAAGCGCCAGGTGTGCCGGCCCGGCCGCTGCACAGCCTGGTCGACGTCGAAGGCATGCGCGAGAACCAGCTGATCGGCTACGGCCTGGTGGTCGGCCTGCAGGGTTCGGGTGACAGCAGCCAGATCCGCTTCTCGGGTCAGACGGTCGAGAACATGCTCAAGCAGTTTGGGGTCAAGCTGCCCGAGCGCAGCAACACCAAGGCGCGCAACGTGGCCACGGTGATGGTCAGCGCGGTCTTCCCTCCGGGCTACCGCAAGGGGCAGAGCATCGACGTGACCGTGTCCTCGATGGGCGATGCCAAGAGCCTGCGCGGCGGCGTGCTGCTGCTCTCGCCGCTGCGCGGCGCCGACGGCGAGGTCTACGCGCTGGCCCAGGGCAACGTGGTGGTGGGCGGGCTATCGGCGCAGGGCGCCAGCGGGTCCAGCGTCACCGTGAACACCCCGACCGCCGGCCGCGTGCCCAACGGCGCCACGGTGGAGCGCGAGATCGAAAGCGACTTCGACACCCGCGAGACCGTGACGCTGAGCCTCAAGCGCCCGCACTTCCAGACCGCCACCAACATCGTCGAGGCCATCAACCGCCAATTCGGCACGCTCGCCACCACGCGCAACGCCACCAGCGTGGACGTGGTCGCCCCCGCGAACCCGACCCAGCGCGTGGCCTTCGTGGCCATGCTGCAGGCGCTGCCGGTGGCCGTGGGCACGGAAACGCCCAAGGTGGTCTTCAACTCGCGCACCGGCACGGTGGTGATCGCCGACGGCGTGCGCGTGCGGCCGGCGGCGGTGTCGCACGGCTCGCTCAAGGTGGTGATCGGCGAACAACCCCTGGTGAGCCAGCCCGCGCCCTTCGGCCGGGGCGAGACCAAGGTGGTGCCGCAATCGAGCGTGGCGGTGGAGCAGGGCAGCGGCCGCATGTTCAGCTGGCCACCGGGCACCAGCCTCAAAGGCATCATCGACACCATCAACAGCACCGGCGCCTCGCCCGACGACATCATGGCCATCCTGCAGGCGCTGGACCAGGCCGGTGCCATCGACGGCGAACTCGTCGTCATCTGAGGCGCGCCCACCATGCAAGCCATTGGACCTTCGGCCTCCGGCGCCGGGCAGCCGGCCGATATCGACCCGGTGCTGCGCGCCAAGGCGGTCGATGCCGCAGAGAAATTCGAGGCCTTCTTCATCTCGCAGAACCTCAAGGCCATGCGCCGCTCCACGCAGGCCCTGGCGAGCGAAGACAGCCCGTTCAACAACAAGATCAACCAGGACATGCTGGACCTGGCCGACAACGTGGTGGCCGACACCATGGCCCGCCAGCGCGCCTTCGGCATCGCCGACGTGATCCTGCGCCAGCTGCTGCCCGCGCCCGCCGTGCTTAAGCAAACGCCGGCGGCGGTCGCTCTCCACGAGAAGACCCCGACCGTGCGCGGGGCCGCCACCCCGCTGGAACCCTGACCCATGACCATCCACTACACCGCGCTGACCGGCGCACTGGCCGCGCAGACCGCGCTGGCCGCGGCCAGCCACAACATCGCCAACGTGATGACGCCGGGCTTCACCCGCCAGGGCGCGCTGTTCGCGGCGGTCGGCCCGTTCAAGGGCGGCGTGGCCGCCACCGGCGGCGGCGTTTCGGTGCCTGCGCTGCTGCGCTTCAGCGACGGCTACAAGAACATGCAGATGTGGCAGGCCAACGCCGAACTGGGCCGCTACAACACCTCGCAGCCTTACATGAAGCAGCTCGAGCAGGTGATGGGCGACGACGGCTCCAGCCTCAACAGCGGGCTGGACCTGTTCTTCAACGCCCTCAACGCCGCCAGCGTGGACCCCACCTCCGCGCCTCTGCGCCAGCAGGTGATCACCTCGGCCGAGGCGCTGGCGCAGCGTTTCAACAACCTGAACCAGGTGCTCAACAACCAGCGCGCCTCGGTCGCGCAGCAGCGCACCGCCTCGGTGGCGCAGGTGAATTCGCTGAGCGCGGAGATCGCCGACCTCAACGAAAAGATCGCGGCCACGCGCGCCACCGGCATCAACCCCTCCAGCCTGATGGACGCACGCGACCTCAAGATCGACGCGCTGTCCAACCTGGTGGGCCTGCAGGTGGTCGAGCAGGCCGATGGCAGCGCCAGCGTGTCCCTGCGCAGCGGTGTGCCGCTGGTGGCGGGTTCGCTGGCCGCCACGCTCTCCACCGTCAACAACCCGGACGGCTCCCAGACCCTGAAGCTGGCCTTCGCCAGCGAGTCCTTCACCGTCACCCAGGGCAACCTGGGCGGCCAGCTCGGCGGGCTCGACGAATTCGAGCGCACGGTGCTCAAGCCGGTGATCGACGACGTGGCCGCGCTGGCCGAAGAAATCGCCACGCGGGTGAACACCCAGATGGCCGCCGGCTTCGCCATGGACGGCACGCCGGGCACCGACCTGTTCCAGTTCGACGCCGCCTCCACCGGCCTGCTCAAGGTGGTCAATGGCCTGCTGGGCGAAGACCTGGCGTTCTCCTCGGACCCGACCAAACCCGGCAACAGCGACAACCTGCAGGCCCTCATCGGCCTGCGCGACCAGCCACTGACCGTGCCTTCGCTGGGCACCGTGCGCCTGGGCGACATCTACACCCAGATCGTCGGGCGCCTGGGCACGCAGAACCAGCAGGCGCGCGCCGCGCACGACACCGCCAGGACCGTGCGCAACCAGGCCGAGGAAAGCTGGAAGTCCACCAGCGGCGTGAACACCGACGAGGAGGCCATCAACATCGTGCAGTACCAGCAGATGTACCAGGCCAACATGAAGGTGCTGGCCGTTTCCAACGAGCTGTTCGACACCACGCTGGCCATGTTCGGCTGAAGGAGAAGAGACCATGCGCATCGCCAGCACCCAGTACCACACCACCATGAACACCTCGCTGCAGATGGCGTCGTTCAAGGTCGAGCAACTCATGCAGCAGATGGCCACGGGCGAGCGCCTGCTGGTGCCTTCGGACGACCCCATCGCCAGCGTGCGCCTGGGCCGCCTGGCGCGCGAGCAGGCCGCACTGGACCAGTACCGCGACAACATCGCCGCCCTGGGCGGGCGCCTGCGGCACAGCGAGGTGCTGCTCGACAGCATGAGCCGCGACATGCTGCAGATGCGCGACCTGCAGATCTGGGCCGCCGACGGCACCAACACCTCGGAAGACGTGCAGGCCATGGCCACGCAGCTCATCTCGCTGCGCGACAGCATCTTCGCCACCGCCAACACCCGCGACCAGGAGGGCCGCTACCTGTTTTCGGGCACCGCCTCGAACACCGCGACCCTCACGCACGACCCGGCCGCCGCGCCCGGCGCGCGCTACAGCTTCACCGGCAACACCGACCTGCAACAGGTGGTGGTGGGCAACGGCATCACGCAGGCGGCCAACGTGCCGCTGGACGAGATGGCCGCCTTCCTGAACCAGCTCGACCTCACCATCCAGGACTTCCAGACGCCCGGCGTCACCGTCAACGACCCCGCCGTGCGGGCCCGCCTCAAGGCCACCACGGACCTGCTCGACACCACCTTCAACAGCGTGAGCTCGCGCATCGCGCGCATCGGTGGCTCGCTCACCACGCTGGACTCGCAGGACACCTCGCTGGCCAACGTGAGCCTGTCCAATGACCATGCGGTGCTCGCGCTCGGCAAGCTCGACTACGCCGAAGCCGCCGTGCACCTCAGCGGCTACACCACCGCGTTGCAGGCCACGCAGAAGGCCTACGCCAAGGTGTCGGCGCTCTCGCTGTTCAACGTGCTCTGACCGGTCGTTCGCGCATGCAGGTCAACACGCTTCCGGCCCTTCGATCCAGCGCGAGCCCCGAGCGCTCGTCGTCCGGCGCCGCGCTCAATGCCGGGCGGACTGCGGGCCTGGCGACGGCGGTGCCCGTGGCGGCCAGCGCCCATCCCCTGCGCGGCCCGGCGGGCGCGGCGGCCCGACCGGCGTCCGCCTTCAGTCCCTGGGATGGCGAACGGCACGGTCAGGTGGCCGCAGCCCAGTCGTCGAAGGCCTACCTGGGCCGGCTGTCCGCCGATCTGCACACGCTCAAGTCGGGCTACAGCGACCAGCTCGCCGAGCCGGCCACGGCCCACCAGCGCGAGCCCGAACTCGCGGCGGCGCGGCAAGGCCTGAAGACCCTCTGGCGCCAGCGCGCCGCGTCCACCGGCGCTGCCATCGACCCGCAACTGCAGTACCAGGGCCACGGTGCGGCCCGCCAGACCTTCCGCATCCGCGGCATCGACGCGGCCGCGCTCTCGCAGGGCGCGCGCGAGGTGCTCAGCATCGGCCTGCCGTCCAACCTGGCCGGCCCGCTGACCGTCACCATCGACCCCGAGCAGGGCGTGCACAGCAACGTGCGCCGGCTCGACCACGCCCTGGCTGCGGCCGAGGTGCGCGTGCACATCGATGACCGGGGTGAACCGGTGTTCAGCGCATCGGAAGCCACCTGGGACAAGGTGCAGGACCGCATCACCATCAAGGGCGAAGGACATCGGTTTGCCGACGGCGTGGCCCAGCGCGTGCGCACCCAGACCGAGGCACCGGCCCTGCCTTCGGCCCTGTACGAGCAGGCGCCGGTAGAGCTGCAGGAAATCCGCACCGCATTGCAGCGCGTGATCCATGCGCTGGACCGCGTGGGCTTCACCCAGGCCCAGGTGGCCGGCGCGCTGGCACTGGCCTCGGCCGAGGCCAGCGCCGCCTCGGCGGAGATTCCGGCAGAGTCGGTGGAGCGTTCGGCCCAGGCCTTTCTGGTGCGCACGCAGTCGATGCGCTTCGAGACCTATGCCGATGTGGCGCCGGCCCTGGCGGGCGTGAACCGCGCGCGGGTCATGGCGCTGCTGGGCTGACGCGGGCCGGAGCGCCGGCGCTCGTCGCCACCACCACGTGGGCCTGGATCTTGCCGGCCACCGGGCCGTCGCCGTGGCGGCTGGCGATGGCCTCGGTCGCGCGGTCCGTGGCGAACTGCAGCAGACCGGCATCCCGCGCCTCGATTTCGTTGCGCAGCGGCGTCCCCTGGCAGTAGGCGGTGGCAGCGTCCCGTGCCGAAGCAGCATGGCTCACTTCTTCGCGCGTCTCGATCCGGATGTCGGTAAACCCCGCGCGGCTCAGCTCGTCGCGGATCCCGGCGACATCGTGGTAACCGTGCGGTACGAGGGCCGGGAAGCGCGGCGGGTTGTCCGGGAACACGGTGGCGAGGGCGTTGGTGACCTCGTCGGCAAAGGCGTTGTTCTCGATGCGGTCCCAGGTGCTGAAGACAAAGTGCCCACCCGGCCGGAGCACGCGACGGGCCTCGGTATAGCCGGCGACCCGATCGGGGAAGAACATCACGCCGAACTGGCAGCAGACAGCGTCGAATGTGCCGTCCGCGAACGGCAGGTGGAGCGCGTCCGCCGGTTGCCATTCGATGCGGGCATCGACCCCTTGCCGGGCGGCGGCATGGGTCAGCATGGGCTGGTTGAGGTCGGTCACCACGTAGCGTGCGTGAGCGCCGAGCCGGGGCGCCAGTGCCCGGGTGACCACACCGGTGCCAGCCGCGGTCTCCAGTACCGCACCGGGTGAGAAGGCTGCCACCAGCTCCGCCATGTGTTTCGCGTAGGCCGCGAAGATCATGGGGACCATCAGGCTGTCGTAGAACTTCGGGATCGAGC
The DNA here is from genome assembly GCA_018993155.1 of Hydrogenophaga sp. Lineage (GTDB taxonomy): Bacteria > Pseudomonadota > Gammaproteobacteria > Burkholderiales > Burkholderiaceae_C > Hydrogenophaga. Next base: position 45,735 of record JAGKSX010000018.1, read on the forward strand.
CCGCGAAGACGGTGTGGGTTTCGGCCATGAGACCTCCCATGGAAGGTGGGATGGTGCGCTTCGTCAGAGCCCTCGTCAACGCCGCTCAGCCAGCTTTCTCGGTGCCAACGGATCTATTCGAAAAAATTCTGCTGCCGCATTTAAGGACCCGCTCCAGCAGGTCGCTCTGTACTGGTGAGGTCGTCGATACCCGGCGTCCCAACCGATCAAGGAGTACCCACCATGTTGAGCCTGCACACCAACTACGCTTCGCTGAGCACCCAGAACGCCCTGGGCTCCACCCAGAAGACCCTGACGACGTCCATGGCCCGCCTGGGCACGGGCTTCCGCATCAACTCCGCCATGGACGATGCCGCCGGCCTGCAGATCGCCACCCGCATGAACGCCCAGTCGCGCGGCATGGCCGTGGCGATGCGCAACACGCAGAACGGCATCTCGATGATGCAGACCGCCGAAGGCGCGTTCAAGGAAATGACGAACATCGTCACCCGCATGAAGGACCTGGCCACCGAAGCGGCCAACGGCTCGGCCACCCAGGAAGACCGCGACGCCCTCCAGTCCGAGTTCGACCAGCTCGGTGAAGAGCTCGGCAACATCATGACGAACAGCTCGTTCGCCGGTGAAGCCCTGTTCAGCAAGGACGGCACGGCCGGCAAGCTCGGCGCTGCGGCCGTGACGTTCCAGATCGGCGCGACGACCGCCGAAACGATGGACGTGGACGTGACCACGGCCCTGGGCGACCTGGGCACCGACCTCGACGCCGTGGTGGCCCCCTACCCCGCCGGCGTGACCGCCACCGCCGGCACCGAAATCGCCAGCGCCGCCGCCGCCAACACCGCCATCGACGACCTGGCCGACGTGCTGGACTCCATCGGTGCCGTGCGCGCGCAGCTGGGTGCTTCGTCCAACCGCCTGGAAAGCGTCTACAACAACCTGGGCAACCAGCGCACCCAGACCGAAGCCTCCAAGGGCCGAATCATGGACGTGGACTACGCCGCTGAAACGGCCAACATGACGAAGAACCAGATGCTGATGCAGGCCAGCACCTCGATGCTCAAGCAGTCGTCGAGCATGTCGCAGCTGGTCATGTCGCTCATGCAGTAAACCGGCGACTTCGGCCGCCTTCCACGGCGGCCCGAGACGACAAAGCCAGCCGGTGAACCGGCTGGCTTTTTTTCATTCCGAAGGGGTGGACGGAGACCTGCATGAACATCGATCGCGTCACCGCCGCGAGCCTCACGCCGCAGCAGCGCCATCCCGCCCGGGACGGCGCGCCGCGACCGGCCGTGGGCGAGCACATTGCGCTGCGCTACGAGGGGCGCGACGAGCACGGCGTGACGCTGCGGCGCGATCGCGGCGCCACGCTGCGCCTGCCCCCGCAAGGCGCCTGGGCCCAGGGCCTTTCGGTGGGCGACATGGTGTGGATGCGGGTGCTGGCGACCGAGCCTTCGCTCGAACTCGAGTTCGTCGCGCCCCGGCCGGGCGTGCCGGGCGCCCTCGCATCACCCGACGAACTGCCCGCGATGCGCCTGGACCAGGCGGCCCTGCGGGCCTACCAGTGGAAGCTGCCGCCGCCCGCCGAGCTGGCGGCCGCATGGCGCGTCATCCTCACGTCCCGCCATATGGACCTGGGCCTGCAAGGGCTGGCGCTGCTGGAGCGGCCACCGCTGGCGCTGCCCGGCCCGCACACGGCGCCCGGTTCGCCGCTGCCGGAGCGCGGCGAGCCCGGTCACTGGCGTTTTCACCTGTACGCCTGGGGCGGCATGAGCGTGGCGCTGCGCGTGGCCGCGGCGCCGCGGTGGGAGCGACGCAAGCCTCGGCCACGGGAAGAGGGGCCCGCCGGCCTGGAGGTGGCCCTGACCCTGCCGCAGGCCGGCCCGATCACGGTGCAGTTGCTGTGGGTGGGGGGCGGCCTGGCCATGGCCCTGATTCCCCGACAGGCTCAGGTGCTGCCCCTGCTGCGCGAGCTGATGCCGGCGCTGGCCGAGGCCCTGGACCGCCTGGGCGCGCCGCTGGTGAAGGTGCAGCTGGGCACGCCGCTGGCACCCCTGCCGCCAGGGGGCTTGAACTACCGACCCGGCCCGACCTCGCCGCTGTTGCTGCACGCCCTGGCCGAGGTGGTAAGCAGCGTCACGCGGCACTGGCCGGTGCCGCCGGACGCCTTGGCCTGAAGGCCGCTCAGCCCAGCGAGCCGACGATGGAGACCTCGCGCTGCTCGGGCACCTCGTTGTAGGACAGCACGTGCAGGCCCGGCGCGAACAGCCGGGCGTAGCGCGCCAGCAGAGGGCGCACCTGGGGCATCACCAGCAGCAGCGGCGTGGCCGCCATCTGCTTCATCTGCTCGCGCGCGATGGGCATGTGGGACTGCAGCTGGTTGAGCAGGTTGGGGTCGATGGGGAAGTTGTCCAGCGCCACCTTGCCGGCGCTGCGCGCCTGGTTGAGCGCGCCCAGCAGCAGGTTCTCCAGCTCGCCGCCCATGTTGAAGGCCTTGATCTCGCCGGTCTGGCCGCACAGGGCGCCGACGATCTGGCGGCGCAGCGTGCAGCGCACCTCGGCGGCCAGCAGCAATGGGTCCTTGGTCTGCTCCGCGTTGTCCAGCAGGGTGGTGGCCACGGGCACGATGTCCTTGAGCGACACGTTCTCGGCCAGCAGGGTGCGGAACACCTTGAGCAGCATGCTGTGGGTGAAGGCCTTGTCCAGCGCCGCCGACAGCTTGGGGGCGAGCGCGCCCAGCCGCTCCATCAGCGCGTGGACGTCGTCGTGCTGGAACAGCTCGCCGAGGTTCTCGCGCATCAGCTTGGTCACGTGCGTGGCGATCACCGTGGGCACGTCCACCACCTGGTAGCCCATGCCCAGGGCGTGCGCCTTCTGCGCGGGCTCGATCCAGACCACCGGCATGCGGAACGACGGGTCGGCGCCCGGGATGCCGTCGATGTCGCCATACACCTGGGGCCCCGGGATGGCCATGAGCCGGTCGGCGAACACCTCGGCCTGCGCCAGCACCGTGCCGTGCATGAGCACCGAGTAGAAGTTGGGCTTGAGGCCGAGGTCGTCGCGCGCGCCGATGGGCGGCAGCACCACGCCCATGCCTTCGCTCAGGGTCTGGCGCACGCCCTTGAGGCGCTTGGCGAGCACGGCGCCTTGCCCGGGGTCGATCAGGCCCACCAGCTTGTAGCCCACCGACACGGCCACCGGCTCCACCACCGGCAGGCTTTTCCAGTCGATCTCGGGCTGGCTCTCGGTCAGCAGGGCCACCTGCACCTGGGCGGTGGGGTCGGGCGGGGCCACCACCACGCGCGAGCCCATGCGCCACGCCACGTAACCGAGCACGCCGGCGAAGGCGAAGAAGATCAAGGTGGGCATGCCCGGGATGGCGCCCAGCAGGGCCATCAGGCCGGCCGCCCCGTACAGCACGCCCGGCGAAGCCAGCAGCTGGCCGGTGATCTGCTTCTCGATGTCGCCCGACTCGCTGGCGCGGGTGACGATGATGGCCGCGGCGGCGGAGAGCAGCAGCGCCGGGATCTGCGCGACCAGACCGTCGCCGATGGTCAGCAGCGCGTACAGCTTGAACGACTCGCCCAGCGAGAGGTCGTGCATGAAGCTGCCGATGAGCACGCCGCCGATGAGGTTGATCAGCAGGATCAGGATGCCGGCGATGGCATCGCCCTTGACGAACTTGGAGGCGCCGTCCATGGCGCCGTAGAAGTCGGCCTCGCCGGCCACTTCCTTGCGGCGCGTCTGGGCGCCTTCCTGGTTGATGAGGCCGGCGTTGAGGTCGGCGTCGATCGCCATCTGCTTGCCGGGCAGGGCGTCGAGCGTGAAGCGCGCCGACACCTCCGAGATGCGCTCGGCGCCTTTGGTGACCACCAGGAAGTTGATGATCATCAGGATCACGAACACCACCAGGCCGACCACGAAGTTGCCACCGATCACCACGTGGCCGAAGGCCTCGACCACCTGGCCGGCCGCGTCCGTGCCCTGGTGGCCGTTGAGCAGCACCACCCGCGTCGAGGCCACGTTGAGCATCAGGCGCAGCAGCGTGGCGCCCAGGATGACGGTGGGGAAGATGGAGAAGTCCAGCGGCCGGCGGCTGTTGACCGCGACCAGAATCACGATCAGGGAGAGCACGATGTTGAACGTGAACAGCACGTCCAGCAGCAGCGGCGGCAGCGGCAGGATCACCATCGTCAGCATCGCCAGCAGGAAAAGCGGCGCGGCGTAGCGCATGCGCTGCAGGTCGGACCAGAGTGACTTCAGGGCGTTCATGGCGGGCTTCGGGTCAGGTCAGGTGGGCGGGGACGTGGAGGTCGGCGGGCAGCGCGGGCTGCGCCTTGCGGCCGCCCTCGCGGTAGGCGCGCAGCTGGAGCACATGGCGCAGCACGAGCGCCACGGCCTGGTACAGCGCGGCCGGGATCTGCTGCTTGACCTGGCTGGTGTTGTAGATGGCGCGCGCCAGTGGCGGCAGCTCCAGCACCTCCACCTTGTGTTCGGTGGCCAGGGCGCGGATGTAGAGCGCGAGTTCGTCCACGCCCTTGGCGATGACGTAGGGCGCTTCGGCCTTCTGCGTGTCGTACTTGAGCGCCACCGCGTAGTGCGTGGGGTTGACGATCACCACGTCGGCGGTGGGCACGATCTTGCGCACGCTGCGCTTGGCGATCTGCTGCTGCAGCTGGCGGATGCGCTGGCGCACCTCGGGCCGGCCTTCGCTGGTCTTGTGCTCTTCCTTCAGGTCGCGCTTGCTCATGCGCTGCTCGCGCAGGAAGACGAAGCGCTGCAGCGGCAGGTCGATCAGCGCGAACACCACGAACACGCTGCACAGGGTGAAGATGCCGGTGATCGCCAAGCCCATGGCCTGCGCCAGCGCCTCGTGCAGCGGCAGGCCCTGCAGCCGCAGGAAGGCTGGGCGGGTGGAACTCGCGGTGTGCCAGAGCACGCCACCCAGGCAGGCCGCCTTGGCGGCGGTGGTGGCCCAGTCGATCAGGTGCTTGGGCTTGGTGATGCGGCTGAAGTAGCTCAGCGGGTTCAGCCGCTCCAGCTTGGGCATGAACTGGTCGGTGCTGAGCACCCAGCCGCTGGGGAACAGCGTGAACGCGGCCACGATGAGGGGGATGAGCGCCAGGGGCAGCACCATCTTGCCCACCAGCAGGATCGCCGGCTTGAAGGCGTTGGACCACAGGTTGTCCAGCGCGGCCTCGCCGTCGAGCACCACGAAGCCCAGGCCGAACAGGTGCTTGAAATCCGCCAGGTACGAGGGCGCCAGGATGACGATGAGCTGCAGGCTGCAGACCAGGCCCACGGCAGTGGCCACGTCCTTGGAGCGGGCGACCTGGCCCTTCTCGCGCGCCTTGCGCAGCTTCTGCGCGCTGGCGTCTTCGGTCTTTTCCCCGGTGTCCTGCTCGGCCATGGCTTACCTCACCACCATCATCTGTTCGAGCATGCCCAGCACGCGCGAGGTGAGGCGCACGTACTGCTCGGGGATGTAGCGCACCAGGCCGGAGAGCATGAACAGGCCGAACACGATGATCAGCGAGAAGCCGAGCGAGAACAGGTTGAAGGCCGGCGCGATGCGGTTGAGCAGGCCGAAGCCGATCTGCACCACCAAGGCCGAGAAGATCACCGGCAGGGCCAGCAGCAGGGCGGCCGAGAAGACCCACGCCACCTGCAGCGGCAGCATCTCCAGCGCCACCTGCGGGATGCCGCCGCCCACGGGCCAGGATTTGAAGCTCGATCCCATCACGCCGTTGAAGACCAGGTGGCCTTCGACGGCGAAGAACACCAGGATGCTCATGACGTAGAGCAGGGTGGAGACCACGTCGGAGGACACGCCGCTCATGGGGTCGTTCATGACCGCCATGGACAGGCCCATCTGCGACGAGGCCATGAAGCCCAGCAGGGTGAAGACCGCCATGATGAACTGGAAACACAGGCCAATGATCAGGCCGATCACCACCTGCTCGATGGTGGTGACGATGCCGAGCAGGGAGAAGGGGGTGATCGGCGCCGGGGGCTGCGCCACCGGCAGCAGCACCACGGCCAGCGCCAGCGCCAGCAGCACGCGCACGGTGACGGGCACCATGTTCTCGCCCACCACCGGCATGAACGAGAGCATGGCCAGCAGCCGCACGAAGGGCCACCACATCGCCAGCAGCGTGGCCAGCAATTGACCGAAGACCGGCTCCATGGGGCTCACGTCAGATCGCCAGCTGCGCGGCGCGTTCGAAGATGGCGATGCAGTAGTCCATGAGCTTGCTCGCCAGCCACTGCCCCATGAAGATGATGGCCAGCAGCGTCACGATGAGGCGGGGCAGGAAGCTCAGCGTCTGCTCGTTGATCTGCGTGGCGGCCTGGAACAGGCTCACCACCACGCCCACCACCAGGCTGGGGCCGATGAGCAGCGTGACCAGCACCACCACCAGCTTCAGGCACTCGGCCACCAGTTCGACGGCGATCTCGGGCGTCATATCGCGCGCACGCTGGTCACCAGCGTGTTGACCGTCAGCGTCCAGCCATCCACCAGCACGAACAGCAGCAGCTTGAGCGGCAGGGAGATCACCAGGGGCGAGAGCATCATCATGCCCATGGCCATCAGCACGGACGAGACCACCAGGTCGATGACCAGGAAGGGAATGAACAGCATGCAGCCGATCATGAAAGCCGTCTTGAGCTCGCTCAGCACGAAGGCGGCGAGCTTGACGGTGAAGGGGTGCAACGCGGGGTCGGTGACGGCGGGCGCGCCGGCCAGCGTGGCGATCTGTTCGAGCGCGGGCTTGCTGGTCTGCGCGAGCATGAAGCGCGAGAGCGGCGCCTCGGCGTTCTCCAGCGCCTGGGCCAGGGTGATCCTGCCCTCGTCGTAGGGTTGCAGCGCGTCGGTCCAGATGCGCTCGCCCACCGGCCGCATCACCAGCAGGGTGAGGATGAGCGCGATGCCGGTGATGATGCGGTTGGGCAGGCCCTGCTGCAGGCCCAGCGCCTGGCGCAGCAGCGAGAGCACGATGACGAAGCGGGTGAAGCTGGTCATCATGAGCATCATGGCCGGGAGCAAGCCCAGCAGCGTCATGATGATCAGGATCTGCGTGCGAACCGTGTAGTCGGTGGTGCCGCCGCTGGTGTTGCTGCTGAAGATCTGCAGCCCTTGACCCCCCGCCGGCGCCTGGGCCTGCGCCAGCGCATCGGTGCTGGCCAGCCCCGCGAGCGCTGCCAGCGTGACGGCGCCCAGGAGCAGGGCGCCGGGTCGAAGGGCGCGTGGCGTCATGCGGCCAGGCTGTCCAGGTTCAGGTCGGAGATCTCGACCACTTTCAGGCCGTAGTTTTCGCCGGAGACCACCACCACGGCCTTGCCGATGGACACGCCATTGACCTTGATGGTCAGCGGCTCGCCAGCCAGCGCATCGAGTTCGACCACGCTGTCGGTGCTCAGGTGCGCCAGGTCTTCCAGCGACACCCGGGTCGAGCCCAGCTCCAGCGTGAGCGTGACCGGGATCTTGCGCATGAGGCTGCCCATGCCCAGCCGGGGTGCCGGGGCCTCGAACGCCACCGGTTCCGCCGCGGGTTTCTCGGCCGGGCCGTCCATGTAGGACAGCAGTTCGTCGATGCCGCCGGTGGCGTCGGCTGGGGAGGGCGCGGTGAGGTTTTCCATGGCGGTTCAGACTTCTTGGAGGGAGGTGAGACAGAGCTTGCCGCCGTGCTCGACCACGCTGGCCTTGAGCACCGGGCTGTCCTGGATGCGCACGGTGGCCAGGCCGAGGTCGACCGGCAGCACGCTGCCAGGCCGCAGCGCCATCACGTCGCCCAGCGACAGCGGCTTCTCCAGCAGCCGCACGTCGAGCAGCATGGGCAGCTGCCGGCGCAGGGTGGCCGGGTCGATGGGTTTTTTCGCGGGCTTGCGCCGGGGCGGCGCCAGGGCGCGCAGCAGGGCGTCCAGGGCGCAGTCTTCCAGCACCCAGTTCAGCCGGCCCATGGGGCTGCCCTGGGCGTCGAGCAGGTCGCAGCCCAGGAACAGGGCCTGGGCATCGGTGGGGCCGCCGAAGCCATGGCGCTCGGTGTCGAGCACGGCCGGCGCGGTGTCCGGGGCGGTGCGCTCCTGCAAGCCGCTGAGCAGGCGCGCCGAGAGGCACTGCACGAGGCGCTTGCCCACCTGCGCGGCGAGCCGCTGTTCGGTGGCGGTTTCCGAGCGCTGCAGCGTTTCCTGATCCAGCTGGTTCCAGTTGCTCATGCCCAGGCGGCGGGCCAGCAGCGCGAGCGCGGCCTGGCGATCGATGGAGAAACCCAGGCGGCCGGCGGCCGTGTCGAACAGGAACCAGCGCAGGGGCCTGTGCGGATGGACGCGGCGCGAATGTTCGATGCGCCCCAGCTGGAAGCCCGGTGTGGTGCGGGTGGCGAACAGGCTTTCCACGGCGGCCGCCAGATCGGCGTGGAGGACCTCGCAAAAACGGTCCAGCACGTGAACGGGGCGGCCCAGTTCGCAGGTGTCGATCACCGTCATGAGCGCCCCGCGGGCGGGCCCGATGATCTTCGTGGTCGCGGGCATGCGGCTCAGATCGGCAGCTTGATGAGGTCGTCGAGGCCCGAAACGACCTTGTTGCGCACCTGCATCATCATTTGAAAGTTGAGCGAGGCTTCCTGGCTCTTGAGCATGGCACCGACCAGGTTGTCGCTCTGGCCCGTCTCGACCGCGCTCACCATGGCCTGGGCCTCGTGGCCCTTGTCGTCCACCGAGCGGATCAGGCCGCCGATGTGGTCGGTGAACGAGCGGGCGCCCTGGCCCCCGCCGAGCGGCAACGCCTCGGCGATGTGCGACTCGCTGGCCTTGATCTGCGCAAGGCTGCTCTGGATGTTCAAAAGCATGGAGCTGTTCATGGGCGCGGCGGCGTAAGGGCTTGGGGTGAAGAAAGTATCGAGGGGCGAGGGCGCGGCCGGCCCGGGTCAACAGGCTGAAAACCCGGCGTTGGAGCCTCCGGCGGCGCCAGCGACGGCGCGTTTTCCGCGGGGAATGAGGCGGAAGGTATGCACCGCGACCGCATGGCGGATAAAGGCGCTTTCTTTCCTCAAGACGCCCGCGGCGGCGCCGATAGTTGGCGGATCAACGTCTGAACGTCAGCGCTGACGGCGCTGCATCCACCGGCCGCCTCTGGCCATCAACCCCGGGAAAAAAGTGAATTTCATCCAGTCTCTGAAGGTCGGCCCTCGCCTGATCGCCGCCTTTCTCGTCATCTGCGCCATCTGTGCCCTGGTGGGCGGCATCGGCATCTTCAACATGTCGAGGATCAACGACGAGGCCACCAAGATGTACACCCTTGAGCTGATGGGCCTCTCTCACATCAAGGAGGCGAACATCAACCTGATCTACGCCGGGCGCGCCCGCTCCAACTTCATGCTGGCCACCACCGAGGAAGAGCGCGCGGCGAACAAGGCGACCCTGGACAAGAGCCTGAACGCCGCCGGCGACTTGCTTGGCAAGGCCGCGCCCCTGTTCTATTCATCGAAGGCCAAGGACATGTTCGCCGAGGCCGAAGCCTCGCTGGCCGCCTACCGCCAGCACCTGAACACCGCGCTCAGCCTGGCCGCGCAGGACGCCCTGCTGTCCACCCGCAGCGAGGCGCTGACCAAGGCGCTGGACGACGCCCGCATCGAGTCCACCAAGGTCGACAACCTGTTCACGGAACTCTCCCGCATGAAGGAAGGCGCGGCCAGCAAGGCCAACGACCTGACGGACCAGCTCTACGCCACCAGCCTGACCATGATGCTGGCCCTCGTCGCCGCCGCCGTGGGCATCGGCATGGCGCTGGGTCTGGTGATCAGCCGCTCCATCACGCGGCCGCTGAACGAGGCCGTGCGCGTGGCCGAGACCGTGGCCGCCGGCGACCTGACCTCGCGCATTCACGTCACCAGCACCGACGAAACCGGGCAGCTGCTGAACGCGCTCAAGGCGATGAACACCAGCCTGCTCAACATCGTGAGCAACGTGCGCTCCAGCTCCGAGTCCATCGCCACCGGCAGCTCGCAGATCGCGATCGGCAACAACGACCTGAGCCAGCGCACCGAAGAACAGGCGAGCAACCTCGAACAGACCGCGGCCTCGATGGAAGAGCTCACTTCCACGGTGCGCCAGAACTCGGAGACCGCGCGCCAGGCCAACCAGCTGGCCACGACCGCCAGCGAGGCGGCCGTGCAGGGCGGCGACGTGGTGGGCCAGGTGGTGGGCACCATGCAGGACATCACCGAAAGCTCAAAGAAGATCGCCGACATCATCGGCGTGATCGACGGCATCGCGTTCCAGACCAACATCCTGGCGCTGAACGCCGCGGTGGAAGCCGCGCGCGCCGGTGAACAGGGCCGGGGTTTCGCGGTGGTGGCCGGCGAGGTGCGCAACCTGGCGCAGCGCAGCGCGGGCGCCGCCAAGGAAATCAAGCTCCTGATCAACGAGAGCGTGGAGAAGGTGGAAGCCGGCTCGCGGCTGGCCGACGACGCGGGCCGCAACATGGAAAACATCGTGTCGCAGGTCAAGCGCGTGACGGACATGATCACCGAGATCAGCGCGGCCGGCGTGGAGCAGTCGCAGGGCATCAGCCAGGTCAGCGACGCGGTGAACCAGCTCGATCAGGTCACGCAGCAGAACGCCGCCCTGGTGGAGGAAAGCGCCGCCG